>JBEKLE010000074.1:0-19036 GCA_050010355.1 Rhodopila sp. | reverse complement strand
GTGCTGCCCGCCTATCTGGTCGGCATGGTCCTGGCCCCAACATTCCTCAAGGACCGCGAACTACCGAACCGCATGCGCATCGTCGCCTTCACCATCCTGACGCCGTTCTACTTTCTCAAAGCAGGCTCGCTGGTCGAGGCCCACGCCGTCATCGCCTCCATCGGCCTTATCCTGATCTACCTCGCCATCAAGATGATAACGAAATTCGTCGGGATCCTGCCACTGACCCGCGTCTTCCGCTTCGAACCGCGCGAGGGCATGTACACCACGTTGCTGATGTCGACAGGTCTGACCTTCGGCAGCATATCGGCACTGTTCGGACTGACCAACCACATCATCAATCAGCAGCAGTACACGATCCTCGTCACCGCCGTGATCGGCAGCGCGGTGGTGCCGACGCTGATCGCGCAACGATGGTTCCAGCCGACCTTCAAGCCGATCGAGGCGAACGGGACCGCCGACGCAGCGCCCGCACCCGTCGCGGCCCGGGGCGGGTGAAGCAACACCAACGCACGGCCGTTTGGATAGACTTGCGCGACGGTCCTGCTACGCTGCCATCAGCCAAAAACTGACAAACGGGGGACGCCGAGCCTATGACGCATCGCCGGTACTGGGTGTATTTCCTGCTCTTTCTGTTCAACGTGATCTGCTATCTCGATCGCATCAACATGTCCGTCGCTGGCCGCTCCGTCGCGCAGGAATTCGGCCTGTCCCCCGTCCAGCTCGGCTACCTGTTCTCGTCATTTCTGTGGGCTTACGTCGCGATGATGCTGCCCAGCGGCCGGCTGGTGGACAGTTTCGGAGCGCACCGGCTCGCCGCCATCGGCGCCGCGTTCTGGTCCGTCGCACAGATGCTCACCGCTGCCACCACGGGCTTCGGCACGATCATTCTCGCCCGCCTCGGCCTGGGCGCCGGCGAGGCACCAACCTTCCCGGTCAGCTACCGCGCCGTCCGCGACTGGGCACCCTGCACCGAACGCGGTCTGGCGGTCGGCTGCATCCAGGCCGGCACGCTGTTCGGGCCCGCCCTGAGTGCACCCGTCGTCGGCTGGCTGATCGCCGCCCTGTCCTGGCGCTGGTCGTTCGTCATCACCGGAGCGGTCGGCCTGGTCTGGGTCGCGGTGTGGCTGGTGTTCGTTTCTACGCCGGAGCGGACAAGCTGGCTGCCCGAAGCCGAACGGCGCCAGATCCTGGCGGAACGGCACGGCACCCAACCGCTGGCGCAGCACGGCGGCGTCGGCTATCGCGGCCTGCTGCGCTCGCCATCCATGTGGGGGCTGGCCATCTCACAGGGCTGCGCGGTCTATTCGGTCTATTTATACTTGACCTGGCTGCCCAATTACTTGCAGACCGCGCGAGGGCTTTCAATCGTCAACTCCGGCCTGTTCACCGCGGTCCCGTTCCTGGTGGGCGGAGCGGTGATCATCCTGACCAACTGGATCGGCGACAAGATCCTCACCCCGCACACGATGCACACCGGCGCCCGGCGGATCGTGGTCGTGAGCTGCCTGCTGCTGTGTGCGGTCGGTGTGGTGATCCCGTACGTCGATTCACTGACGATGGTGGTCATCCTGACGATCTTCCCGGTCAGCTTCGGCGGCACCGCCAGCGCGACCAACGCCGCACTTGCCAACGATCTGCTCCGCTCGCAGGCCGACAGCGGCCGAGCCTTCGCCTTCATGGTGCTGGGCGGCAACGTGTTCGGTCTGCTGGCACCGATCATCACCGGCTACATCGTGCAGATCACCGGCAGCTTCGCCTCCGCCTTCGTCCTGGCGGGGTCGCTGTCGCTGATCGGCGCGGCCGTCTCGTTCACGCTGACCCGGCATACGTTGGGCGAGCAGCGGCCGGTTGCGGTGGGTGCCATGCGCACGGCGGGTTAGGTCCCGGGCATGGGATCTCACTTCCCTTGATCGGAGACCATCCACGTGAACGGCGGCGCCTTCATGCCGTGACCGGGGCGGCAACGGATGCCCCAAGCATGATACCTATGCCGCCCGCAGCCATGGGTTCAGCAGCAGAACGCCGGCGCGCTCGAAATCATCGGTGTTCCGCGTCACAACACCCAGTTCATGCTCCAGAGCCGTTGCCGCCAGCAGGGCATGCGGTTGGGCGAAGGTGTAGTTGACCCTTTGCCCTTCCCAAACCAGCCGGCGCCACCGCAGCAGGACGCGTTCAGTCACCTCCAGAATCCGCGCGCCGAACCAGGGCAGCAAGCCGTCCCGCAGCCACGCTTCAAGCTCGGCGCGAAAATCCGGGCTGGCCGCACGCTCAATCCCAAAACGAATTTCGGCGACGCTGATCCGGCTGAGGTGGCAGGCAACCGGCGGCACGCTGGTCGCCCAGTCCCTCACCGGCGCTGCGCAGCGTGGCCCCTTCCGTAGTTCCGACACGACATTGGTATCGATCAGCCAGCCACGCGGAGTGGCGGATGTCACGGCTCGAAGGCGGGGGCGTCACGGACGGGTGAGCGTTCGCGGACCAGACCGTCATCGAAGTCGTGCAGGCGGGCGAAGGGGCTGTCCGCGAACAGGCTGGCAAGCGTTGGACTGGTCGCCGCCGGCGCGAGGCGCGCGTAATCGGCCGCCGACAGGACCACGACTGCCGCCCGGCCTCGCACGGTGACGTGCTGAGGAGCCCCGCCTTCCGCTAATCTGACCACTTCACTGAACCTCGCCTTGGCATCTTCCAGCTTCCAGGATGCGGCCCCCTGATGGGGAGCCTCATCACCAAGTCGCTGATCCAGCGGCCGTTGTACCGGGAACATGTTAACAAACCATTACTGACCAGACTAGTCAGATAGGATTTCCGAGATAGTTTTGTAACTCAATTCTACGGCATCGAAGCCGTGCTGCCCCCATCCACCACGATCTCCGTCGCGGTGATGAAGCGCGCCTCGTCGGACGCCAGGAACAGCACCGCGTGCGCCACGTCCCATGCATCGCCCATATGCCCCACCGGCACCGCCGCATTGCGCGCCTCGATCAGTTGTTGCACGTCATTGCCGCCGACGGTGCGCGCCAGCCGATACTCGACCAACGGCGTGTGCATCAGCCCCGGCACGACAGTGTTCACGCGGATACCCTTTTTCGCATAGGTCCCCGCCACCGACCGGGAAAGCTGTATCACCCCCGCTTTCGACGCGCTGTAGCCGACATGCGAGCGGCCACTGCGGAAATCGTTTCGCATCCCGGCGACCGAGGCGATATTCACAATCGCCCCCTTCCCCTGCTCAACCATCACCGGCAACACGTATTTGCAGCCCAGGAACGCCGTCTTCAGGTTGAAGTTGATCTGGCGGTCCCACACCTCCTCGGTCATCGAGACCGGATCGCCGGGTGCCGACCCGCCGACATTGTTCACCAGAACATCGATCCGCTTGAAACGATCCACGCAGGCCTGCACCATCTCTTGCACGTCCGCGGCGATCGTCATGTCGCAGCGATGGGTCGCACACGCGCCGCCCTCGCCTTCGATGATCGAACTTGTCTCGCCCATCCCCTCTTCGCTGATGTCCAGCAGAAAGACCGAGGCGCCCTGGCGCGCAAGCAGGACCGCCGTCGCCTTGCCGTTGCCCCAGATCGTGCTGCCGGTGGGGCCGACAGACCCCGCGCCGGCGACGATCGCCACTTTTCCGGTCATATCGAGCATTGTTGCTTCCTCCAGTTCGATTGGTGTCCAGATAGCCCGGCATATGGCCGAAGGCCAAGCGCCGAGGCGGCCCGCGGCCGGTCTGGTCTCCCCGGCCATCAGCGTTTAAAGACGTGTCGCCTCTAATCTCGTCCACCAACCCATGGGGAGAACGCGTTCATGTCCGAAGCCTATATCTGCGACTTCACTCGCTCCCCGATCGGCCGCTATGCCGGCGCGCTGAAGGACCTCCGCGCAGACGACCTTGCCGCCCACCCGATCCGCGCGCTCGCCGCACGCAACGCCGGCATCGACTGGGAAGCGCTGGACGACTGCATCATGGGCTGCGCCAACCAGGCCGGCGAGGACAACCGCAACGTCGCCCGCATGGCCGTGTTGCTGGCCGGCCTTCCCACCGCCGTCTCCGGCTCCACCATCAACCGCCTCTGCGGCTCGGGCCTCGACGCCGTCGGCACCGCCGCCCGGGCGATCAAGTCCGGCGACGCCCACCTGATGCTGGCCGGCGGCGTCGAAAGCATGACCCGCGCCCCCTTCGTCATGGGCAAGGCGCCGGAGGGCTTTTCCCGCTCCGCCGAAATCCACGACACCACCATCGGCTGGCGCTTCGTCAACAAACTGATGCAGAAGGCCTACGGAACCGACTCGATGCCGGAAACCGGCGAGAACGTCGCCGAGGAATTCCAAATCTCCCGCGCCGACCAGGACAAATTCGCCTACAACAGCCAGCAGCGTGCCAAAAAAGCCCAGGACAGCGGCTTCTTCGCCAAGGAGATCACACCCGTCACGATCAAAGGCCGCAAGGGCGACACCGTTGTCGCACACGATGAGCACCCGCGCCCCGACACGACGCTTGAGATGCTGGCGAAACTGAGAACCCCGTTCCGCGATCCCGGCACGGTGACGGCGGGCAATGCATCCGGCGTCAACGACGGGTCCGCCGCGCTGATCCTGGCCTCCGAAGAAGGTGCCAAGCGCCACGGCCTGACCCCCCGCGCCCGCGTCGTCGCCATGGCCACCGCCGGCGTGCCGCCCCGCATCATGGGCATCGGCCCCGCGCCCGCCGTGCAAAAACTGCTGGCTAAGACCGCCCTGTCGATCGGCGACGTCGATCTGTTTGAGCTGAACGAGGCCTTCGCCAGCCAGGGCATCGCGGTGTTGCGCCAGCTTGGTCTGTCCGAGGACGCCGACCACGTGAACCCGCATGGCGGTGCCATCGCGCTGGGCCACCCGCTGGGCATGTCCGGCGCCCGCCTCGCGCTCACCGCCGTCAACGCGATGGAAACGCTCGGGCAAAAGCGCGCCGTCGTGACGATGTGCATCGGCGTCGGCCAGGGCATCGCCGCGCTTATCGAACGGGTCTAGCCGGCACGCCGCATGCTCCTCAGCCTCGGCCTGATCCTGCTGTGTCAGTTGGTCGGCGAGGCGATCACCCGCGGCGCCGGCATCGCGGTGCCCGGGCCGGTCATCGGTCTGGTCCTGTGCGTGCTGCTGCTGCTCGCACGTGATCGGATCGGCCTCCTGGCGCCCGAAGAACTGCGGGACGGCACGTTCGAGCAAACCGGACGCGGCCTGCTGTCGCATCTGTCGCTGCTGTTCATCCCGGCCGGCGTAGGGGTCGTGCAACGCCTTGACGTCCTGGCCGGCAACGCCCTGGCAATCGCGGCGGCACTGCTGGTGTCAACCGTCCTCAGTCTGGCTGTCACCGCCTGGGTATTCAGCTTCGTGGCGCGCCGCGCATCATGAGTCCCGGCGCGACAGCCACCGCTGCTTGGATGCACTGGCTTCGAGCCCGCGGACCGAGGCAAGCGCATTCGCCACGCCGCATCGGTCCGCGCAATTGACAGCAGCGCCCAAATGAAGCTCGGCACGCAATGAACGGCGACGTCTTCGCACTTTGGGTCTATCTCGCTCGCTCGCCCCTGCTCTGGCTCACGGTGACCATTCTGGCCTATTGCCTGTGCGAGCGGATATCGGCGGCGCTGCACCGCGCCCCGCTGGCCAACCCCGTACTGATGTCGATGTGCCTGGTCGGCGCGCTGGTGCGCGGGACCGGCACGCCTTACGCCACCTATTTCGACGGCGCCCAGTTCATCCACTTCCTGCTCGGCCCCGCCACTGTCGCGCTGGGTATCCCGCTCTACCAGAACCGGCAACTGGTCCTGCGATCCATCCTGCCGATGGCATGCGCACTGCTGACGGGTTCGCTCACCGCCATCGTTTCGTCGGTGCTGATTGCCCGCCTGCTGGGTGCCTCGCCGACGATCGTGACCTCAATCGCGCCCAAATCGGTCACCGCGGCGGTGGCGATGGGAATCTCCCAGCGCCTCGGCGGCGACGCCGGGCTGACCGCCGTGCTGGTGATCCTGACCGGCATCGTGGGCGCGATCGTGGTCACGCCGCTGATGAACCGGCTGCGGATCACCGACAAACGCGCCCGAGGCTTCGCCGCCGGCCTCGCCGCGCACGGGATAGGCACCGCACGCGCCTTTCAGGTCGACCCGCTGGCCGGAACCTTCGCCGGTATCGCGATGGGCCTTAACGCATTGCTGACCGCGGTAATGCTGCCGTTTCTTCTGTAGCCGGCGAGCCCAACGGGTTGGAACCGCGGACGGCCAACGCTGCAATCTCTTAAATCGGCCAAGGCATGATTTTCTACACGGGCCCGACGCGTGCTATGTGGCGAGAAAGCATTATCATTACGGCCCCACCGCTCCGGCGTGCCGCGCTGTACTGTTTCAAAAAAAGTCCTTTGTCGCCCAGGATGAAGATTTCACTCGTAAACTCAGCCCGACCACTATAGTCGTTCGTATATTACGGCGACAATACCGGCATAATTCTTCTTGCGTCGTCCGATTTCCCGATGCAACCCTGTCCTCAAAGATCAGGAGGTCGCTATGTCCGGAAGCCAGAACTGGTCAGTCCGAATCGTACCAGCGGGTGCAGCAGCGGCCTTTCAGCCCTGGGGCGTCGACGCCAATCCGGGCGATCCGGTGAAGGCGCAAGTCGGTGACATCGTCACCTGGGGCAATGCAACCACCGAAACGCATCAGCCGTGGCCGACAGAGGGCAACACACCAACCGGCGCACCCGTCGCCAGCAATCCTGTCGGGTCTGGGCTATTCTTCTCGCAGCCAATTGGGGCTAACGCCTCGTCCACACCGCAGTATGTCGTACCTGCCACCCTGCCGCCCGCCACCGCTGGAGGAGCAGCGACACCGCTGACCGCCGGTTCGGTCATCTGTTACTGCTGCAAGAATCATCCCGACGAACGCGGCCAGATCGTGATCTTCTGATCGGGCACCCGTCGCAGCCCAAAGCTGCCGCGGTCGGCCCGGCAACGACCTGGGCCAGAGAAACAAAATTGGGGAGAGTGGAATGGAAATTTCCAGCATCGCCGGCCCTCCGGGAAGCATTAACAGGGTGTGGCCAAGCCGGGTGATATTTGGCCTGCTGGTTGCCGCGGTCATTCTATCGCAGATACGGCCAGCACTGGCTCAATACACCGTCCCCTGTCCCGCCGGGCTTGATCTGACAGCAACGAAACTGCCCGAGATCGTCTCGCAAGGCGGCCGGCTGAAAGGCACCATCGTGCTGGCCGACAGCCCGCGGGCGCAGGCCCTGCGGCAGACCACGCCCAACCCGCAGACGTTGAAGTGCGTCCCGCAACTTCACCGGTTGTTCCAGACAACGGAAAGTGTCGGACCGGCAAACACCAAGACGCCGCCCCCGACCATCCCCGGACCAACCCTGCGGGCTAGCCTGGGCGATGTGGTCGAGCTGACATTCATCAATCAGATCGATCCGCTGGATTACGGCGACACCATCGACCGCTGGGAAAACCTGTCACCCAGCCAGATCAATGTGCCAGGCGCCGGATGCGATTCCGTCACCAACGGCACCGGCTATCCGAAGCTTTCCGACAACTCGTTCGATAACATGCCGAACTGCTTCCATGGCTCGACCACCGGCAATCTGCATTTCCACGGCACTCACACCAGCCCGATGGGCACGGCGGATAACGTGTTTCTGGGCATCCGCCCGTCGCCGCGGCCGAATGCTGGGCCGCCCATCGTCACCGGCGCCTCGGTCGCCTCAGATTTCAACACGTTCTTCGCCAACTGCGAAAGCAAGCTGAAGGCCAACAATCTGCTGGAGTGGCCGTTGACCTGGTCCCAGATGGGCATCCCGAACTGGTTGGCCGGTCAAAAGGCGATGCTGCAGGCTTATGACGCCGGCAAGGCCGAGCAGCAGCAATTGTGGCCGGTCGATGCGATGCAGGATGCCGCTGGCGCATTTCCGCAATACTACGTCGGATCGTTCCCCTATTGCTTCCTGCTGCCGAAGTTCCCGGGCACTGAACAGCCCGCGGGATCGATGCAGATGGGCCAGGCGCCGGGCACGATGTGGTATCACGCCCACAAGCACGGCTCCACCGCGCTGAACGTGTCGAACGGCATGGCCGGGGCGTTCATCATCGAAGACAATTCGCCCGGCGGCTACGATGGCGCCATCAAGGGCTACTATTTGAACCATCCAAACAACCGGAAGCTGCCGGGCCAGACCAAGCCCGCGCCCAACTGGCCTATTCTTCAGACCACCTTGCTGGTCAACCAGCTTGCCGGAACACCCCGTTTCGAAACCAAAACGACCGGCCAGATCGGCGGCGCGGCACCGTTCTCGATCAACGGCCAGCAACTGCCGACCGTGTCGATGAACCCAGGCGAAGTGCAGCTCTGGCGAATCGTCAATGCCTCCACGATCAGCGGCTTCTATCTCAAGTCGCTGCCGGCGGGCTTCACCTGGCAACAGACCGCCCAGGATGGCGTGCAGTTCGACGACGCCAACTTCCACAGCCGAGCCCAGCGTCCGGTGTTCGTTGCGGCTGGCAACCGGATCGACCTGTTGGTCCGAGCACCAACTGTTCTGGCGGCAAACACGAATCTGACGATTTTTGTCGCCCAGGGCGTCTCGCAGAGCCAGGCCCAGGACACGCAGACCCCGACCACGCCGCTGCTGACGCTCAAGGTGGCCGGCAAAGCCGTCACCATGCCGATGCTGCCGGCGATGCCGGCTCGACCGGAATTTCTGAAGGACATCGCGACGACTGAGATCAACACACCGGCGCGGGCGCTGAACTTCCAGACCGCCGGTGTCGCATCCGGCGCCAGCCAGCACACGATCGGAATCGACGGCGGCGCACAGCAAAAGTTCGAGGAAGGTCCCGCCCTGACCATCAACAAGCTCGGTACGGTTGAGGAATGGAAAATCTCCAACACCACAAACGGCGGAATCGATCATCCCTTCCATATCCACCTCAACCCGTTCCAGGTCACCGAGGTGTTCGACCCGAACGCGCCGCTGGTCAATGAGAAGGGGCAGGTGCAGTTCGACAGTAACGCGATAGCAATACCGCTGTATATCTTCAGCGGCACCCCAAAACCCGGCCAGTGCCTGCTCAGCAGCGATCCGGCCAGTTGGCACCCCTGCCCAACACGCGCCTCGGTATACGCTGCGAAAACCAACATCTGGTGGGACGTTTTCCCGATTCCGGATGCAACGACTGTCCCCGGGACCACCACCGTCGTGCCCGGTTATTTCACGATGCGCACACGGTTCGTCGATTATGCCGGGTCCTATGTGCTGCATTGCCACATCCTGGCGCATGAGGATCGCGGCATGATGCTGGCGGTCAATCTCGCCACCAACCCCTCGATGATTCAGATGCAGCATCACTAACGGCTTTCGGCCAGTCACCCATGAACGTGTACGACACGATGGCCCAGGACTTCGAACGGCACCGAACGCTGCCGGACGGTGTGCCGGCCGCGATCCGGGAAGCAATCCTCAGCGCCACCCAGTCGCTCCGGCCCCGCATTCTGGACCTGGGGGCCGGGTCTGGCCGGATCGGCCGCGCCTTTGTGCAGGCCGGCGACGACTACACCGGCGCCGATCTCTCGTTCGGCATGTTGCGCAGCTTCGCCGGCTACACCCCCAGCCCAAGCCTCACCCAGGCGGACGGCGCCCGGTTGCCCTTCCCGGACGCGACATTCGACGCCGTGCTGCTGATCCAGGTCCTCAGCGGCGCGTCCGGCTGGCGTCCCCTGCTGGCCGATGCCATCCGGGTTCTGCGCCCCACCGGCACACTGATCGTCGGCCGTGTCGCGGCCCCGGTGGACGGGATTGACGCACAAATGAAATCCCGCCTGGCAGCGATTCTGGACAGCATGGACATCCACCCCTATCGCGACAAACTCTGGGACGACGCGCTGTCCTGGCTGGCGCAGGTCATGCCCAATCCAACCGTCCTCACCCCCGCCGCCTGGAGCGCCAACCTTACGCCGGCCACGTTCCTTGAACGCCATCGCGGCGGCGCCCGGTTCTCGGTTCTGGACGAACCAGTGAAGCACGAAGCCATGCACCGGCTCGCCGCCTGGGCGGCAGAAGAGTTCGGGTCACTCGACACCGCGTGGCCGGAACAACACCGCTTCAAATTGATCATCCATCGCCTTCAGCAGCAGCGGAGCACACTCTGAATGCCCGGTTCAGTCCAGAATGCGATGCTGACCGACCTCGGCAAACGCCTGATAAGCGGATCGTTCAGCGACGAATCGCTGATGCGCGCGACTGAAAACACGCCCAGCCTCGCTCTGGTGCCATGGGCCAATGTCGTGAAGATCGGCGGCCAGAGCATCATGGACCGGGGACGCGCGGGACTGATGCCGGTGGTGGACGAGATCGTTACCAACCTGCCGCGCCACAAGATGATCCTGGGAACCGGCGCCGGCACACGCGCGCGGCATATCTACTCACTTGCGATTGACCTCGGCCTGCCGGTCGGCGTGCTGACGGTCCTCGGCACCGCGGTCGCCTGGCAGAACGCGCAGATGCTGCAATATCTGCTCGCCAGCCACGGCATCGCCTTCCTGGAGCCGGAGGGTTTTGCCTCCGTGCCGCACTATCTGATGGAGCGCGGCGCCGTCATCTGCCAGGGCATGCCGCCCTATAAACTGTGGGAGCATAATCCCGAGGTCGGCCGCATCCCGCCACAGCGGACCGACACCGGCTGCTTCCTGATTGCCGAGGTCTTCGGTGCGCGCAAGATGATCTACGTGAAGGATGAGGACGGTCTTTACGCCGCCGACCCGAAGAAGGACGCCAGAGCCGGGTTCATCCCGCGGATCAGCGTTCAGGAACTGCTGAAACTCGATCTGAACGATCTGATCGTGGAACGGGCGGTGCTGGAGATCATGCTGAACGCCCGCCACATCCGGGAAATCCAGTTCGTCAACGGCCTGAAACCCGGCCAGTTGACGGCGGCGCTGGACGGCGAGCCGGTGGGAACCACCATCTACAACGCCACGCCGCTCAAGCAATGGACGCCGCCAGGAGGCACACCATGAGCGGCGCCCAGCATGTCACGTCGAAGCTGATGCGCGAGTCCCTGGTCGACCGGCGGGTGATCGCCGGCACCGAGGCGCCGGTGCGCCGCATTCTGCCGAAGCTGAACGTCATCCAGATCGGCGGCCAGTCGATCATGGATCGCGGCCACGCCGCTGTGCTTCCCGTGCTCGACGAAATCCTGACGAACCAGTCCGCCCACACCCAGGTCATCGGCGTCGGACCCGGCGTCCGCGCCAGGCATATCCTGTCGGTTGGCCTCGATCTCGGCCTTCCCACAGGGGCACTGGCGACCCTGGCGGCGAAATCGGCGGCGCAGAACGCCTACATGGTGTCCTGCCTTCTGGCGAGCCAGGGTTTCGTCTATCTCGAAGCCCCCTTCATCGTGCAACTTCTGCCGGCGATGCTGGCAGCAGCGCGGGGCGCGGTGTTCAACGGCGTGCCGCCGTACGATCTGTGGGAACATCCGCCGGCACTGGGGAAAATTCCGCCGCATGGCAGCGATGCCGGGTCCTACCTTGTGGGCGAGGTCTTCGGCGCCCGCAGCGTCATCCTGATCAAGGATGTCGACGGCGTATACACCGCCGATCCGAAGCTCGATCCCGGTGCCGCGTTCATTCCGGAGATCAGGGCCGCCGAACTGATCGCGATGCGCTTGCCGACCTTGCCGATCGAGCCTGTGGTGCTAGATCTGTTGGCGCGCGCCAAACTCGTCAAGAGCGTGCGAATCGTCAATGGACTGGTGCCCGGAAATCTGACCCGGGCCCTGGCAGGGGAGCGAGTCGGGACAGTCATCCATAGCTGATCCACGCCTGCTTGTCCGCAAGCAACCCCTGCATCGACTATTGCATCCCCTGGGGTCATCCTTATTTTTTGTCGGCCCACAGCGCCAAAGTTGATAGCCGGTGTTGTGGCGGGGCTATCTTCAGGCTCCGATCCTTGACTTTTGTCCTGGTAATCACGATACCCCGCCCGGCGCGCGGGCGGATGCAGGGCACCTCGCACGCTGGATGAGCGTTTGACTGGATGAGCGTTCGACTGGATGAGCGTTCGACTGTCTGGCGCGCCCCGCGGCTCAGCGCGGAATGGCCTACCACAAACCGCACCCCTACCATCGACTGGACCGGATTTGACCGAAACCACGACCGCCTCACGGGAACCGACCGCCTCTGATCCGCAGGCTGCGGACCGTCCCGTTGCGGAACCTAGCCCCCGGCAAGATGTCGCCGCCGATCAGAATGAGCGAGAGAACGCGGCGACGGAACGCCCGGCAGACGCCGCGCCCGTTCCGTACAAGCCGGCTGACGTCGACGGAAACGCCCCAACCGAGGTCGAAGCCGACACGGACGAACATTGGGACGAAGGCGACGACCAGGACGAAGACGACGAGAACCCCGTCCTGATACCGATCTCGGCCGGGCCGCCGCCGGAACCTGCCCGTGTCGTGTTCGCCGACCTGGGCCTTTCCGAACAAGTCCTGCGCGCCATCGACGACATGGGCTACCGCCACCCGACGCCGATCCAGGAACAGGCCATCCCCTACGTCCTGATGGGCCGCGACGTCATGGGCACGGCTCAGACCGGAACCGGCAAGACGGCCGGATTCACCTTGCCGATGCTGGATATCCTGTCGGGCTCGCGCGCCCGCGCCCGCATGCCGCGCAGCCTGATCCTGGAACCCACCCGCGAACTGGCACTCCAGGTCGCCGAAAATTTCGTTCAGTATGGCAAGTTCCTGAAGCTGACGCACGCGCTGATCATCGGCGGCGAGAGCATGTCCGACCAGAAAGATGTGCTCAATCGCGGCGTCGATGTGCTGATCGCCACCCCGGGCCGCCTGCTCGACATGTTCGATCGCGGCACCATCCTGCTGTCTGACACCAAGCTGCTGGTCATCGACGAAGCGGACCGCATGCTCGACATGGGCTTCATCCCCGATGTCGAGCGGATCGTCTCGATGCTGCCGTCTACCCGCCAGACCCTGTTCTTCTCCGCCACGATGGGGCCGGAGATCCGCCGGCTAGGCGATGCCTTCCTGACGAACCCCAAGGAGATCGCGGTCTCCCGTGCCGCATCGGTCGCCACGACGATCACCGAGGGCCTCGCTCTGGTCGCCGAACACGACAAGCGCGAAGCGCTGCGCCGGCTCATTCGCAGTCAGAACGTGCAGAACGCCCTGATTTTCTGTAACCGCAAGCGCGACGTCGACATCCTGCACAAGTCACTGACAAAGCATCACTTCGATGCCGGCGCCCTGCACGGCGACATGGCGCAGACCGTGCGTTTCTCGACCCTGGAGAAATTCAAGGCCAACGAACTCCGGCTGCTGGTCTGCAGCGATGTGGCGGCCCGCGGCCTCGACATCGGCGGCCTGTCGCATGTGTTCAACTTCGATGTGCCGATCCATGCGGAAGATTACGTCCATCGCATCGGCCGCACCGGACGCGCGGGGCTGGAGGGCAAGGCCTTCACCATCGCCGAGCCGGAAGACCGCTATGCGGTCGAGCAGATCGAGAAGCTGATCAATCACCCGATCCCGCCCATCATCGTGGAGGGTCTCGATCCGGTCGACTGGGCCGAGGGCCGAAGCAAGCGGCGCGGCCGCAAGCCGGCGGCAATGAAGAAAGTCACCGAACGGGCCAAGCCGCGCGAGGCTAAGGAAACGAGCGATAAGCCGCGTGCCGAACGCAAGCGCCCCGAACGGGCCCGTCCTGCTCGCCCTCGCCCCGAGCCCGTTCTCCAGCCCGAACTGCCCGTCGCGGCAGAGCGCTCGCCGCGGCGCGAGGAGGCACGCCGGGATGAGCCTCGACGCCCCGAACCCAGGCGCCCCGAACCCCGGCACGATGAACCCAGGCGCGCCGAGCGGCACGATGAACCCAGGCGCGCCGAGCGGCACGATGAACCCAGGCGCGCCGAACCCCGGCATGACGAACCAAAGCGCGACGATACACGGCGGGATGATTTCCGGCGCGAGCGCTACCGGCGCGACGACGATCTCGGCCCGGCCGTGGTCGGTTTCGGCGACGACGTGCCAGCCTTCATGCTGCTTCGGTCCCGCCTATCTGGTGGGGCTGAGAACAGAGAGACCGACGCATGAGCGACTCCCCAGCTCGACCGGCCAGCCATTTCTCGCCCTTCGCCTGGGATGATGCGCTTCGCCTCGAAACCGCCCTGTCGGAAGACGAACGAGCGATCCGCGATGCGGCGCACGATTTCTGCCAGGAGAAACTGTTCCCCCGCGTTCTGATGGCGAACCGCCTGGAAAAGTTCGACCGCGAGATCATGAATGAGTTCGGTGAGATGGGCTTTCTCGGCGCCACGCTCGACGGTTACGGCTGCGCCGGCGTCAACTATGTCAGCTACGGCCTGATCTCGCGTGAGGTCGAGCGTGTCGATTCCGGCTACCGCTCCGCCTTTTCGGTTCAGTCCTCGCTGGTGATGTACCCGATCCACGCCTTCGGGTCTGAGGCCCAGCGGCAGAAATACCTGCCCAAACTGCGCACCGGTGAATTCGTCGGCTGCTTCGGGCTGACCGAACCGGATGCCGGATCGGACCCCGCCTCGATGCGCTCGCGCGCGAAGAAAGTAGATGGCGGCTTCCTGGTGAACGGCTCGAAGACCTGGATCACCAATGCTCCGATCGCCGACGTTCTGTTGGTGTGGGCCAAGGACGATGCCGGCGACATCCGCGGCTACCTCCTGGAACGCGGCATGGAAGGCCTGACCCAGCCGAAGATTGAAGGAAAGTTCTCCCTCCGCGCGTCGGTCACCGGCATGATCATGATGCAGGACGTCTTTGTCCCTGCCGAAAACCAGCTCCCCGGCGTCAAAGGCCTGCGCGGCCCCTTCTCCTGCCTCAACAACGCCCGTTACGGCATCGCCTGGGGCGTCCTCGGAGCCGCCGAGTTCTGCTGGCACGCCGCGCGCGAGTATACGTTGCAGCGCATGATGTTCGGCCGCCCGCTCGCCGCCACCCAGCTTATCCAGAAGAAACTCGCCGACATGCAGACCGAGATCACCCTCGGCCTCCACGCCGTGCTCCGCCTCGGCCGCCTGATGGACGAGCACGACGCTGCCCCAGAGATGATCAGCCTGCTCAAGCGCAATAACTGCGGCAAGGCGCTCGACATCGCCCGCCTCGCCCGCGACATGCACGGCGGCAATGGCATCGTCGACGAGTACCACGTCATCCGCCACGTGATGAACCTGGAGACGGTGAACACCTACGAGGGCACCCACGACGTGCATGCGCTGATCCTTGGCCGAGCGCAGACCGGACTTTCTGCGTTCGGCGGTTAGCTGACAGTTCGATCCCCAAACGGGCCGCCGCGACACGCACGGCCAGCCTGGTGACCGGGGGCAACAGGGCGCGTCGGCGCCGGAGGAGAGAAAAATGGACGATGATACGCGCGTGCATCTCGAAGCGATGGAAGCGCGCTTGATGACAGGGATGAATGACAATCAGGAAAAGCTCTTAGAGCGCATGCGGATCAGCGAGACCGCCGTATCGGCGCTTACAGAAGTTGCGCGCGGGACAAACAATACGCTCGCGGCAATTACCGCACTCCTGTCAACGATCGCCAGCGCCCAGACCGATCTGGGACGGCGAGTGAACGATCTGGAGAGGAAAGCGTAAACCTTACCGGCCGGGACACCGCCGTCGTTTGGCCCCGTGACCGGGGGCGAACAGGGCGCATCGGCGCTGATGCTGGTCAGGTCGTTGGTGCAGTGGGAAATTCCGCGCAGTCCCCGTCGACGAAACGCTGCCGCGCTGCCTCGCCCGCGGTCTTTTGACCACTTTCTACGCGTATTTTCGACCCGCACCGGCCCCAGCCTGAATCGACTCGCCGGCCATCCGACGTCGGTCGGCCTCCACGCCTTGTCCATGTCATGGCGTCAAAGAGGCCGAGCCACACCGGTCGTAGCTTGGCCGTTGACCCGCATGAACCCGGAACCGAACTGATACCAGCGGCCCGAAGGGCCCCCGAAGGCCTGACTGGTTTGCGTGCGGTATTGGCGTGCGGGCCGACCGCGATATCAATAACATACCAGCGGCCCGGCCGACCGACCACGAGGCAAAGTCGGGCCGCTGGTATGAAACCGAAACCCCGAGGCGGTCCGCTCGTGGCGGCCGACGCCACCAAGGCCGCAATCTCCTCGCATGGCATGTCATTTGCCTCTCATTCCCCATCGTGGCCGCGCCGAAAGGAACGCCGAATGTCGGAAGCTGTCGCCCCCGCTGCGCATCCCGCATTGCGAAACCCGTCGGCCACCAAGCGGGTCGTCGCAGCCGTCATGGGCAATGCCCTCGAGTTCTACGACTTCACCGTCTACGCCACGTTCGCCGCCATCATCGGGCGAACCTTCTTTCCCGCGACAAACCCGAACCTGAGCCTGCTTCTCTCGGTCGCCACCTTCGGCGTCGGCTTTGTCGCCCGCCCGCTGGGTGGCATCCTGATCGGTGCCTATGCGGACCGGTTCGGCCGCAAACCCGCGATGACGCTGACGATCTGGATGATGGCGCTGGGCAGCGGCATGATCGGCTTCTTGCCGGGCTATGCCCAGATCGGCGTCTTCGCGCCGCTGCTGCTGGTGCTGGCACGGCTGATCCAGGGGTTCTCCGCCGGCGGGGAGATGGGACCCGCCACGACCTATCTGCTGGAGAGCGCACCCGCCGGACGCAGGTGCTTCTTTGGAAGCTGGCAGCTCGCGAGCCAGAATATCGGCAACATCATCTCCGGCGTCATCGGCGTCCTGCTGGCTCTGCTGCTGTCAGACTCAGTCACGAACGCCTGGGGCTGGCGCGTGCCCTTCCTGCTCGGCATCCTGATCGCCCCGATCGGGTTCTACATCCGCCGCAACCTCGACGAGACGCTGGACGAGGCGGAGGCCCTCGAAAGCATGTCCGCCGTGCTGTCCGACATCGTCAAGCGCCACTGGCCTCAGATCGTGCTCTGCATCCTGGTCATTTCCGGCGCCACGGTCACCCAGTACTTCTTCATCTACACAACAACCTACGCCCTGACGACGCTCGGCTACGGCCAGCGGGTTGCCATGACGGCCAATCTGACCGTTGGCGTGGTGGGCACCACCTTCGCCCTCATCGGCGGCGTGCTGGCAGACCGCTGGGGCATCAAGGCGATCACCCTGATCCCGCGCATCCTGGTGACATTGCTGCTGTATCCGGCCCTGATGTTGATCGTTTCCTCCGGATCGACGGCCGTGTTCATCGCGACAGTCGCCGCGCTGATGTCCCTGCACGCGATGTCCGGCGCCGCGGGCATCATTCTGATCCCCAAAGTCTTTCCTGCGGCGATCCGAACATCCGGGCTGTCGATCGCCTATGCGACAGGCGTCACGCTGTTCGGCGGAACGGCGCAGATCGTGTTCACCTGGATCATCGGCGCAACCGGCGACAAGCTGTCCTGGGTCTGGTACATCATCGCCCTGAGCATCATCAGCATCGCCGGCACGTTTGCGATCCGGGTTCCCGAAGGCTGGTCGGCCTCGCCCCAGCCGGGTCCGACAGAAGGCTATGCGGAATCCCTGGACTGAACCGGGACTGATGGAGCCTGCGTCCGGGGACGATTGCCCCGCCAACAGGAGAAAACCTGAGAATGGCCCACGTTGCTGTCATCGGTGCCGGCATCACCGGCGTAACAACCGCCTATGCCCTGCGGGAGCGCGGCCACACCGTTACGGTCTTCGATCAGCACCGTTACGCCGGCATGGAGACATCGTTCGCCAACGGCGGCCAGCTCTCCGCGAGCAACGCCGAGGTGTGGAACAAGACGTCCACCATCATCCAGGGAATCAAATGGATGCTGCGCCGCGACGCGCCTCTCCTGATCAACCCCATGCCAAGCTGGCATAAATACACCTGGATGGCGGAATTCGTTCGCAACATCGCCGGCTACGAACAGAACACCATCGAAACCGTCCGCCTGGCGATCGAGGCGCGTCGCCACCTGTTCGCGATGGCCGACCGGGAGGGCATCAACTTCGACCTGGAGCGTCGCGGCATCCTGCATTTCTACCGTGACAAAGCTCAGATTTCACCGGCGACATTCACAAATTCACCCGCGGGTTGGCCGATGCCTGCGCCAGACGCGGGGTGAATTTCTTCTACGACGCCGAAGTCGAGAAGATCACGCCGGCGCGCAGTGGTCATACCATCCACTGGATACCGGTCGGCCGCGACGACGGTCACCTGCCGGCGGAACTGTGGCGTCCCGTGGAGGTCGATGCCGTAGTCGTTTGTGCCGGTTCGGCAAGCCGGCGGTTTGCCGCCATGCTGGGCGACCGGGTGAACATCTACCCGGTCAAGGGCTATTCGATCACGGTGCATTTGCACACCCCCGAAAGCCAGGATGCCGCACCGTTCGTCAGTATCCTCGACGACGCGACGAAGATCGTCACCAGCCGGCTCGGCCGGGACCGCCTGCGGGTTGCCGGCACAGCCGAGTTCAACGGCTTCAACCGTGACATCCGCCATGACCGGATCGAGCCGCTGATCCTTTGGACGCGACAGCAGTTCCCGGCAGTGGTCACAGACCGGGTCGTTGCCTGGAGCGGGTTGCGGCCTATGCTGCCGGGAATGCTGCCGCGTGTTGGCCCGGGCAGCAAACCAGGGGTGTTCTACAACACCGGCCACGGTCACCTCGGCTGGACACTGGCCGCCGCCACGGCACAACTTGCGGCTGACGCAGTCGAGCAGTTATTACCGACAGCTTTGCCACGGGCGGCTTAAAGCGCTTTCAGGCTGACGTCCACGTCACGCGGCCGGCGGCCGGCAGCCACGTCTTTCACGTGGATAAGCAAAGGCATGTGTGGCGGACCTGCGCCCGCCACGACCGCCTTGGAGCGCGGTGCCGAGCCGACCCGATTACCCCAGCAGAGCCCGCAACGCCTCGAGTTCGTGCAGAGCCTCGATCAGCAACGCCCGCAGGCGGTCATTCTCGCCGTCAGGCTTCGGCCGCACCGCGGG
>JBEKLE010000073.1:0-18555 GCA_050010355.1 Rhodopila sp. | reverse complement strand
ACCCGGTCAGCGCTCGAAAGTCCGCTTTCGCGGCTCAATACCCAGCCCACGACTCCCCTCACCAACGCTTCACCATTGACCTCGCGATCAGTGGCGCATGGCACGGGGCCGGTGTGGCAGGCTACGCCTTCACCGTATAGAACTTGCATCTACTACTCCTTGCCGGCTTTTCCGGCGCACGGGGAATCGGGTGAAAGATCGAGCCCCCGGCTCGCATTCGGACTGGACGGCCCATGATCTCAGTTGCGCCTGGGGGTCCCCTGGGATTTATGGTGTCAACCGGCGAGGACGGTAACAGTCAGACCCCTGCTTTTAACCGCCCGCGCGAAGACACGCCCGTGCGAAGACAGCCCGCGCGCCGCGGGCAGGAAGAAACCCGGCAACGCGCGGTTCCCCTCATCCCCCACGGGCCAACCGCTCATCCAGCGCCAGATAATCTGCCGACCGGATCGCCGTCGCCAGCTCCGGACCGCTCGCCATCGCCGCGCGCGGGCCGCCCTTCAGCCCAGCCAGTGCCGCCCGTACGGCCAGGACAGTGGCCGCAAGGATCTCCTGCGGGTATATCACCATCTTGATTCCGATCGCCGCTAGCGCATCATCTGCCGGCTTGAAGTGCTTCCCGACTGGGTTCGTCACCGCGATCGCCGGCTTACCCCCGCAGGCCTCGACCGAGGCTCGCATCTCCGCCTCGGTGGCGGGCGAATCCAGGAAAAAGATGTCCGCCCCCTCCGCCACGAAGTCCTTCAACCGGTCCAGTGCCTCGTCGAAGCCCCGGCTCGTCCGGGCATCGGTGCGCGCCAGCAGCAAAACACCCTCCTGCCGTGCGGCTTCCACCGCCGCCCGGCACCTCAGCCTTGCCGCCTCGCGATCGACGACGAGCTTGGCGCCCTTATGACCCAGTTGTCGCGGCCACTGCTTGTCCTCGATCAGCACCGCCGCCGCCCCGGCGCGCGCGTACGCCCGAACCGTCTTCTGCACGCTGATCGCGTTGCCGTAACCGGTATCGCCGTCCGCCAGCCAAGACACCTTCGGTGCCGCGGTGATCATCGCCTCCACCGCGTCGCGCATCTCGGGGAAAGTCAGCAGGTCCATGTCCGGCATCGCCAGCCGCGTGGCGGATATCGACGAGCCGGAGGCGAAACCGATCCTGAATCCGGCCTCTTCGACCAGCCGAGCACCCAGCCCGTCGCCGCAACCGGGCGCAACCTGCAACGCCGGTTCGTTCAACAACGCCTTCATGGCTTCTGCTTGCGGACGCATCCTGTTCCCCCTTTCTGACGGAGGGGAACAGGCTAGAGCGCTGCCAAGCTGACTGTAAACAGTCAGCGCGCTCTATCCCTTTGTTTGAGCGAGCAACTTTATCAACCAGACTGGTCCAGTCAGTTTGATGTTGCTCTGGACTAGCTGCCGGGGTCGATCCACCCGATATGCCCGTCGCCGCGCCGGTAAACAACGTTCAGCACACCGGAGGCGCTGTTGCGGAACATCATGACCGGCTGATCGGCCAGATCCATCCGCATCACCGCCTCGCCCACCGACAGGCTGGCGATTTCAGTCTGAGTTTCGGCGACAACGGTGGCATACGCCTCGTCCAGCGAGCGGGCGTCCGCCGCGACAACGTCGGCCCCATTCGCCTCTTCGAGAAGGATATACTGCCGAGCCGCCTCGGGGCGGGCGCGCTGAGCGAGATCGCGGTGGTGTTCGTTCACCCGCCGGCGATAGCGGCGCAGGCGCTTGGCGATATGTTCCGCCGCGTCGTCGAAGGCGGTGTTGGCGTCCGCCGCTTCGCCCTCGCCCCGCAATTGCAGTCCGCGACCAGCGTGGACATTGATGTCACAGGTAAAAAAACTTCGCGCCCGGCTGAACGTTACGTGCGCTTCCAGCGCATGGTCAAAATACTTCCCAGCAATGGTCTCCATCTGGGTGGATACCCTAGTTCGCAATGCGTCCGACAAATCGACTTGTTTGCCGGAGACCGTGATCTGCATCGTATTCTCCCGACCAGTTCGACAGGCCGTCCAGGACGATTAGGTGACCGGTGTCCCGACGGCTGCGGCATTTGGGCATGGTGCGGGCCGCGGTGTCCACTAAGGAGAATCACTTAGCAACAAATATATGGTTCGGGGCCGCCAACGGCCGCGATTTCGGCGCGTTTCGTCACCCACTAAACAATGGAATCAATGCGTTCGCGGCTCGTTTGCAACAGACGCTGGGCAGCCCAGGCGATCACGCCGGGACTGCCTTCTCCCGCCGGCGCTGAACGGAGTTTGGAATCCGCAGCGCTTCGCGATATTTTGCCACTGTCCGGCGCGCAATATCGACGCCTTCCCGCCGTAGCACCGCGACGATCGCATCATCGGACAGGACATCGGCCGGCCGCTCCAGTTCGATCAGCCCGCGAATGCGGTAACGCACGGCCTCCGCGCTGTGCGAATCGCCGCCATCGGTCCCGTGAATCGCCGTGGTGAAGAAGTACTTCAGCTCGAAGGTCCCGCGAGGGGTGGCGATATACTTGTTCGCCGTGACCCGGCTGACAGTGCTCTCGTGCAGTTCCACCGCCTCGGCGATGTCGCGCAGGATCAGCGGCCGCAGAAACGCAACGCCCAGGCGGAGGAAACCGTCCTGCTGGCGGATGATCTCCGCCGCCACCTTCAGGATGGTCTGCGCGCGCTGCTGCAGCGAGCGGACCAGCCAGTTCGCATTCGCCAGGCGCTCTGTCAGGAAAACCTTCTCCTCTTTCTTCGCGTAAGGCGCGACTTTGGCGTAGAAACGCTCGTTCACCAGCACCCGCGGCATCGTTTCCGGGTTGAGCTCGATGATCCAGGTTTCGTCGGGCAACTGCCGCATCAACAGGTCCGGGACGACCAACTGCGGCGGCGTGGTGTCCCAGGTTGCCGCCGGCTTCGGATCGAGCGCCCTGATCTCGGCGATCATGTCCGCAAGATCCTCGGCATCGACGCCGCACAGCGTCATCAGCCGGCGGTTTTCCCGCTTTGCCAGCAGTTCGAGGTTTGCCAGCAAAGTCTGCATCGCGGGATCGAGCCGGTTGCGTTCCGCGAGCTGCGACGCGAGGCACTCCCGCAGATCGCGGGCGAACAGCCCGACCGGATCGAACCGCATCATCTTGGCGCGGACCGCCTCCACCCGCTCCAGCGGCAGTCCCATCGCTCGGGCGATCGCCGCCGGATCGGCGGTCAACCGGCCGGCCGGGCAGAGCAGGGCGATCAGATGGGCCCCGACCATGCGGTCCACCATGTCGGTGAAATTCAGCCGCAACTGCTCGCCGAGATGATCGCGCAGCGAGCGATCGTTGCCGGCGAAATCGTCGATGCCGCGGTCGTCGCCCTCAAAGCTGTGGCTGCCGCCGCCGCCGTCCATGCGCCCGACCAGTGGCGCGCCGTCGCCGGCACCGCCCGGATCGTAGGTTTCCGCGTGCACCGAATCCAGCGGCGCGTTTCCCTCGGTGGGCAAGGTGTCAAACCGCACAGCCTCGGCAGTGTCGATCGCGACCGCATCGAGTTCGCTGGATTGGCGCGGCTCGATCTGGTCCAGTGCCGCCCGCTCGCCAACCGGTGGTTCCGGGGCGTCGTCGCGTTCGAGAAGGGGATTTTTCTCAAGTTCCTCCTCAACGAAGGAGTTGACCTCGATATTGGAGAATTGCAGGAGCTTGATGGCCTGACGCAGTTGCGGCGTCATGACCAATGTCTGGCTTTGGCGCAAGTCGAGACGGGGGGCAATCGCCATGATCGGGCGATTATCTAGCCATTCGAGCCGCGGTCAAATGGTTTCATTCGTCCGACATGCAAAAAGCGTGCAAACCTACCGGAACGTGCCGACCGCCGGCTGGTCAAATCTCACACCAGCCGCCCGAAAGCCCCGACTCATCACTCGACGGTCGGCCGGCGAGTATCTCATTGATTTTGCGCGCAGCCGCCACGCCATCCCTACCCGCATATCAGTTGGCGTGTGTGCCAACTGATATCACAGGCTGAACTTTTCCCCTAAATACACGCGGCGCACATCCTCGTGAGCAACGACTTCGCTCGGCTTGCCCTCCATCAGGACCTGGCCGTCGTGCATGATGTAGGCGCGGTCGATGATGTCCAACGTTTCCCGCACGTTGTGGTCGGTGATCAGCACACCGATACCGCGGTCCTTCAAGTGCTTCACCAGATCGCGGATCTCGCCGACGGCGATGGGATCGATGCCGGCCAGCGGCTCATCGAGCAGGATGTAGGAGGGCTGGGTCGCCAGAGCGCGGGCGATCTCGACGCGCCGGCGCTCGCCGCCGGACAGCGCGAGGGCAGGTGTGCGACGCAGGTGACTGATGCCGAATTCGGCCAGGAGTTCGTCGAGCATCATGTCGCGGGTGGCGGCGTCGGGTTCGATGACCTCCAGCGCGGCCATGACGTTCTGCTCGACGTTCAGGCCACGGAACACGCTGGCTTCCTGCGGCAGATAGCCGATGCCGAGGCGGGCCCGGCGATACATCGGCAGCTTGGTGATGTCGGCGCCATCGAGGCTGATCGCGCCGGTGTCGGGCTTCACCAGTCCGACAATCATGTAGAATGTTGTGGTCTTGCCGGCGCCGTTCGGTCCCAGCAGACCAACGGCCTCGCCACGGCGCAACGTGACCGTGACGTTGCGGACCACGGGCCGGCCCTTGTAGGTCTTGCCGACAGCGCGCGCAGTCAGACCGCCACTGCCGGGAACGATCTTGAAACCGCGGCTCGGGGCCTCCCGGCTTGGCCGCACGACGCCGACCATATTCATGGCTTCTGCCCAACAGGCGTTGACTTCGCGGCAGTGGCCGGACCCGGAGCGCCACCGGCAGCCGGGTCGCTGCCGAGGGACTTGCTGCTCTCGTCGTTGGGTAACACCAGGCCGTGCACGCGCCCGGCGCTCTGTGCCACCCCTGTCTTTCCGGCCACGAGTGTCGCGATGCCCGTTTTCATGTTCACATCCGCCTCGGCGCCGTTCAACTGGTTCTGGCCGCGGGTGATGCGCACGTTTCCACCCAGGCGGGCCATGCCGGTGTCCGGCACGTAGACGCCGCGGTCGCCGGTGACCGTATCGGTGGCGGTGCGCACCGAGACATGGCCGAACGCGTCCACCAGCCGCAGCTTGCCCGATGCAGCCAGCGGATCGTCGGTCGCCTTCGCCGCGGCGGGGGTCGCTGCGGGCTTTGCCCCGGAAGGCGGCGGGTTGTCGGTTGTATAGGCAACAAGTGTGTCGGCCGCGATCCGCTTGGCGTCGTTGGTCACCACCACGGCGTCACCCCGAGCCACCGCCATGTGCTTTTGGGGCCAGTATTCGAGGTCGTCTTTGGCGGTGATGATGTTGTTCGGCGTGGTCAGCTTCAGGTCGTGGCCGGTCATCACCAGCACGGACTGATCGAGATCGTATGTCGCCTTGTCGCCCTGCGCCTGGTCGGTCGCGGTGAAAATATGGACGTGGCCTTCGGCCTGGAGGCGAAAGATCTCATTACCCTCGGTGGACGGATCACCGGCCAGGCCAGCCGCGGGCGTTGCCTCCGGTGTTTCGGTCAAGCCCTTCTTGCGGTACCATGCGGTGAGCCGGTCGGCGGTGACGGTGACAGCGCCACGGATCGCGCGGGCGTCGCCACGGGCGATCACCTCCCGGTCGTTCTGCCGCCACTCCAGCCCGTCGCGGGCCGAGATGTCGATCGGGCCACCGTGGGTAAGATCAAGCTGCTGCGCCCACGCAGAAGAGATGAACGCTGATGACACAGACGCCGGCGTCGTCAGGACAGCGGCGATCAGGCGGAGAAGCGCGGCACCGGATACGGCTGGCTTCAATGTTCAGCCCCGTTCATCACGATGTGGGCGGGACCGGGAAAATCGATGGCGGAGCCCTTGTCCATCACCGTGAAACCTTGCGCGTCGAGGACGCCGAACGGGCCCTCGACATGCGTCGGGTCCGAGCCCGCCGCGGCACCGGCCTTCAGGTCGACGGAGGCGCTTTGGGTATGCATGGTCGTGCCGTCATCGCGATAGAGCGTCACGTCGGTGACCAGATCGAGCTGATTCAGGTGCTGCATGAACGTGCCCTGTTTCGCGGTCAGCATCAGCCACGTTCCGTTCACCAGGGTGATGTCGCCCTTCGGTGACGTCAGCCCGACCCTTTCGGGGTCGATCTGCCAAGCGGTTGCCGCGGTTAGCGTGTAGGGCCGGCCTTTCTCGTCGACGCCGTTGTAGCGGGCGTCGATCACTTTGCCGCCGTCCACTTCGCCAGCCACATGGTTCATCGCGAGGCGCGTCCTTGTGGCTGAAACCTGGATTTCCGGCCACAGCGCGATCGACGCCAGCAGCGCCGTTGCCGCGACCGGCAAGACCCATTTCGTCAGGTTGATCACGAACCGGCGGCGGGCAATCCGGCGCGGTGCCGGGGGCATCCGGTCGCGCGGGCCGGAAGCACCCAGCAGGTAGCCGCCGGTATGCCGCTCCGTTTGGTGGTCCGTCGAATCGTCGTGTGGCCCGGCGGAGGCCACGCGGTATGGCAAATGTCGTCCGCTCATGACGATGTCCTCAATGGCCACGCCTTTCTCATGCGAGTCCCGCCCGCAGCAGATCGTGGACGTGAAGGATACCTAGCGGCCGGCCGGCCGGGTCGACCACGAACAACGTGGTGACCGGGCGTTCGTGGGCGTTCATCGAATGCAGTGCCTCGACCGCCAGCGCGTCGGGTCCGATGGTTCGGGGGGAGGCGGTCATGACGTCACCGGCGAGACGGCACAACAGGTCCGGCCCCATGGAGCGGCGCAGATCGCCGTCGGTGATGATGCCACGCAGGATGCCGTCGTCGCTGACGATGCCGAGGCAGCCGAAGCGCTTTTCGGTCATGCGCACCAGTGCGGCGGACATTGACATACCGGGCGGGGCGAGAGGCATCGCCTCGCCGGCATGCATCACATCGCGCACGCGGCGCAATCTGGCACCGAGGCGACCGCCGGGATGGATCTGCCGGAAATCAGCGGCGGTGAAACCTCGCCTAGTCAGCAACGCGACAGCGATCGCGTCGCCCAGAGCAACTTGCATGGTTGTGGATGTGGTGGGTGCGAGGCCCATTGGACAGGCCTCGGCGGCTTTCGGCAGGATTAAAGCAACGTCGGCCGACTCGGCCAGTGTCGAATCGGGCCGCGTGGTGATGGCGACCAGCGGGAGGGCGAAGCGGCGGCTGTGCGCGACGAGGTCGGCAAGCTCCGCCGTCTCGCCGGAGTTCGACAGGGCCAGGACGGCATCGCCGGCGACGATCATGCCGAGGTCGCCGTGCGAGGCCTCGGCCGGATGGACGAACAGGGCGGGCGTGCCGGTGGAGGCGAGCGTCGCGGCGATCTTGCGGCCGACATGGCCGGATTTGCCCATGCCCGACACGACGACGCGCCCGGATGCCGAGGCCAGCCGATCGATCGCGTGGCCAAAAGCGTCGCCAAGGCTGGCCGCCAGCGACAGGAGGCCGGCGGCTTCGGTGTTCAGCACGTCCCGCGCGACCTGGAGGTCAGAAAGGCCGGTATCCGGCAAAGTGATGGCCGATTGGGTGATAAGTTTACTCACGATTCGTGCGACTTCTATGCTCTTCGTGGCTTTTCTATGGGCCGGTGAGTCGCGTCGGGTCAACCGCTCGAGCTTATCGAAGAGTTACTGGAAAGGCATGCCCCGCGTTTCGGGTGCGGCGGCTGGACGGAGGGGCATCGAGGGCAAGCCAACAGTCATCCTGGCGTCTTCGCGCCGCGTGTCCGTCCGTGCCACCTTTCCGCGCACATGCCGCGAAACATGGCTCGGGACGGCCATCAGCGGGACTCTCGTTGCCGCTGCCGCCGATCAATGGGCGAACAGATCCGGTGTCTCGTAGCCCAGCAAATCGAGCCGGCCCCGGGTGGGCAGGAACGCAAAGCAGGCCTCCGCCAGGGCGAGCCTATCCTCACGGATCAGAATCGGCTCGAGCTTTGCCCAAAGTGCGTGCAGATACAGCACGTCAGAGGCGGCATAAGCCAGTTGTTCGGAAGTCAGTTCCATCGCACCCCAGTCCGAGGACTGTTGCTGCTTGGACAATTCGACTCCGAGCAACTCCTTGCACAGATCCTTCAAGCCGTGCCGGTCGGTGAATGTGCGAACCAGCCTTGCCGCGATCTTGGTGCATTTCACCGGGCTGACGCTGATGCCCAGGTAATGCTGGAGCACCGCCACATCGAAGCGGGCGAAGTGCATCAGCTTCGTGACGTCCGTGCCGCTCAACAGGCGTTTCACGTTCGGGCACTCGAAGCCGCGGCCGCCGCGTTCGGCGGGGATGAGCTGTACCAGGTGAACATGGCCGTCGCCAGCCGACATCTGAACCAGGCAAAGCCGGTCACGATGCGGGTTCAGCCCCATCGTCTCGGTGTCGACGGCGATCACGGGACCCAGCGTCAGGCCTTCCGGGAGGTCGTCGCGGTACAGGTGGATGGTGCCGTTCGGCATGAACTGTGTGATGCTCATCAATTGTTTGGTGCCCAGGAGAAGACTCGAACTTCCACGACCTTGCGGCCACAGGTACCTGAAACCTGCGCGTCTACCAATTCCGCCACCAGGGCAAACCGTTTGTCC
This sequence comes from Rhodopila sp., assembly GCA_050010355.1. Lineage (GTDB taxonomy): Bacteria > Pseudomonadota > Alphaproteobacteria > Acetobacterales > Acetobacteraceae > Rhodopila. The sequence goes on along the minus strand of JBEKLE010000073.1, from coordinate 9,952 downwards.
GCGAAAACACGGAGTGCGGTAGGGCGCGCGATGTAGCCCCCCGGCGCGGCGGCGTCAACCGGTTCTGCTTCAAATATCGGCTCCGCGGTGGGGGCTGTCTTGGCGCAGCCGCGCGCGGCGCGTATCTGACCCGCGCGGGGGACAGGAGGCTGGCAATGGCGACGAGGCGGGTGGCGACAGTTTTCGGCGGTTCGGGTTTCATCGGCCGGTACGTGGTCAATCGGCTGGCCCAGCAGGGGTATGTCGTGCGCGTGCCGTCGCGCGATCCCGAGGGCGCATTGTTCCTCAAGCCGATGGGGGCGGTCGGGCAGATCGTGCCGCTGTATGCCTCGGTCACCAACGAGGCCACCGTGCGTCGGGCCGTTGAGGGTGCGGAGGTCGTGGTCAACCTGGTCGGGCTGCTGGCCGACAGCGCCACGGCCACGTTCGAGGCGGTCCATGCCGAGGGGGCCGAACGGATCGCGCGCCTGTCGGCTGCGGCCGGGGTGAGCCGGCTGGTGCAGATTTCGGCGATCGGTGCCGATCCGGCCAGCCCGAGCCGTTACGGGTCGACGAAGGGGAAGGCGGAGCAGGCGGTGCTGGCGGCGTTTCCCGCGGCCACGATCCTGCGGCCGTCGCTGGTGTTCGGGCTGGAGGACAAGTTCTTCAACCGCTTTGCCGAGATCGCTCGGCTGTCGCCGATCATGCCGGTGATCGCGGGCGATACGAAGATGCAGCCGGTGTTCGTGGGTGATGTGGCCGATGCGGTGATGGCGGCGCTGGCGCTGCCGGGGGCGCAGGGGAAGGTGTTCGAACTCGGCGGGCCGCGAGTCTGGACGTTCCGGGAAATCCTGGCGTATATTCTGAAGGCGACACGGCGGAACCGGAGACTGTTGGACATCCCGATGGCGATTGCACGGTTGCAGGCTTCGATCATGCAGCACCTGCCGGGCAAGCCGCTGACGCCGGATCAGTTGCTGATGCTGGCTCGGGACAATATTGTCTCGGAGGGCGCGCTTGGGCTGACGGATCTGAGGATCACGCCGACGCCGGTGGAACTGGTTGTGCCGCAGTATCTGAGCCGGTACATGCCGGGGGGTGGGCGGCGGCCGACGATCTCGGTGCCGTTGGAGGGGTAGGGGTGGTTCCGGCCGGTCGCCTGTGACCAGGTGCGGCGACGGGTTGGCATCTGTACTTCGGCAGCCCTGTCCCGTCATGCCGGCGACAGTCGGGATCCACGGCCTTCCCCGGATGGCATCCTGCTCCCGCCATCTCGGTGGGATGCTGGTGCCCGGCCGGTCGTTTCGACGACCGAGCGGGTAATGGCCTTCGGCGTGGGTGAAGGGCACGCAATCAAGCGGACACGGAGTTACGCGGAGTTTGCGCGGAGTGAACGTTGCCTTGTCGTTCGGACCCGCCGGACAGAGCGCGGTTAATCCTGTTGCCTCGGATCGGCATCCAGCTCGTCCAATCCAGGCGCGTTTCGCAGTGGTGTCATTCGTGCCATCATACCTGGCGGATCCGGCCTACAGGAAACAGAGGACTCGATCACGTCCAAGCTTGGACGTGGCACCTTTGCCGGCACATTCTTTCAAGCTACACTGACGGTGCTAGGCTCCGACGGGGTGCAGTTGAAGGATCTGTAAGCCTCTTTTCAAAGCCTGCTCTGGAATGCGAGGGGGGCACATTGGAAAACGAGCCAGAAGGTGACCCCAAGGCTGGCGAGGCACAGCCACCGCCAGCCGCGCCTGTCATACCAGAAGGTAAAGCACTAGATTGCCAGACTACCACAGCAGACCGCGACGATAAGACTGAGCCATCCGAGGAAAAAATTGACCGCGACTTGGTTCGATGGACTCGCGCGCTCGCGATCTTCACCGGAGTTTTGGTTGTAGCCTCCATCTTGCAGTTTTGGGTTATGCGGGGGCAATTGGATGAAATGAAAGCCACTCGCGAGGGTGGTGATAAATCGATGGCGGATCAGATGGCCGTCATGCGGGATCAAGCCAAAGCCATGCAGGGGCAGCTCGCTATTACGCAACAGGAGATGGCTGATACTCGCCAGACGCAACGCGCTTTTATTACGGTCTCCGACTATGTGGTTACCAAGGCCAGTGGTGACAGTGGTGGTAATGCTTCGTGTTGGAATTTCCAACCGGTTATCGTGAATGCCGGAGGTTCCCCGACAATGGATATGAGATACTCCACTGAAGTCATTTACAAGATTCGGCCGTTGCCCCGAAGGCCAGGGGCCGCAAATTCGCTGGTGTCGGCACCGAGCGACCCTGACATCCTTTTCGGCGTTTCGTTGGGACCACCGGCTTGCTCGGGCCAAAGCAAACTCTGCCAGCCATATTGTCTAGAGAATATTGCCTTACCGCAGATGATGTCCCGTACATCTTTGCACCCGAGGCCGTCTACGCTCGCGGTGCGATCCATTACAGGGATACATTCCCCGGATCTGCCGAGCATGTGACTAAGTATTGTTTTTGGATAAGGGCGATCGAGGACGGCGGAACCTACAAACCCCTTCCCGTACTCTGCTCGAACTGGAACTGCGCCGACGAAGAATGCGAACGAGACGAAGAATCCTATAAACGGGAGATAGCCGAGGCATTCGCCAAAACGGGGGAACCAGTCCAGGATCCGCTGGAGTACAGCCACTGACACCGGGCATGCGCACCCGCACCGCGACGCGGCGATCGGCAATTAAGGGGGCCTGCTCGGTGACATGGGCAAGAGCGAGGCGGAGATCGATGCGACACTTGCGGCGTTGGTGCGGGAGGTTTGGCCAGACCCGGATTGAACCCTGGCCACCGGAGCCGACTCGCAGAACTTCGTCTGGGCTCATGACGGGCTGCCCTGCCCCACTGGGCGGTTCACTCCGCGTCTAGCCGATCCTCGGCCCGAGGCTGCTGGCGCTTGCCGGCCCGCGCCAGGATGTCTCTCGCTGTTCCCGGCTGGGTCCGAGCGGCGCGGGTGGCGAAGTAGCGCTCGGCTTCGGCGCGGGCGCCGACATGGACGGCCAGCAACGTGGCGATATACTGGTTGAGGCTGACACCGGCTTTGGCAGCCTGGGCGGCCGCGAGAGCCTTCAGTTCCTCGGTCAGGCGCAATGGGAAGGTTGTCATGATCGCATTCTCCGTAAAATCGTTGCCGGGCGCTCCACCCGGATACCGAACCGCTCAGCGCCGGCATGCATGTCGCCGATATTGAATGTTGCGATCGCGTCGGCGCCACCGTTGATCGCGGTTTCGATGACCATGTCGTCATCTGGGTCCAACGCGACAGGTCGCCACCGGTAATCGAGTGCGACCGGAACGCAAACGCCGGCCAGTTCATCCAGCACCGCCGCGCTTTCTATACCGATCATGCGCAATACCGTTGGGCGGGTCAGCACGGCCTCATATTCCAACAACAAACCCGTGGACATGAGCAACTTGACCGCCCCGTCAAACACCGCAAGTACCAGTCGGCGCGACGCCCCTGTTGGACTGTCGAATGCAGCCACCAAGACGTCGGTGTCCAGCACGATCAGGAGCATTTCTGATGTCATATATGACATCGTGGTCCATTGTCAATGCGACAGTTTTCGCTGCTTATTCCCTGGCGCCGGCGGCGCTGACAGGCCGCTGGCTTGGTGCAGTGAGCCTGTCCGCAAGAACGTCAGAATGCAACGAGGCGAAGTGCAACCGGGAAACGACGGCCGATCCACCCGCTACGGCATCTCGGCGATCGGCAGGATTTCCAGGTCTGCCACCATTACTTTCCCCTTCGTTTCGGGACTGAAGAACAACGTCACAACGAAGCTGACCAGACCACCCACCGTGCCGATCAGCATCGGGACGGCGAAGCCCATGTGGCGCTCGACGGCGAAGAACGTCAGCACCGGGGGGATGAAGCCGCCGACCACGGCGCCGCTGTGATAGCAGAACGCTGCCGCGGTGGCTCGGATCTCGGTCGGGAATCGTTCCGCGGAGTAGCTCGGGTTGATGCCGTAGATCGCGCCGGCGAAGGCGCCTTGCAGCGAGAATGCCAATACGATTGTCGTGTAGTCTGTCGTCAGCAGATAGACCGGGGCGATCGCGGCGCCGACCACGGCCGGAATGATCATGGCCCAGCGGCGGCCGATGGTGTCGGTCAGGCTGCCCCAGAAGAAGCTCGCCAGGAAGGTCAGGCCGTTGGAGAAGGCCAGGGGCCAGCCGACCTGCGACGCGGTCAGGTGAAGCTCCCGCGTCAGGTAGGTCGCGAACAGGCCGAAGATCGAGTAATAGACAGTAAAGGCGCTCATGAGCCACCAGCAGCAGGTGATGGTGTTCCAGCGCACGCCCTTGCGGAAGATGGCGGCGAGCGGGACTTTCATTTCGGTCTTGTTGGCTTTTTGCTGCTTCTGGTTCTCGACCCAGACCTCGGGTTCCTTGACGTAGACGCGGATCCAGACGACCGCGAGGGCGGGCAGGACGCCCATCCACAGCATGCCGCGCCAGCCCAGGAAGTCGAAGCAGGTAGCATAGAGCACGGCGGCGACGAGGTAGCCGAGGGCCCAGGACCCCTGCAAGACAGCCGCCATCAGCCCTCGCGACCGGGCCGGCCAGCTTTCCGTGGCCAGCGCGGCGCCCGCGGGCCACTCGGCGCCCATGCCTATCCCAAGCAGGGTGCGGAAGATCAGCAGGAAGAGGAAGGTGGGGGAGAAGCCGGCAATGAAGTTGCAGGCAGAATACCAAAGAATAGAAATCATCAGCGGGGCCCGGCGGCCCAGGCGGTCGGCCATCCAGCCGGCGGCTATGGCGCCGACGAAACGCATCCACATGGTCAGCGAACCGACCAGCACGACAAGTGTCAGGTCGGCGTTGAATTCCTTGGCGATGGGGACCAGCAGGAACAGGAACACGGTGAAGTCGAACGCGTCCAGGGTCCAGCCGAGCCAGGCGGCGATGAAGGCGTACCAGTTGTCTTTGGTGGGTTCGCGCCACCATGGTTGCGCAGAGGCGGACCTCGACGTGAGCGGCATCGTGAAGGCTCCCTGGTATTGTCTGTTATCGTTCGACATTCAGCCGGGGCGAGTGTTCCCGCCTCCGCGCCGGAGTTTGCCTGAATGGCGCGTCGCGTCAAATGGCAATTGCCGGGCTTGGGTGCCCAATCTTGCGCCTTCGTTCCCCAGGTCACACATTAGTTGCCCAGCAAGAGGGGGATGACCCGGATGGACTTCGACCTGTTTGTCATCGGTGGCGGTTCGGCCGGCGTGCGCTGCGCGCGGATATCCGCCGGGCATGGGGCCCGCGTCGGGATCGCCGAGGAGCGCCACTGGGGCGGCACCTGCGTCAACATCGGCTGCGTGCCGAAGAAACTGCTGGTGCAGGCTGGGGAATACGGCGGCTGGGCGGAGGACGCGGCCGGCTTTGGGTGGACGATCCAGAAGGGGCCGCACGACTGGGGCAAGCTGATCGCGGCCAAGGACCGGGAAATCACCCGGCTGGAGGGCATCTACCGCAAGTTGCTGAACGGGGCCGGCGCGACGCTGTTCGACGGCAGGGCGGTGTTCGTGGACGCTCATACGGTGGAGGTCGGCGGCAAACGGTTCACGGCCGAAAACATCGTCATCGCGACCGGGGGGCATCCCGAACGGCCGGACATACCGGGGGCGGAGTTGGGGATCATTTCGGATGATGCGTTCTACCTGAAGACGATGCCCCGGCACATCGTGATGGTCGGCTCCGGCTATATTGCTGTCGAATTTGCAGGCATCTTCCGAGCGCTCGGGGCCGAGGTGCATCTGGTGTATCGCCAGCCGTTGCCGCTGCGCGGGTTCGACCACGACATTCGGGAAGCGATGGAGCAGGCGCTTCTGGCCCAGGGCGTCATCATGCATCCGGCTCGGCTGCCCGCGAAGGTGGAGGCGGACGGGGAGCGCCGGATCCTGACCCTGGACGACGGTCAGAGACTCGTTACTGACACGGTGTTTTTCGCGACAGGGCGGCGCGCCAATGTCAACGGCCTGGGTCTGGAAAAGATCGGTGTCGAGCTGAACGCCAAGAATGCGGTGAAGGTCGATGAGCACCTGCGGAGTACGGTGCCGCATATTTATGCCATGGGCGATGTGACGGACCGGGTGAACCTGACCCCGGTTGCGACGGCCGAAGGGCATGCGCTCGCGGACACACTGTTCGGTGGCAATCCGCGGACGATATCGTTGTGGAATGTTCCGTCCGCTGTGTTCACCACGCCGCCGGTCGCGACGGTGGGTCTGACCGAGGAGCAGGCCTGCACGCTGGGTCCGGTGGATATATACCTGACTCGCTTCACGCCGATGCGGCACAACCTTTCCGGGCGTGACCGCAAGACGACGATGAAGCTGGTGGTGGACCAGGCGACGCAGAAAGTTGTGGGCGCACATATGCTGGGCGAGGACGCGGCGGAGATCATCCAGGGTATCGCGATCGCGGTCGTCATGGGGGCGACGAAGGCGGACTTCGACCGGACGATCGGGATCCATCCGACGGCGGCCGAGGAATTCGTTACGTTGCGTACGAGGACGCGGACCATGGATCTGGCGAAGGCGGCGGAGTAGGGGGCGATCGGTGCGGACTGGGGTGGCTGTGGTTGGCTAAATTTACCGCAAAGACACAAAGATCACAGAGTTGGCTGGGCACTCCGGCTTATTTATTTTTGTGGCTTTGTTGTGATTTGGCTTGTTTCGATGGCAAGCGCCGAGCGGCGTTTATGTGGTCGCAAGGGTAGACAGTTCAGCACAGACTGAACCGGAGGAAACGATGAAGAGACGCACATTCCTGGCTGTCACCGCCGCGGCGTCATTGGCCCGGCCGGCCATTGCGGGCGGGACGAAACCATTGATCTTTGTGCCGCAGGCCAACCTGACGAGCCTCGATCCGGTCTGGACGACGGCGACGGTGACCCGGAACTTTGCTTTCATGGTCTACGATATGCTGTACGGGCGGGACGAGGCGATCGTGCCTCGCCCGCAGATGGTCGAAGGCCATGTCATCGATGACGATGGCAAGCGCTGGACGATGACTTTGCGCGAGGGGCTGGTCTGGCACGACGGCACCCCGGTGCTGGCGCGCGACTGCCTCGCCAGCTTGCAGCGCTGGATGAAGCGGGACGCGGTTGGTGCGACCATCAACCTCCGCGTCGATGCGATCGAGGCGCCGGACGATCGCACCCTGGTCTGGCGGTTGCGAAAGCCGTTTCCGCTGCTGCCGCATTTCCTGTCGAAGGTGCAGCCGCAGCCGGTGATGATGCCCGAACGCATTGCGTCCACTGTCGATCCGTTCACCCAGGTGACCGAGATCGTCGGCAGCGGGCCGTTCCGGTTCCTGGAGAAGGAGTACGTGTCCGGCAGCTTCGCGGCGTTCGGCAAATTCGATCGTTACGAGTCAAGGAACGAACCGGCCTCCTACACTGCGGGCGGGCACAACGTGCTGCTGGACCGGGTCGAATGGCGGGTGATCCCCGATAGCGCCACGGCTGCGAACGCACTGACAGCCGGTGAGGTTGACTGGCTGGAACTGCCGCAGCCGGACCTGATCCCCATGCTGAACCAGCAGGCGGGAGTCACCACCGGTCTGCTCGATCTTTACGGCACCGTCGGCGTGTTGCGGCCGAATCACATGGTTGCGCCGACCAGCAATGTGGGCGTGCGGCGGGCCATGTTCGCCACGATCGACCAGCGGGAGGTGATGCTGGCGACGATGGGCGAGGATCCGACGACGTGGCGTGCGCCGATGGGATATTTCCTGCCAACCTCCCGTTCGGCGAATGACGCCGGGATGGATTTCGTTCGCAGGCCGCACAGTGTCGATGAGGTCAGGCGGATGCTCGATGCGGCGAAGTACGGCGGCGAGAAAATCGTCTTTCTGCACCCGACCGACCAGCTCGCCTATAACGCATTCAGCACCGTTGCGGTGGATGCGTTTCACAAGGTGGGGCTGAACGTCGATGAGCAGATGACGGACTGGGGCACGGTGGTTCAGCGGCGCCCGTCGAAAGCGTCGCTGGACAAAGGCGGCTGGTCGATGTTCCCCGCCGGTGCGCCGGGACCCGAGTATGTGGATCCGCTGCTGGCGAATACGCTGCGCAGCAACGGGGCGAAAGCCTGGTTCGGCTGGCCGGACGACCCGGTGCTCGAGACGGCCTATGACGCCTGGATCGATGCCCCGAATGACGCGGAACGTCGTAAGCAGGAGATCGCGTTTCAGGCTGCGGCCTTCGCGTCGGTACCGAGCATCCCGCTGGGACAGTATTTGCCACGCGCGGCGTGGCGGTCGAACGTGACGGGGCTGGTGAAAGGCTCCGCGCCGGTTTTCTGGGGCGCGCAGAAAGGCTAGGACCAGGGCTCCGCGAGTGGACCGGTTTTTTGCCGAACGCGCGAAGGAGGCCGCCGTTGGGCGCGGGGCAGTGGGATCGGTTCCGGCTCTACGTTAGCCTATGTTGCGTTTCCAACGAGCGCGGCATCTTGAAGCGGTCGGGCTGGGTTCGATCGTAACGGTTGCCCCGGCCGGACAGCAGAGATCTGCAGGTTGGGGGCGGCACCTTCGCAACCCCGCATGATGTCTGCGCGTGCGTGTCATGAGCAGTCTGTGCATGAGCGTTGCCGCCTATTTCATTGCGGCATTTGTCGTAACGCTGGCAACACTTCGTCAAATACGGTGATTATTTAAAAAACATACGTGGATTGAATTCGACCATTCTGAGACCAAAATTTTCTGCTATCGAATCTTGCAAAGCACGGCTTCGTGATCTATAGACACGGGGAACACGAATAGGTGACAAGGGGACTTTGCTTGGACGGCGATCCAACGCACTTCTCGGCGGCGGAGGCGCACCAAGAGACCTGACTGTCACGTTGCCTCCAAGAACCGTTAAATTGCCTGATCAGGCAACGCGTTCCGCCCGACAAAGAGATAATGTAACGGTACAACAACATAATTCTTCCGGCGGCGCGGATTTGTGCCCAGAAACCAGGAATTTAATCTTATGTCCACACTGACGTTCGACGACGAGTTTGATTCGCTCAATCTGTGGAATGGATCGAGCGGAACCTGGCAGCCATCCTATTTCTGGAGCCCGGACGGGTATGCCGCGTCGGACATGAGTTCGTGGTTCGTCAATCCGGGTTACGGCCCGACTTCGGCCGCAGATGCCGACCCGTATTCGATCGTGAACGGCAATCTCGACATTGCCGTGATGCCGACCCCGGCGGACGTAGCCAGCCCCGCGGTTGGCGGCCAGAGCTATGTCTCCGGGATGCTGACGACCTATCCAAGTTTCCCGCAGGAATACGGCTATTTCGAGATCAATGCCGAGATGTCGAGCGCGCCGGGTACGATGTCGGCCTTCTGGCTGCTCCCGACCAGCGGCGCGTGGCCGCCCGAGATCGACATCGCGGAAGTGCTCGCCAACGACCCGACCATGCTGGTGACGACTGCGCACACCAGCACTCTGTCCAGTCAGGAGCAGGGTCTGACGACTGTTTCCAATATGACCACGGGATTCAACACCTACGCCGTCGACTGGGAAGCCAATACCATCACCTGGTACTTCAACGGTCAGCAGGTTTATCAGATCGCCACACCGGCTGACATGCACCAACCGATGTACATAGTGGTCGATACCGCCGCTGGGACATCGAATTCCTGGGAAGGAGCGCCGACATCGGGCTCTGAAACCGGAGCCATGCAGATCAATTACATCCACGTATATAGTTCCGACCCCTATACTTCGGCCGCTGCACCTGCACCGGTGGCCTCGGCGAACGACACGGTCGTCATAGCGGCAAGCGGCGGCACAATGACCGATGCGACCGGCAACGACTGGACGATCACCAGCAGTGGGCAGGTCGCGGTGAACAACCTGGCGGACGCCACGACGGCAAACGTTATTGAACTCGCCTACGTCAATGGCACAATCTGGCAAGAGAACAGCAGTGACTTGTGGTGGGGCAAGACGAGTCCGA
>JBEKLE010000072.1:0-20702 GCA_050010355.1 Rhodopila sp. | reverse complement strand
GAAGCGGGAAATGTCTCTGATAAAGGCCCTGCGTAATCGGCGCCGTCTGGGTCCACGAAACGGAACCGCTTCGTTTTGGAGTCCAGGCCGACCAGGATGCCAAGGACCTTTATGGACCTCCGCTCAGTGTCGGATGTCCGGCTAATCACAGTCACCAGCCTGCTGAAGACGTCCAGATCTATCATACCGCCCTTGTGGGTGCCACGGACCGTGGTCCAATCCAGGTCAACGGCGTAGCCCGCCTCGACGTTGACTTTCGCCCAGTCGAAGGTCTTTTTGACCACGGCATCGCCAAGCCTTTTTGCCAGATCTCGGATATCGGCCTCGGTCTTGGCCTCCACTATCTGCATAAAGGTGAAGATCGCGATATCGAACTGGCCGTCAAACAGCGTCGGGGTCGTGTCAACGGACATTACGATGCCGAGCGAGCCAGCATATGAGAAAGCGAAGTTGAAGGTGGTTTCCAGGATCATGTCGATGCCAAGGGTTGCTCGCCGCTTCGCACCGTTCTTCAGAGCGTCGTAGACCTGTGAGAAGAGTTCCTGGAAATCCAGCAAAGACCGCGTGATCGCCCGGATTGAGAACTCCACATCGTGACACGGCACCATCCGATACCGGCAGACTTCTTTCTGCTGTAACCGGACTGCCTCGGCCCACTGGCTCTCTAGTTCCTCGGCATCACGCTTCAGCGCAGCTAGGTTGGCGAGAACATAGACGTCCCCGGGGAACTGGGCTGCCACCCGTTCCACTTTAGCTATGGCCTCGTAAGCCCTCCGGACACGGTCAGTGAGCATAGAGATTGAACCATACGTCACTTTCGCCCAACTTGACGACAGCGAACCCCTTAAGGCGGTCATCCCACCCTACAAGCCATTTCTCGGCCCAGTAGTCCTCCGAGCTTGCAGCCTGCCGCGGGTCTCCAACCGGGAACATGAAACACATATAGGTGTCGAGAAGCGGGCTGTAGGCCTTGCCGCCGTTCAGATTGGTCAGCACGAACGCACGGGCTTCCGGTGTTTGCTGGTCCAGGTGCTCAGGATTGAACCCAAAGGACAGGTCGATATCGTCTGGCTCCGGCTTCTCTGTCATAAAACTCCCATCCACCCACAGTTCGCCGACCAGCCCAAAGGTGGCCATTTCGTTGAGCAGGCGTCGGAACTCTGCGAAGATAATCGGTCTCATCACTGACGATTGGAACCGCGTCACCGTCAGGTGCTCGAGCCGGTCAGCCGTCATGACATGGCGCCCGGGCGGCAGCAGCGGCGGGAACGCCGACTTGACCTCTCCGGACTTTGTCATTGGATGCTGTTACCCCAGGTGCGGACAGGGTCAATTGGTTGCACACAGACTGGTGCTGACAACTGGGACGAGTCTATGCCATGGGCCGTTCCGGTCCTGCCTCCAGCAACGACAGGTTCTGCTCCGCCAGATCAGCCGTCGTAGTGTTCGGATCCACCCCGCGCGCGTGTTCCCAGTCCGCCCGCGCGCCCGCCGAGTCGCCCATGCGTTGGCGCAGGATGCCGCGTTCCAGCAGCGCGTCCGGATCGTCCGGGTCCAGTGTCAACGCCCGCGAGACATCTGCCTCCGCCAGATCCAGCCGGTTCAGCTTCCGCTGCATCCGCGCCCGCAGGACCAGCGCGTCCGGTCTTGCGGCATCCAGCTGCAGTACCTGGCTCAGGTCATCGACCGCATCCGCGAACTGGCCGAGCATACCTCTGGCCGTCGCGCGCATAATAAACAGCTCGATGTCCGACGGCGACAGACTCAGCGCCTGGGATGCGTCCGCCGCGGCCTTGTCCGCCGCCGAACGGTCGTCCTGGGCCACCATCAGCCAGGCCTGTGCCGCCTGGCTGAGGACCGAGGCCCGTGCTAACGCCGGTGCGGCGCTCTGCTGCGCAAGCCGTTCCAGCACGCCGGCGCCGATTGCGGGCTTGCCGGATGCAATCAGCGCCAGTCCGCGGCAATGCACCGCGCCGTCCCCCCCGCCATCCGCCAGCCAGGTCTCCGCCATGGCGACAGCACCGGTTGGATCATCTGCCAGAGTGGACAGGCAGGTTTCATAGTCGCTGCCCTCGGCGATACGCGGTGGAAACGGCGGCACCGGCAGTTCCGTTGCCGCTTCCTCTGGCCACCGCCGGCCAGGACCAGGAGCGCGAGAAACGCTGTCAGGCGCCACGACATGGGCGGCAGTGTAGCCGACCGCTGCGAAAACGCCCAAGCCAATCCGCGGCGGCGTCCCGGAACGCCGCTGTCAGACTGCGGCTTTCGCCTCCCGCCGGCGGCGATGCAGAATGAACTCGGTATAGCCGTTCGGCTGCGCGCGCCCCTCGAAGATCAGGTCGGACGCTGCCTTGAACGCGATACCGTCGAACCCGGGCGCCATCGGGTGGTACAGCGGATCACTGGCATTCTGCCGGTCAACCACCACCGCCATGCGCTGCAATGCCTCGGTTACCTGCGCCTGCGTCACCACGCCGTGGAGCAGCCAGTTGGCAATATGCTGCGACGAAATCCGCAGCGTCGCCCGATCCTCCATCAGTCCCACGTCATGGATGTCCGGCACCTTCGAACACCCGATCCCCTGGTCGATCCAGCGCACCACATACCCGAGAATGCCCTGGCAGTTGTTGTCCAGTTCCTGGCGCAGATCGTCCGGAGACCAGTTCTGACCCTCCGCGAGCGGGATCGTCAGCAGATCCTTCAACGGCGCCCGCGGCCGCGACGCCAGTTCGGTCTGCCGGGCGGCAACATCGACCTGATGATAGTGCAGCGCGTGCAGCGTCGCCGCGGTGGGCGAGGGCACCCATGCTGTATTGGCCCCCGCCATCGGGTGGCCGATCTTCTGCTGCAGCATCTCCGCCATCCGGTCCGGCGCCGCCCACATGCCCTTGCCGATCTGCGCTTTTCCCCGCAGCCCGCACTCCAGACCGATCTCGACGTTCTGGTCCTCGTAGGCCTTGATCCAGACGGTGCCCTTCATCTCGTTCTTGCGGATCATCGGGCCGGCCTCGATCGAGGTGTGGATCTCGTCCCCCGTCCGATCGAGGAAGCCGGTGTTGATGAACACCACCCGATGCGTCGCCGCCGCGATACTGGCCTTGAGGTTGGCCGACGTCCGGCGCTCCTCATCCATGATACCCATCTTCAGCGTATTTGCCGCCAGCCCCAGGATCTGCTCGACCCGTCCGAAAAGTTCGGCCGTCAGCGCCACTTCCTCCGGCCCGTGCATCTTCGGCTTGACGATATAAACCGATCCCGCGCGGCTGTTCTTGATCGGCCCTTTGCTGTTCAGGTCATGCAGCGCGATCAGTGACGTGACCGCGGCGTCAAGAAAACCCTCCGGGATCTCCGCGCCCGAAGCATCGAGCACCGCGTCGGTGTACATGTGGTGTCCGACGTTGCGGATGAGCATCAGGCTGCGGCCGGACATCCACAGGGTGCCGCCCGACGGCTTCGTGTACTGCCGGTCCGGATTCAGCTTGCGGGTCATCTGGTGACCGCCCTTCTCGAAGGTGTCCTCGAGCGAGCCGTTCATCAGTCCAAGCCAGTTCCGGTAGGCCAGGACTTTGTCTTCGGCATCGACGGCGGAGATGGAATCCTCGCAGTCCTGGATCGTCGTCAGCGCCGCTTCGATGACCAAGTCCGCCACCCCGGCCGGGTCGTCCTTGCCGATCCGGTTCGTGCGGTCTATCACGATTTCGAGATGCAGACCGTTGTGCTTCAACAGCACGATAAACGGCGCCGTGGCCTCCCCACGATAGCCGGCGAATTGCGCCGGGTTCTGCAATCCCGTCGTCCCACCGCCCTTCAATGCGATCGACAATGCTCCGTCAGCGACTGAATAGCTCGCCACGTTCGCATGGCTGCCGGACGCGAGCGGCGCCGCTGCGTCCAGAATTTCCCGCGCCTTCGCCACCACCTTGTCGCCGCGAAGCTTGTTGTATCCTCGCCCACGGGCCGCACCACCGTCTTCCGGGATCGCGTCGGTGCCGTACAGCGCATCATACAGGCTGCCCCAACGCGCGTTGGCCGCGTTCAACGCATACCGGGCGTTGGTTACCGGCACGACCAACTGCGGGCCGGCGAGAACGGCGATCTCCGCATCGACGTTCGAGGTGCTGACCTCGACGTGAGCCGGTTCCTCGACGAGATAGCCGATGCCGCGGAGGAAACTCAGATACCCGTCGGTGTCGGCGGGCTTGCCCTTGTTGGCGAGATGCCAGGCATCGATCTGCTGCTGGATGCTGTCGCGCTTGACCAGCAACGCCTTGCAGCGGGGTGCCAGGTCAGCAAGCAGTCCGGCGAACCCGCTCCAGAAAGCGTCTGCACTGATCGAGGTCCCCCGCAAGGCCTCATTGATTACAAATTGGTAAAGTGGCTTGGCGATGCGGATGCCCGCTGTGTCGACATAATCCATGCGGATTGCCTCCTGAGAGGAAGAGAAAAGCCCAGAAGCCGGCGATATAGGACGGAACCCGGACTGCTTGCCAGCCCCGGGCCCGGCGCGCCGCACCGATCTCGCGGCCGGCAGGGCCGATTCGGCAAAAAACGCGCGCAACCGTGAGCTTGACAAGGGAATTTGCCACCCAATTTCGGATGTGCGGGTGATGGCTAGGCCTCATCCGCGTGACGTTTCCCCCCCAAACTTAAGCGGCGCTTCCGAGTGCCGTTTTTTTTGCGGTCCGTCCGAGAGGGTCAATGGGTTCCCAGGGGGCTTCCCAGGGCCGCCGGTCCTTGGCGGTGTTTGGGCCAGAGCCCCTGGCTTTCCTCGCCCTCCGGCAGCGGCAGCGCCAGGACAGCGAGGAGTCCAGGTCGATTGTCTTCCAGACGCAATTCGCCGCCATGCAGATGCGCGACCGCCAGCACAAGCGACAGTCCCAGACCCGATCCCGGCGTGCTGCGCGCGGCCTCGCCACGATAGAAACGGTCGGTCGCCTTTTCGCGTTCACCAAGGGCGATCCCGGGCCCCTCATCGCTGACCGTGACAAAGACCATGGAGGAGACCGAGGCCCGTAACCGCACCGTCCCCCCTTCAGGTGAGAACTTCACCGCGTTGTCAACGAGGTTGGCGATTGCCTGCTGGATCATCGCCCTGTCGCCGTACGCCGGCACTGCGTCCGGCGTCTCAACCTTCAGTACAATCGAGTGATCTTCCGCCAGTGGCCGATAAAGCTCGGCCACCTCCAACAGCAGCGGCACCAGATCGAGGCGCGCGAACGAAGAACGGCGCGATCCGGCCTCGATCTCGGCGATGCGCAACAGCGCCTGGAAAACCGCGACAATGCCATCGAGGTCCAAGGTGGCGCGCTCGATCGCGGCACGGAGGTCGTCCGGAGTTTCGGCGTGCAGGGCGGCATCCTCCAGCCGGGTCCGGGCGCGTGTGATCGGGGTGCGCAGATCATGGGCGATGGCGTTGGAAACCTGCCGGACGCCGTCCATCAGACGGCCGATCCGGTCCAGCATGTCGTTGATGACCTCCGCAACCTGGTCGAACTCGTCGCCCCGACCGGTCAGCTTGACTCGCTGGGCGAAGTCGCCGCCCGCGATGGCTGCCGCGGTGGCCGAAACATTCGCCAAGGTGCGGCGGAACAGGCTCCGGACGACCAGAGCACCCCCGGTCGCCATCAGCAGCACGACGACTCCGGCCCACAGCAGGGCGTCGGTCAGCAGGGCGCGCAACTGGGCGCGGACCCGGACGTCACGGCCGATCAAAAGGTGAAACCCGCTGGGCAAATCGTAGCGCTGGACGTTCGCCAGCGATTTCATGCCGGCGCGCATGACAGTCAGTCCGTACTGCGGGCCCGCCTCGGTCACCGAAGATGGCCATTCCGGCAGGTTGCCGGCGATGTGTCTCATGTTCGGATCGACGAGCAGATAGATCGAGTCGTCGTCGATGTTCTGTGCCAGCCGGTCGTCGATCGTGACGACCAGGGCAGGCAGGCCCCCCTCGGCCCAGCGTTCAGCCAGTCCCTGCGCGTCGGCGTTGATAGCGTCCTCGGTCTGTCGGTCGAGCAGTCCGGCCGTGGCCCACCAAAGGAAAATCGCCAGCGCCATGGCACTGACCGCCAGCAGCAGCGCGTAGATCACCCCGAAGCGGAAGCCGGCGGACCGGTACAGCTCGCGGTCAATCATCGTTGGACCATCCTGGTCCCTTTCCCCGCGATGACGATTTGCGCCGGCTGGGCGGTTCCCGACCGTGGAATGAGATCCCCCCGCTGACGCGGATCGATAACGTCGCTTCGACGCGCGTACGACTATACTACGGCTGTTCTGCCCGCAACATGTAGCCGGCATTACGCACAGTATGGATAAGCCCGCTGGGGAAGGGCTTGTCCACCTTCTGCCGCAGCCGAGACACATGAACGTCGATCACGTTGGTCTGCGGATCAAAGTGATAGTCCCAGACGCCCTCCAGCAGCATGGTGCGCGTAACGACCTGGCCGGCATGGCGCATCAGGTATTCCAGCAAACGGAATTCGCGAGGCTGGAGATCGATCTTCTGGCCGGCGCGCTTCACCTGACGGGACAAAAGATCCAATTCCAGGTCCTCGACCACCAGCTTGGTGACCGGACCCTCGCCCTTCCCCCGGCGGTTGAGCGCCTCGACCCTGGCGAGCAATTCGGCGAAAGCGAAGGGCTTGGTCAGATAGTCGTCGCTGCCGGCTTTCAGGCCTTTGACGCGGTCATCCACTTCTGCCAGGGCGGACAGGATCAGCACCGGGACGGTATTCTTCTGGCCGCGCAGGGTCTCCAGGATTTTCAGCCCGTCGATGCCGCCCGGAAGCATGCGGTCGAGAACGACCGCGTCGAATGTCTCGCTGGCCGCCATGAATAACCCGTCGCGCCCGTTATCCGCGTGTTCCACCACATGGCCGGCCTCGCGCAGCCCGCGCACAACGAAGCCGGCGACGTCCTTATCATCCTCCACCACCAGGATCCGCATCTTGCCCTCCTCTGTTTCAACTCACGCGGCCCGCCGTGCCTGCACGACAAGCGGTTATGCGTTCGTCGCCGCCGGGCGAAGGCATGCTTCAAACCCTTGGCGCTGCTTGATCGCATGTTAGCCCGCCGTTTGCTCAGCCGGCCGGCGGCCGACATTGACCGGAAATTCCATTTCGCGCCCCTGACGCCGGATCGTCACCCGGACGCTGTTGCCCGGCGGGACGACCGCGACCGCGCGGATCAAACCGCGGGAACTGTCGATTTTGTCGCCATTGACGGCGACGACCACATCGCCCGACCTGATTCCCGCCTTTGCCGCCGGTCCGCTTCGGTCCAGGGTCGCGATCGTGACGCCGTTATCGCGGTCCTCGACCGACACGCCGAGCCAGCCGCGTTCGATGGAGCCCTTGCTGAGAAGCTGGACAACCGTGCGGCTGACCGCCTCGCTCGGGATCGCGAAGCCGATGCCGACCGAGGCGCCGGTGGGGGAGACGATCACCGAGCTTACGCCGATCACCTGACCGTCCATGTTGAACACCGGCCCGCCGGAGTTGCCGGGATTGATGGGGGCGTCCAACTGCAGGAAGTTGTCGAACGGGCCGGACCCGAGGTCGCGACCCTCGGCCGAGATTATGCCGACGGACACCGATCCACCCAGTCCGAAGGGATTGCCGGCCGCCATGATCCAGTCGCCGACCTCGGCCTTGCGCGAATCACCCCAGGCGACACTCGGCAGCGCGTCGCTGGTCTGAACCTTGATCACCGCAATGTCGGTCAACTCGTCGCGGCCCAGCACGGTGGCGGGAAGCTGTCGGCCGTCGGTCAGCGAGACGATGATCTTGTCGGCGTGATCGACCACATGGTTGTTGGTGACGATGATCCCGGAGGGATCGATGATGAAGCCCGATCCGGCGCCGGCCACCTGCTCGCGCCGATTGCCGAAGCGGCGGCGGAATTCCCGGCCGAGCGGGGTGTCGCGCAGTTCCGGAGGCAACTCTCCGAGTACGTCGCCGCCCGACACGGTTTCGGTAACGGCGATGTTAACCACGGCCGGCAGCACTTTCTTCACCAGAGGGGCCAAGCTGTCCGGCGCGGCGCGGGCACTGGCGGGTTGCGGCGCACACGCGCTCGCCATCAGGGCCAAGCTGAGAAAGAGGCTCTGGGAGAACCACCGCCAGGACTCGGATGTCGGCCGGAGGGACAATGTGTCGGCTGGCATGATGCGGACTGATTCTCCGGGTGGAAGGCGCGGATCGCAAGGACATGGCATGTAGACGGGGCTGTAACAAGCAACCCCCGGGCCAGATTGTTGATCAGTTTTCAGAGGGATCAGCGCCATCTTCCGGCCAGCGGTGCTTTGGGTAGCGGCCTCGCATGTCACGGCGGGCATCGGCCCAGGCGCCCTTCCAGAAGCCTCCGAGGTCGGCGGTGACCGCGATCGGGCGGCCCGCTGGCGATAACAGCGCCAGGCGCAATGGGATGCGGCCGCCGGCCAGCAGGGGTGTCGTCGCCAGGCCGTAGAATGCCTGGGCCTTGGCGGAGGCCAAAGGCGGCGCCTCGGTATAGTCGATCGCGGCGCGTCCGCCCGGCAGCGGCAGGTGGGTGGGCAGGTCACGGTCGAGGCGCGAAGCGAGGTCCCATGACAGCAGGCCGCGCAGGATGGCGGGAAGGTCGAGTTTCGCCACGTCGGAAACGCGGGTGATGCCGGCCAGAAAGGGTGGCAACCAGTCCTGGATGGTGGCCTTCAGGGTTGGATCGCTGATGTCCGGCCAGCCGGCGTCGGGTTCGATCCCGCGCATAAGCGCCATGCGTGCCTGTAACTGGCGGGTCGCATCGGTCCACGGCAGCGGGCGGAGGTCGCCGGCCGCTACGGCGTTGGCGAGCGCCTCGGCGACTTGCGCCGGATCGCCGGGTTCGGTGCGGTCGGACAGGATCAGAGCGCCCAGGCGCCGGCGGCGCCGAGCCAGGACGGTACCAGCGACCGGGTCCAGGCCGAATTCCACCTGTTCGGCGACCCGCGACGCGAGCGAAGGCGGCAACGCGTCAGGATCGAGCGGAGCGGCCAGCCGGATGCGTGATGCGGTTTTCAGTTCCAGCGATGCGGCGACCAGCAGGACCGCCTTGGCGAGCGGATCGGTGATCGGCAGGCGGGCGCTGCCGCCACCGGAGAGGCGGAACGAGCCCGGCTCGCCTCGCCGCTGCGCGATGCGGTCCGGAAATGCCGCGGCGAGCAATGGCCCGGGTTCGCCGCCGGCTCGCGTATCGGCAGGCAGGCGCATCCGACGGCGATACTGACCGCTGGCGCGCCGGATGCGGCTCAAGGCACCGCGATCGGCGCCTTGGGGGGCATCATGGTCGCCGTGAGCGATGGCGGCGAGGCGGGTGCCGATGTCGGATGACGCCTCCTGAGTGCGAAGCGGGTCGCGTTCCTCCAGCAGCGCGGCCAGATCGGCGGCGAGGGCCCCCTGTTCGGCGGTCGCGGCGGCCAGCATCATCGCCGCCAGCCTGGGATGGGCGCCGATCCGTGCCATCTCGCGGCCCTGATCGGTGATGCGGCCCTCGCCGTCCAGCGCGCCCAGGTCTTTCAGCAGCTCAGCCGCAGCTGCCAGTGCTCCGCCGGGTGGCCGGTCCTGGAACGACAGCTCAGCCGGCGGCGTTCCCCATGCGGCACATTCCAGCACCAGTCCCGAAAGCTCGGCTTCCAGGATTTCCGGACGGTCGAACGCGGGAAGGCCGCGGTGGAGGGCAGGGGTCCAGATGCGGATGGCTATCCCCGGCGCTTCACGTCCAGCGCGACCGGCACGCTGATCGGCGGCGGCGCGGGAGATGCGAGCGGTCGTCAGGCGCGTCAGGCCGGTCGCCGGGTCCAGCCGAGGGGTCCGCCGCCAGCCTCCATCCACGACGATGCGAACGCCGGGGACGGTCAGCGACGTCTCCGCGATCGAGGTGGCCAGGACAATCCTCCGGCCCTCGGCCGGCCGCAGCGCCCGGTCCTGGTCGCCCGGCGGCAAGTCGCCGTGCAGCGGCAGGACGAGGGCGCCGCAACCCTCCAGCGCCGATTGGGTGCGGCGAATTTCCGCCATGCCGGGCAGGAAGGCGAGGATGTCGCCCTCGTGTTTGCCCAGCGCGGCGCGGGTGGCTCTTGCGACGGCGTCCGGGAGGTCGCGGATATGGGCGATGTCACGCGCCTGGTGTTCAACGTCGACCGGGTGCTGGCGGCCTGCGCTTTCGACGATGTCCGCGTTCATCAGGCCGGACAGGCGCGCACCGTCCGCCGTGGCGGACATCGCCAGCAGCCGCAGGTCCGGCCGCAGCACGCGCTGCAGGTCGAGGCAAAGGGCGAGGCCGAGGTCGGATTCAAGCGAACGCTCGTGGATTTCATCCAGGATCACGGCGGCGACGCCGTCCAACCCTGGATCGGATTGCAGCCGACGCAGCAACAGGCCCTCGGTGATGACTTCCACACGGGTCTCGGCGGACCCGGCGCCGTCGAGCCGGGTGCGGTACCCGACGGTGCGGCCGACCGGCTGATCGAGCAGAAACGCCATGCGTGTGGCAGCGGCGCGGGTTGCCAGGCGGCGCGGTTCCAGCATGAGGATCCGGCCGTCGCCGCGCCATGGCGCTGCGAGCAGGGCGAGCGGCACAAGGGTCGTCTTGCCCGCACCCGGCGGCGCGACGAGCACGGCGTTGCGGCCGGCGTTCAGCACGGCAAGCAGGACAGGGAGGGTGTCGGTGACGGGAAGATCGAGCACGGCGGGTTGATGGACTAATCGCGCTCTGTCGTCACGGGCCGGTGCTGACCCGACGGCACGGGGCCGCCGCTTCCGTCATTCGCGCGCCAGCAACGGAGCGATCCGCGCCAGGAAGCGCTTGCCAGTTTCGATCGTCGTTGGCGGCCAGTTCCGCGGGAACCTTGGCGCCGGGGCCAGTTTGGTAGTCCGCAATGGCCTTGAGGTTATCGCTCTGGGAGAGAAAAATCCGCAGATCTGGCGCCACCCGGGGATCGTCTTTGGTCAAGCGCAGGAATTCCCTATGAACGCCGCTGTGCGTTTTGGGCGCCTTCCCCGTGAGTTCGAAGATAAAGGTCTGTGCGGCATGAAAGCCGGCAAGGTAGGCTGAGCGGCCGGCGGCTTCGTGGAGATAAGTGTTGAATATCGCGCCCGCTTCCGACAGCAGCGTCTGTGCCTTTTCGAGGTAGCTGACGCTCTCCGGCTTCACAGATCGACCCCGTCCCGCCTGATTTCGTGCATCAGAGGCGTCCGCTCTTGCAACGCGGTCTCGGGAAACGGTAGGGCGTCAAAGAAAACGCCCGTCTCGTCGATCATCTCGACGCGCAGACGAGCCAGCCGATCGAGTTCCGCCCACCGGTCCGGTACAGACTTGAGGAAAACGGCTACGTCGTAATCGGAATCGGAACGCCATTCGCCCCTGGCACGCGAGCCGAACAGGACCGCGCGGCCGAGTCTGTTTCCGTATATCGCGCCCAGCGCCTGCCGGAACCGGACGAGAATGGGATCGTTCGAGATCGCCGCCTGCATGTCTTCTCCTGACGCCGGCGCTATAGCTCGTGCGAGGGATTCCAGCGACGGATCCTTTGAAAGGACGAAGCTTGTCACACACAACCAGAATGCGCCGCCCACCGGGAGAATGTCAGGGACTGACGCCCACCAGATCAAGGCGACGCTCGATCCGCTCCATTCGGAGGTCCATCCGGTCCACCCGACGATTGAGGGCGGCAAGGTTTTCCTCGACGTTGGTCACGCGAACTTTGATGTCGCCGAGATCGTCGATCACGCGGTCCAGCTTCGCGTCCACCTGACGCATAAACCGGAGGACCAAACTGTCAGGGCCGTCGCTCATCTGGCTACTCCTGATCGCCTGGGTGGCACGACCCCCCGACCCGCGCCATATTACAATCTGCACAGCCCAGGCCCGCCATGAGCTTCCGTTCCCTCTACCGCCACGGCTTCGCCCGTGTCGCCGCCTGCACCACCCATACCGCGCTGGCCGACCCGGCAACCAATGCGCAAACGATCCTTCGCATGGCGCAGGACTGCGACCGGCAGGCAGTGGCCGTCGCGGTGTTTCCGGAACTCGGACTGTCCGGTTACGCGATCAGCGACCTGCTGCAGCAGACCACGCTGCTGGACGCCGTTGAAACCGCGGTCGACACCATCGTCGCCGCCTCCGCCGACCTGATGCCGCTGCTGCTGGTCGGCGCGCCGCTCCGCCACATGGGCGCGCTCTACAACTGCGCCCTCGCCATTCATCGCGGCCAACTTCTCGGCGTGGTGCCGAAAATCCACTTGCCGAATTACCGCGAATTCTACGAACCCCGCCACTTCGTCAGCGGCGACGCAACCGACGGCGGCGCCATCACGATCGGCGGCCGCACCGTCCCGTTCGGCACCGACCTGCTGTTTGAGGCATCCGACCTCCGCGGCCTGATCGTCCACGCCGAAATCTGCGAGGACGTGTGGGTCCCCAACCCCCCCAGCGGCGAGGCCGCGGTCGCGGGCGCGACCGTGCTGACCAATCTGTCCGCCAGCAACATCACCATTGGCAAGGCCGAGACCCGCCGGCTGCTGTGCCGCGCCCAGTCCGCCCGCTGCCTGGCCGCATATCTGTATGCCGCCGCCGGCGCCGGAGAATCGACCACCGACTTGGCGTGGGACGGCCAGGCATCCGTGTTCGAGAACGGCGACACCTTGGCCGAGACTGAACGGTTTCCCGTGGCGGACCAGGCAGCCATCGCCGATATCGACCTCGACATGCTTGCACAGGAACGCTTGCAGATGGGGTCATTCGATACCAACCGCCGCCGCCACGCCCGCGCCTACCGTCGCATCGCCTTCACCGTGAACGCCCCCGCCGGCGATGTCGGCTTCCGCCGCAAAATCGAGCGGTTCCCCTTCGTGCCCGCCGATGTCGCAAGGCTGGAGCAGGATTGTTACGAGGCCTACAACATCCAGGTCTCCGGTCTGGCGCAGCGAATGCGCGCGACTGGATTGAAGAAAGTGGTGATCGGGATTTCCGGCGGTCTGGACTCAACCCAGGCGCTGCTGGTCTGCGCCCAGGCCTTCGATCTGCTGGGCCTGCCGCGCGACGGGATACTTGCCTACACCATGCCGGGCTTCGCGACCTCTGATCACACCAAATCCAACGCCTGGGCGCTGATGACATCGCTGGGCGTGACCGCCGCCGAACTCGACATCAGACCTGCCGCAAAACAGATGCTGGCGGACCTCGGGCATCCCTATTCCACCGGCGAATCGTTCTACGACATCACCTTCGAGAACGTGCAGGCCGGGCTTCGCACGGATTACCTGTTTCGGCTGGCCAACCATCTCGGCGGCATCGTTATCGGCACCGGCGATCTTTCCGAACTTGCGCTTGGCTGGTGCACCTACGGTGTCGGCGATCAAATGGCGCATTACAACGTCAATGCCGGGGTGCCAAAGACACTGATACAACATCTGATCCGCTGGATCATCGGGACGAAACGTTTCGCCGACGGTGTGCTCGAAACCCTGGATGCGATCCTTTCAACCGAAATCTCTCCGGAACTCGTTCCGGTGGCCGAGGGCGAGATTCCGCAAAGCACCGAGGCCAAGATAGGGCCCTACGCGCTCCAGGATTTCACCCTGTTCCACATCCTCCGATACGGCTTCGTGCCGTCAAAGATCGCCTTCATGGCGTTGCACACCTGGGAAGATCCCGCACGCGGCGACTGGCCGCCGCATTTCCATGCCGACCGGCGCGTCGGATACGACCTGAAGCAGATCCGGTACTGGATGCAGGTCTTCTTGACGCGCTTCTTCGCCTTCAGCCAGTTCAAGCGCAGCGCCATGCCGAACGGACCAAAAGTCTCGGCCGGCGGATCGCTCTCACCCCGAGGCGATTGGCGGGCGCCCTCCGACGGCAACGCCGCCGCTTGGCTGGCAGAACTCGAACGGAACGTGCCGGCGGAATAAGTGCAGCATTTTGTCGTTCTCATCGTCGCCGGCCTGCTGGCCGGAACGATGAACGCCGTGGCCGGAGGCGGGTCTTTCGTTTCTTTCCCGGCCATGGTCCTGGCCGGGCTGCCGCCGGTCGCTGCCAATGCCACCAGCACGGTCGCGCTGTTTCCCGGCACGATGGCGAGCACCTGGGCGTATCGCGACGATCTGCGCGGCATCGCCGGGATCGGCCTGAAGGTGCTGTTGCCGATCAGTCTCGCGGGCGGGTTGATCGGGGCGGTTCTGCTGCTGGTGACCCCCGCGGGGGTCTTCGACGTCGTCGTCCCATGGCTGCTGCTGCTGGCGACGCTGACCTTCGCCGGTGGGCGGCATCTCGGCGACTGGCTGCGCCGCCACGTTCGCATCGGCCGGTCCGCGTTCCTCTCCATCCAGTTCGTGCTGTCGATCTATGGCGGCTACTTCGGCGGCGCGATCGGGCTGATGATGCTGGCGGTCTGGGTACTGATCAGTTCGGCGGAACTGAAGGAGATGGCGGCAACCCGCACCTTGCTGGTCAGTGCCACCAACGGATCGGCGGTGCTGTGTTTCGCCGTCGCCGGCGCGGTGCGGTGGCCGGAGATGCTGGCGATGATGGTCTCCGCCATCACAGGCGGCTATTATGGGGCCCGGTTTGCTCGGTATCTGCCGCCCACGGTGCTGCGGTGGTTCGTCGTGGCGCTGAGTGCAACCGTTACGGTCGCGTTCTTCCTGCGGACCTACTGACCAGACTCAGAACTGCGCGTGCAGCCTGATGCCCAGCACGGATACCGGTCCACGATCGGTGTTGTAGGCAGGGTTGGCGATGAACTGATAGTCGGCGGTCACGTGTGCATACGTGAAGGCCGCCAGGCTGTAGTAGGTCTCAAAAATCGTCTCCAGCCCCGGATGCGGCAGGATGCCGTCGCCAACGAGGATGCCGAGGCCACCGGCGTTCAGGAATCGCTGTCCCTGGCGTGACAGATTGTTCAAGGCGAAGGCCACGCCCACGGCGTCGTCGGAACGGCCCCATCGGTTGCCGCCGAACGACAGCCCGGCCGAAAGCGATTGCGAGATATCGGTGAAGTCATAGGCCTCGACATCGGACTCTGTGATGCCGGCGCGGGCGAACAGCCCGATGTCCTCGGCCAGCTGCTGCTCCAGATTGAGGCCGAAGCCCCATTTGCTGCGATAGTCGCGCACCGCGGCGATGTCGGCGGGCAGGCCGGTGGCCACAGCGATATCGGTCGCCTCGGAATAAAGCCCCAGCCGAGCCCGGGTCAGCCAGGCAAGAAACTTCAGTTTGCCGGGTTGAGAGCCTATCGAGTGCCGCTCCTCCAGTTCGGTCACCGCCTGGAACTGGCTGATGAACCGAGTGTCAAGCTTCGTACTGTTGGGGATGGACGAGCCATCGAACAGGCCGGTGCGGATGGTCCACCAGTCCTGGTACCATTCTGCCGTGGCGCCATAGGTGTAGCCCCACGCATCGGCAGCGTAGTCGAACGCACCGCTATCAACCACGGACCAGTTCAGGAAATCACTACGCGGATCGTGCGCATATCTGTTGGTGTCAAAAATGTCGACCACCGAATACTTGCCGACGGTCAGTACGACGCGGTTCGCGATTGTGGTGCCTGCAAGCTGATTCTGGTCGGCGTCCACCGTCTGGGTGTCCCCGCCCAGATCGATGGTCTGCCGCAGGAACCCGCGCTGCATCTTGTAGTAGGGGTCGGCTTCGCCAACCTTGTACGCCTCGGCACTGGTGAAGCCCGCGACGCCCAAGGTGTTGGACAGGCCAAAGCCCTGATCCATTTCCGGGTTCAGCCAGAACTCCGCCCCGGACCAAAGGCGGATGCCAACGAAAAGCGCCACGTCCAGGGTCTCGTCGCCACGGCTGCCGGGATCGAGGCTCTCCGGGCCGCGAAAAGGCGACGTGAACGCGGGATGGTACTGCTCTGTCACCGTCGACTGGCCGTGGATCGCCCAGGTTTCCTCCGCCGCCGGCGTGCTACCGGCAGCCGGCGCGTCGTCGGCAAAAGCCCGCTGGGTCCCCTGCGCAAAAAACAAGCCGACCACAAGGAACAGACGGCAGCGCGGCGAACTGATGAGGAGCAAAGCCGCGGAGGATCGGCGCCGGGACGAGAAAACCATGCTCAGCCACTTAAATTTCGCCGGATGGAAAACAGGCAGTGGGGCCGATTACAAGCTGCGCACCCGTGACAATCGCATGAGGATGGATGAGCGGCGGCCTCGCGACGCGCAAGCCGCCGGACCGGCGTCAGAGCGCGGCGAGGACAGCCTCGGCCTTGCTGACCTCGAATCCGCCCGGCGCTTCGACGCCCAGATGGATGACCTTCCCATCCTCGGCGACCAATGCGTAGCGCTGGCTGCGCCAGCCCATGCCGCGCGCGTTCAGGTCGAGCTCCAGGCCGATCGCCTTGGCGAACACGGCGGCACCATCCGCCAGCATGGTGATCTTGTCGCCGGTTCCCTGTTCCTTGCCCCAAGCACCCATAACAAACACGTCATTGACCGCGATGCAGGCAATCGTATCGACACCTTTGGCCTTGAAGGCATCGGCGTTCTGCACGAACCCTGGCAGATGCTTGACGCTGCAGGTCGGGGTAAAGGCGCCGGGAACCGCGAAAAGGACCACTTTCTTGCCTTTGAAGATCTCGTCGGTCGAGGTCTCCTTCGGACCATCCGCCGTCGCGACCATCAGCTTCATGGACGGTATCGTGTCGCCGACCTTGATCGTCATGAATTGTCTGCTCCCCGCAAGGGTTGGTGGACTGCCGCACCGAGATGCGACAGACTCCGATTCCTAGACGGCCTTGCGGGGGAAGTCACCCCCAGGATCGGGCCGGGCGAGACGCATCTGAAATCCGTCGCCAATGCGCGCCTGAGTGTGTCTCCGCCTCGGAGGGTGATGTGGCGGGGCGGTCAGACATTCTGCTAGCGTTGCCAGATGCAATCCGATCCGTTCACCGTCTGCGGCATCGCCGGTGCGGCGTGTTATGTGGCGGCATATTTCGCCAATCTTCGCGGCTGGCTGGTGTCTACCGGACGGGCCTTCCCGGCGGCCAACCTGGTGGGCGCAATGCTGATTTTGATATCGCTCTTCGATGCGTGGAACCTGCCATCGGTCGTGGTGGAGACGTTCTGGGCGATGATCAGCATATATGGATTGATACGCAACCGGCCGCGCGGGCGGACGGAATGACTTGCACGAGATGATTTGCCACCTCGACACAAGCGGCGTCATCTGGAACACGCTCTTTCCATAACTATAAACAAACGAAATCCAGCAGCTCGCGAGGGTCGTTGGCGATCCTGCGCATGATCCACGATAACAGGCCCCCATCGCCCGGGACCAGCCCTCTCGGGACATGACCCATGATGCCGCCCTCGGCACCACCAATCCGCGGGCCCGCGCGGGGCGAGGCGGTGCTATGACCCGTGTCAATGCCGGGCCACGATGCGGTGCGGCATAAGCGGCCGACGACATTTCGTGAAAGGACGGAGTGATGAGCCTGAATGGAAAAATCGCCCTGGTCACTGGGTCGACCAGCGGCATCGGACTGGGCATCGCGCACGCGCTGGCCGCGGCCGGAGCCCATATCATGCTGAACGGCTTCGGCGCCGCCGAACAGATCGAGGCCGAGCGGACTGGCATCGAAGCGGCCTACGGCGTCAAGGTCGGCTACAATGGCGCGGACATGAGCAAGCCGGATCAGATCGCGGCGATGGTCGCCGACACGGTGAAGGCGATGGGGTCGGTGGATATCCTGGTCAACAATGCCGGCGTGCAGTTCGTCGCGAACGTGGAAGACTTCCCGAACGAGCGCTGGGACCAGATCATCGCGATCAACATGTCGGCCGTGTTCTTCGGCATGAAGGCCGCGATCCCGGTCATGAAGGCGAAGGGCTGGGGGCGTATCATCAACATAGCCTCCGCGCACGGCCTGGTCGCCAGTCCGCAGAAAGTGGCCTATGTCGCTGCCAAGCACGGCGTGGTCGGCATGACCAAGGTGGCGGCGATCGAACTGGCGAATGCCGGCGTGACGGTCAACGCGATCTGCCCGGGCTGGGTGCTGACCCCGCTGGTGGAAAAGCAGTTGCATGACCGGGCAGCCAGGAATGGCACGACGATCGAACAGGAAACCCACGCTTTGGTGTCAGAAAAGCAACCGATGGTGCAGTTTTCGACCCCCCAGCAGGTCGGCGCGCTGGCGGTGTTCCTGTGCTCCGACGCGGCAAAGACGATGACAGGGGCGCCGGTGTCGATTGATGGCGGATGGGTGGCACAATAACATCGCGGTGATGTAGAACGCCGTCGGTGTCACCCGACGGAGTTCCCATGCACGTTGCCGAAACTGCCCGCTTCACCGCGATGATGACGAAGTCGGCTGACCTCAAACGCCGGATTGCAACCGAACTGGCGGATGCGGTCATCAAGGTGGTGGCGGCGTGCGAGGCCAGTCTCCGTGGCGGTGGCAAGCTGATGTTCTGCGGCAATGGCGGGTCGGCGGCCGATAGCCAGCATCTGGCGACCGAGATGCTGATCCGCCTGCGTGGCAGCCATGAGCGTCCCTCGATCGCCGCCCTGGCGCTGACCCTCGACCCCGCCATGCTGACCGCTTGCGGGAACGATTATGGCTACGACCGCGTTTTCGAGCGCCCGTTGCGTGGTCTGGGCCGGTCCGGCGACGTGCTGTTCGGTATGACCACGTCCGGCCGGTCCGGCAACGTGATCAAGGCGCTGGAAGCGGCGCGGGAGATGGGGATCGTCACCGTCGGCATGCTGGGCGGCACCGGCGAACCGGCAATAAGCCTGTGCGATTTCGCGCTCCTGGTGCCGGACACGGAGACCGCACGCATCCAGGAATGCCACATCGCCCTCGGCCACGCGGTCCTGGAACTGCTTGAGGACCGCATTGTCGCACGGCCGGTCGCGTGAAGGTCCTGGTCACCGGCTGCGCGGGATTTATCGGCTATCACGTCGCTGAGGCGCTGTTGGCCCGCGGCGACAGCGTGATCGGCCTCGACAGCCTGAACGACTACTACGATGTCCGGCTCAAGCAGGCTCGGCTCGACCGCCTGCGGGTTCGGGCCGGGTTCGGGTTCCACCATCTGGATGTCTCGGACAAGGACGCGGTCGGCGCGTTGGTTGCCCAGCACGGCGGCCTGACGGGGATCGTGCACCTGGCGGCCCAGGCTGGTGTGCGGCACTCGCTGGTGGATCCATACGCGTATGTGCAGGCCAATGTGATGGGGCATCTGGTGGTGCTCGAGGCGGCGCGGCGGCTGCCGGGACTGCGGCATCTGGTCTACGCCAGCACGTCGTCGGTGTATGGCGCGAATACCGTCATGCCGTTCCGTGAGACGGATCGCGTGGATCAGCCGGTGTCGCTGTACGCCGCCACCAAGCGGGCGGACGAACTGATGAGCCACGCCTATGCGCACCTGTTCGGATTACCACAGACCGGGCTGCGCTTCTTCACCGTATACGGGCCCTGGGGCCGCCCCGATATGGCGTATTTCAGCTTCGCGCGGGCGATTACAGCAGGGGAGCCGATCACGCTGTACGACGAGGGACGGCTGAGGCGCGACTTCACCTATATAGACGACATCGTCGCCGGGATCGTCGGCAGTCTCGATCGGCCGCCCCAGGATCCACACGTGCCGCGTCTGCTCAACATCGGCAACCACCGCGTCGAGGAGGTGCGCGAGCTTGTGCGTCTCCTAGAGGAGTCCCTGGGACGGAAGGCGATCATCCGGACGGCGCCGAAGCCATCCGTCGACGTGGAGGCGACGTTTGCGTCGATCGATGCGATCGGGGCGTTGACCGGCTTTGCGCCGGCGACGCCGCTTTCTGTGGGAATTCCGCGTTTTGTGACGTGGTTTGAGGGGTGGCGGGCCGGCTGAATCGACAGCGGCCCAAAAACCCGCTTGACGCGCGGGCGCCTGGGGCTTACATCGCTGCTCATCGAGACGAACGGATTGTCTTGCTTTGGTTCGCCTCTTCGACTACCGTCTCCGGTCTGCACCGGTTCGGTGTTCAGCAAAGCAAATTTGGCCTGTCGGCCCGCATACAGTGGGCGATGGGTTATTTTTCGCTTTGGCTCTTTGACATTTGCATAGGCTAGGAAGGGATACGTTGGCGGCGTCCTGTGTTGCTGAGCGCGCGAGCGCGCGGCGGGATCGGGCTTGGTCTGGATGATGGGAACGGGTTGAGATTTTGTTCGATCGTCTGGGTTTGAAGTCTGAAGGGGCGTGTCTGTCGATGTATGTCTTTATGCGTTACAGATACGCTTGTGAGGT
Organism: Rhodopila sp.; assembly: GCA_050010355.1. Taxonomy (GTDB): domain Bacteria; phylum Pseudomonadota; class Alphaproteobacteria; order Acetobacterales; family Acetobacteraceae; genus Rhodopila. The sequence continues at coordinate 462 of JBEKLE010000072.1, read as the reverse complement.
AAACGGTTTGTCTGTCCTGCGAGGGACGGGGAGACTGAGGGACCCAGAAGGAGAGACGGGATCTTGTTCGTTAAGCTCGGAGCTAGCGCTTCAAGCGAGATGAACCTGAGAGTTTGATCCTGGCTCAGAGCGAACGCTGGCGGCATGCTTAACACATGCAAGTCGCACGGGCGGGGGCAACCCTGTCAGTGGCGGACGGGTGAGTAACGCGTAGGTATCTATCCTTGGGTGGGGGACAACGGCTGGAAACGGCTGCTAATACCGCATGATAACTGAGGTTTAAAGGCGGCCGGGGTAACCTGGTTGGTCGCCTGGGGAGGAGCCTGCGTACGATTAGCTTGTTGGTGGGGTAAAGGCCTACCAAGGCGACGATCGTTAGCTGGTCTGAGAGGATGATCAGCCACATTGGGACTGAGACACGGCCCAAACTCCTACGGGAGGCAGCAGTGGGGAATATTGGAC
>JBEKLE010000071.1:0-18966 GCA_050010355.1 Rhodopila sp. | reverse complement strand
GCGCTCAGCGGTCTGCCGCGCCGTCACGTGCTGGCCATCATCGACCGGGTCGCCGGCAAGAAGCTGCCGGACGAACTGGTCGAGTTGATCATCGCCAACACCGACGGCATTCCTCTGTTCGTTGAAGAACTGACCAAAACCGCCCTTGAACTGGGAATTGTTCATGAGCGGAACGGCCGGTTCGAACTCGCCTGTCCCAAGGCCACTCTGACCATCCCGATCACGCTGCAGGACAGTCTGCTGGCCCGCCTCGACCGTCATCCGGCAATCAAGGAACTCGCGCAGGTCGCCGCAGTGATCGGCCGGGAATTCAGCATGGACCATCTCTCAGCGCTCGCCTCATCCAAAGGCGAGACGCTGCAGGCTGGCATCCGGGAGTTGCTGCGCGCGGAGTTGGTGCATCAGCGTGGCGGCGCCGATCGAGGCACCTTTATCTTCAAGCATGCCCTGATCCAGGAAGCCGCTTACCGCACGCTGATCGGAGCTCGCCGTCAGGGACTGCACGCGCGGTTCGCTGAATTCCTGCTGGGTCTGTCGACCGAATTCGGCGAGACCCCGCCGGAAGTGATCGCCCATCATTTCACCGAGGCCCATCAACCCGAACGCGCCATCCCGTACTGGCTGAAGGCCGGCCAGAATGCTGCCAGACGGTCCGCCAATGTCGAGGCGATCGCCCATCTGCGGCAGGGCCTGCAACTCATTCCGCAATTGGCCGATCCGGCAGGGCAACTTGCCTGCGAGCTGCGGCTTCAGACGGAAATTGGCGTCCCCCTGATAGCCACGCACGGCTACGCCGCTCCGGAAACCATGGTCGCCTGGGAACGCACGCGGGCACTGGCTGAGCAACTGGGTGAGGACGCGCCACTGCTTCGCGCCACATACGGCCTGTGGGCCGCCCGCATGTCAGCCGGGCAGACGCGCATGGCGCTGGCTCTCAGCAACCGCCTGATCGAAACCGGCGAGCGCACCGGCGACACCGGGGTGCGGATCGTTGGCCTGCGGGTGCGCGGTCTGACGATGCACGCGATGGCCGAGATGCCGCAGGCCCGTGCGGATCTGGAAACCGCCGTTTCTGCCTACAATCCTGACCAGCACAGTCAGCTCGGCCTGAAGTTTGGCCAGAACCCGCGTATGGCGGCCAACGCCATTCTCGCCACGGTGCTTTGGGGGGAGGGTCGGCCGAACCAGGCTCGCCAGCTCAGCCTCGCGACGGTGGATGAAGCCGTTGCCTTCGGCCACACCAACACGCTGGCCTACGTGCTCGCCTATGGGGCCTGTGTGGTGGCGATGCTGCGCGGCGACACGGCTGAGACAGAGCGGTTGGCCGATCAGCTCATTGCAGTCGCGCGCAACAACCGCCTGTTTCTTTGGGAGGCCTACGGCGAAGCCTACAAAGGCTGGGCGATCCGCAAAGCCCCCGGGCAGGCGGACGAGGCGATGCGCCTACTTGAACGGTCCCGCAACGGTTTCCAGCGCGCCGGAAGTGCGCTTTACCAGCCCTTGTTCGACGCCATCATTGCCAGCCAGCTCGGTCTGGCCGGGCGTTGTTCGGATGCCGTGCAGCGGCTGCGCGACGCGGTCGAGGAGACAGAGCGGCGGGAGGAACTCTGGTGCCTTCCCGAACTGCTGCGGCTGCAAGCGAGGCTCGTCAGCTGCATTGGCGAAACCGCACAGGCGGGGGACCTGCTCGAGCGTGCTCTTCAGGTCGCGCGCGAGCATCGGCTTCTTGGCTGGTCGCTCCGCGTGGCATGCGACATCGCGCGCCGGCTTCGCGACGCCGGTGACCATGGCCGCATCGCCCCTTTGCTCCAGCCGATCATGGACGAGTTTCCCGAACCGGAGCACACCGCCGACTGGCGCCGCGCCCTGGCCTTGCTGGCCGACGGCGGGGCATACGCTGCCCGACGGGAGACGTCCTCCACCGCCGGAAGCACGAACGTTTGAGGCTACACCTACATATTCTTCCGTCAGCGACGAAAGGAAGGCCGCCAAAAACCTGACAGAAACGTCAGCTTTTGGCGGCCCTTTTTGCAAGTCACCTCACGCCGCGTGCGCCGGCTCCACAACGAGGTTGCCCCCCTTGAGGTAGGTGTCCGCCGCGGTATGGCCGCGCTCGTAACGTGCCCACATGCTCTTTTCGGAAAAGTCCATTCCGCCCGTCATTGGCACATGCTCGCTGTTGATAACATGAAGGTTCTTCAGGCAACGGCGCTTGAGCAGCTCAGGAAAATGCCGGTCCCTGCGTATCGCCGAATCGGCCGGAACCTCATTGTCGAGCTCGGCAATCATCTTCGAATACTCGCGCAAACCTTCCGGGCTGCCGTAGTCGGCCCAGAACCGGTTCTCGTAGGTGAGTTCCATAAGCCGGTTCTTGAGCTGCATCATGTTGGTCGGAATCGGTTCGATCGTGGCGTCCGGAAACAGGTTGATCAGCACGATCGGCAGGTCGTCCGCTTCCGCGTCACTCAGCATCTCGAACATCGGGCGCACCGGTGTGTTGTCGAACACGCCGCCATCCCAGTAAGCCTTGCCTTCCACGACCGCCATTGGAAAGCCCGGCGGCAGCGCACCGCTGGCAAGAACATGGTCGGGGGTGATCAACGTCTCGGTATTCAGGAACCGGCGTAACTGACCGGTCGCCACCTCGGTCGCGGTGACCGCAAAGCGCATGTGGTTCGTGTCATTGATCTTACCGAAGTCGCACAGGTCCTTCAGGGTTCGGCGCAGCGGCGTAACCTCGCATAAAGACGTCCAGCTCATCAGTGAGAAATAGTCCGAGCGGAGCTTGTACATTGCGGGGTTGCCAAAGGCGGACCAGGTCTCGGCTACGATATCGGGCACGAACCAAGGCGTGGGAATCATAAGTCGCCGCCACAGTTTTTCCAGCGACGCAGGAATATTGCCGTCTGGCGCACCCGCGATCGCGGCGGCATTGACCGCCCCGATGGAAACACCGGCGACAGCGACTGGATGAAAGCCATCCTCGCACAGCCGCGTCACCGCGCCCCATTCATAGGCGCCAAGCGCGCCGCCGCCTTGCATGACCAGTGCCAGCGGCTTCTTGCCGGGTGGCACTTGTCGGGACATCACGTTCATTTTCTGAATCCTCCTGATCTGAACTGGCGGAATGCCGTTCGACGAGAACCCGACTATCGTGCGGACGGCAGCGGTCTGCCTATGACGTGCGTCACACCCACGCCGGCCAGCGTGGCGGATGGGCGCCAAGCGGTGCGGGCGGCAGATCCCACCGCGAGGGCGTCTCGGAGTAGCGCAGCACCGGCCCCAGATAGTGCAGCCGGCCGATCGCGGCATCGCATTGCTGCATGTACCTGGCGACGATGTGCGCAGGCACTGTGGGGTCTGTCGCCTTCTGTGTGTTCAGGCCCTGCTTCAACAGCATCATCGCGGTGCGGCAGAGCGAGACGCGCACATGATAGCTGCCCCCCTCCTTTGCTCGGCGGACCAGCGCCGCCAGCGTGCCGAGCGCGGCCAGAAAGCCGGTGATGTAGTCATTGGGGTAGAAGGTGAGTGCGAGCTCCGGCACCCCCGGCGTGCCCTGCACAGTGGCGATGCCGCTCGCCGCCTGCGCGAGTTGTTCAAAACCGGGGCGGTTCGCCCACGGTCCGCCAAAGCCATAGCAACTCATCGAGACAGTAACGATCCCTGGGCGCATCGCGGCAAGCGCCTGCGGCCCGAAGCCGAGACCAGCGAGACCGCCCGGCCGGTAGCTGTCTGAAAACACATCGGCGCTTTCAACCAGGGAACGCAGCGTCGCCGCGTCGGCTGCGGTGCGAAGATCCAGAAAAGCACTCAGCTTGCCGTGGCCAGTGTCCATGTCGAACGGCGGCAACTGCGGCCGGTTCGGCGAATAGATATGCAGCACGGTCGCGCCCTGTTCGGCGAGTGTCTTGCCGCAGGTCGGACCGGCAATGACATGCGTCAGGTCAAGCACGCGTATGCCGGAGAGCGGGCGCAGACCGCTGGGAGGGTAAGTCGCCGACAGCCCCGGGAACGGCACCGGTGGCCCGTCCGCGATCTTTTCAATTGCAACCACCGGTTCGGCGGCCAGCGCTCGCCCCTGGGGATGGGCGAGCCATTCCTCCGGGGTGTGGACAATCGCCGCGCACAGGCCCTTGTCGGCAGCCGCGTTCTCCAACTCGATCGCATCCCACCGCGACATCGCGGCACCGACAGCTTCCTTGCTGTCAGCGCATTGCAGCAGATCCAGCAGCCCGTCACGGAGTTTGGGATAGCCGCCGTTGATCATGACATGGCGTCCGTCAGCCGTCGGATAAATGTCCACGGTCGGATAGCGCGGCTCTGTCTGCATGATTTGGTAGTCCCATTGGCGCTGGTAGAACACGCTTTTCAACGCCAGCGCCGCACCCTCCAGGTCGAGCGTTACCGTCTGCCGCCGTCCGGTCCGCATCCGCCAGATCTCGCAGATCAGCGCACCCTGGGCGCCCAGCGCCGCGGCAGCCGTCTCCGCGGCCTTGAGCGGGGTGACCAGGAGCGGTTCGGCGTCCCGGATTTCCGCAACGTCCGCCGGCGCGTCAACGCCGGTCGCTGCGAGCAGCTTGTTCAACAATGCGCGGTCCATGTGCTCCCCCAGATCTTTCGACCCATTGCCAACGCTCTTTGCTATAGCCCGCGCGCCTGAGAATAGGAAAATCCGAAGATACGAACAGGGACGTAAGCACTCTCAGCTATCCGCCGAATGCCGCGCGTTCCCCGGCGTCCGCGCCCGTGCAGCGGCGTTCCGTCGGCAACGCGGGTTGCCACACAATATGCCTGAACGCACCCGGCGATTTGTTGGCGGATTCCGGTTTTCGCAAGTGCTTGCGCGGCCCCGGGTTTGTCATAAGCTGCGTGTCGAACGGGCGAGAGACATCGCCGACGCAGGGAGGATAACCATGGCCCGCTCGTGCCGACGGTCCTGAGCAGCATGAGCGCGACGCTTCTTGAACGGCGCGGCATTGAGAAAATGCATGCGCTCCCGGACAGCGGCTTCGACATTTCGGCTGGCGCTGTGCACGTCCTGCTTTGCGAGAACGGCGCCGGCAAGTCGACGCGCAGGAACCGTTCGGCAAGCCTGCCGCAGGCTCGACATTCGTTCCCCCGCAACGCCCAGATCACAAGGCTCAACCGATGAGCACATCCAGTGCGACGACAACCGGCACGCAATCCAGACCCGGTTTCGGAACGCGTCTCATCCGATCGCGGGAAACCGGCATCGTCGGGGCGCTTGTCATTATGATGCTGGCACTGTCGATCTTCGCGCCCGATTTCGCGAGCGTTGATAACCTGCTGAACGACTCTCGTAACTTCTCCTTTGCCGGCGTCGTGGTGCTGGGGCAGACGATGGTGATGATCACCGGCGGCATCGACCTTTCGGTCGGCAGCGTCTGGGGCCTTTCGGCCGTGTCCTCGGCGGCGATGATGGCGGCCGGATTGGGCGTGGTTCCGGCCTGTTTTCTGGCGCTTCTGATCGCCGCGGCGGTCGGCCTTTTCAATGGCCTCTGCGTCACCAAGCTGCATATGCCACCGTTCGTGCCGACGCTTGCGACGATGAGCATCGCCCGCGCGCTCGCCCTGGTGGTCACGCGCGGCAAGTCGATCGACGGGTTTCTGCCCGACGGTGACTGGTTCTATGCGATCGGCGGCGGCGACACCTTCGGACTGCCCAACCCCTTCCTGATTTTCGTGATCCTGTCAGTCATTGTCGGCGTCGTGCTGACCCGCAGCGTCTACGGGCGCCAACTCTATGCCGTGGGCGGCAACGAACGCGCGGCACGCCTCACCGGCCTTGACGTGGACCGCCTGAAAATCAGTGTCTATGTCGTTTCCGCAGTGTTGGCCGGGCTCGCGGGCATCATTGAGGTGAGTTACCTGTCGTCCGCCATTTCGAACCAGGGCGTCGGCAAGGAACTGAGCGTCATCGCCGCCGCCGTGATCGGAGGCACCAATCTCAGCGGCGGCGAGGGCACGGTCATCGGCGTTTTCGTTGGCACCGTGATCCTCGAGGTGCTGCGCAACGGCCTCGTGCTGCTCGGTACGGATGCCTACTGGCAGGGCGTCTTTGTTGGCTCCGTCATCGTCTTCGCCGTGTTCATCGATCAGTTGAGGAAGGGCGTCTGGCGCAGGCGCTGAGCGGCAGAAACCAACTAAAATCAAGCTGGAGGCAACAATGCAACGCACACTGTTCGCGACCGTGGCTACCGCCGCCCTTGTCCTGGGCATTACCGATCCGGCTCGTGCAGTCGATAAGAAGGTCTTCGCCATGGTGCCGAAGGCCCTGGGCGTGCCATTTTATGCGAACGCCGAAAAGGGCTGCAAGGAAGAAGCCGCGAAGATCGGCGCCGACTGCCTGTTCACCGGCCCGGCACAAGCCGACGATGCCGAACAGACGCGGATCGTGCGTGACCTCATCACCAAGAAGGTCGCAGGTATCGCGATCGCGCCGAACAATGCGGATTCGATCACCAACGTGATCAGCGCGGCGCTCACGAAGAACATTCCTGTCATTACCTTCGATTCCGACGCGCCGAAATCCAAACGCATCGCCTTCGTCGGAACCAACAACGAAGCCGGCGGCGTGGCGGCGGGCGAGGCCTTCGCGAAGGCGCTGCCCAACGGGGGCACCTATGCGGTGCTCACCGGCGGGCTGTCGGCCGCCAACCTGAACGACCGCATCAAGGGCTTCAAGTCGAAGCTTAATAACGCGTTCAAGGAAGTGTCGGGTTCGCCGTTCGCCTGCAACGACGATTCGAATGTGGGCATCCAGCTCATTCAGGACATCCTTGCCAAGAACCCGAACCTCGACGGGATCTTCTTCTCCGGCGGCTGGCCGATGTTCGCGCCGGAAGCCTATATTCGCGCGGTCAAGAACAAGGCCGCGGATCTCAAGGCCGGCAAGTTCGTGATCGTGTCCTTCGACACGCTGCCGAACCAGATCAAGCTGCTCAAGGACGGCTATGCCACGACGCTCGTTGGTCAGCGGCCCCTGGCGATGGGGGTCGATTCGGTCGATCAGCTCGACAAGCTTTCAAAGGGCGAGAAGGTGCCACCGGTCACCGATACCGGCGTCGACGTCGTGGATGCGTCCAACGTCGGCACGTTCGTCGCCGGGCAATAAATCGCGAATGCGCCGGCCGCCGCTGTTGCTTCCCGACAAGGGTGCGTCCCATGAGCGTGCTTCTGAGTGTTGAGCAGATCTCGAAAAGCTTCCCGGGCGTGCAGGCGCTCAAGGACGTGTCGTTCACCGTCGAGGCGGGGACGGTCCATGCCATCATGGGCGAGAACGGTGCCGGCAAGTCGACACTGATGCAGGTCATCGCCGGCGCCCATCAGCCGACCTCGGGGCGGCTCGTGTTCGACGGCAACGAATTGCACCTCTCCGGGACCAAGGACGCGGCCCGGCAGGGGATCTCGATCGTGTTCCAGGAGCTGATGCTGGCCCCCAACATGACGATAGCCGAGAACATCTTCCTCGGGATGGAGCCGCGCCGCGCGGGCGTCCTGGTCGACCGGGGCGCCCTGACCGAGCAGGCCCGGGCCGCCATGGGCCGGCTCGGTATCACGCTCGACCCCGCCACACGGCTCGGCGACCTCACCATCGCGCAGCAGCAGTTGATCGAAATCTGCAAGTCGCTGGTGCACGATCCTCGGCTGCTCATCCTGGACGAGCCGACCTCCAGCCTGTCGGAAGCCGATTCGCTGGTGCTGTTCAAAGTCGTGCACGACCTCCGCGCACATGGCGTCACCATCCTGTATATCTCGCACCGCATGCGGGAGGTGTTTGACAACTGCGACACGGTGACCGTCCTGCGCGACGGCCGGCACGTTCGCACGACACGGCTGGTTGACACGTCGCCCGAAGAGATCGTGCGGCTGATGGTCGGACGCGACCTCGCCGAGGTGCAGCGCGTCAAGCCCTCGGCCGAGACGCCGCCGGTTGTTCTCTCCGTCCGAGGCCTCGGCGACGGCAAGCGCTACAAGGACGTGTCTTTTGACCTGCGGCGTGGCGAGATCGTCGGGTTCGCCGGCCTCGTCGGTGCGGGACGCTCTGAGGTCGCAATGGGCATCTTCGGCTCGACGCCACCACGTTCCGGCACCATCATGCTTGACGGCAACACGCTGGTGATCGGCCGGCCGCGCGACGCCATGGCGGTTGGCATCGGACTTGTGCCGGAGGACCGCAAGACCCAGGGCCTCGTGCTTGGCATGGGGGTCGGCAGCAATCTCTCGCTCGCGGCTCTGGGGCTCGGACGCCTGTCGCGGTCGGGCTTTATCAGGGCCGGCGAGGAAGCCCGCATGATCGAAGGCTATGTCGGGCGCTTTCGCATCAAGACGCCGACGGTGGAACAACTCGTGGGCCTGCTGAGCGGCGGCAACCAGCAAAAGGTGGTGCTGGCCAAGTGGCTGGCCTCCGAACCGCGGGTGCTGATCGTTGACGAGCCGACGCGCGGCGTCGACGTCGGCACGAAAGCGGAAATCTACACGCTAATGCGTGAACTGGCCCGCGCCGGCTTGGCGATCCTGGTGATATCGAGCGACCTGCCAGAGGTGCTGACGATCTCCGACCGTATTCTGGTCATGCGATCAGGTATTCTGGCCGGCGAGATCGGCTTCGACGATGCCTCCGAAGAACGCATCATGGCGCTCGCCGCGCTCGAACATCCCCACCCGGCCCATCCCGACCCACGGACGAAGAGCGATGTTGTGGCGCACGTTTAGCCTGTGTTTTGGATCAACTTCGGGGATCATCTGAGTTCTATGTCCGGAACGTGGGAGTCTCTGTTCGGATGGCGCTTCTTCCGGTCAGTGGGAGCAGTGCCCCTTGAAAGCCGAGTCGGTTCTGACCCGATCTCGCCGCTATCGTCCGCACTGGTTCGTTAAGGCCGCTGTGAGGTCGTTGCCGCGGAGGGCGCGCTGTCACGGATCTATGGAACTGCGCGATCGCTTGGCAAATCTGTTGCAGCCGTCGTTCAGGCTGAAAGCCAGAACATGTGTCGAAGTCAGGCCGCCGCCATGGATGGAAGCCTCGACAGGACCCCAATCAGTTCCATCCTCACGGTCTCGGCCTGGTCGCTGGGAATCTGGCAGGTTCCGGCGGCGTCATGGCCGCCGCCGCCATAGCCGAGGCAGACTGCTCCAACGTCGACCGGCGAAGCGCGGTCGAGGATCGACTTGCCGATTGCAAAGACAGTGTTCTGCTTCTTCAGGCCCCAAATTACGTGCACCGAAATGTCGCATTCGGGGAACAGGGCATAGATGATGAAGCGGTTGCCCGCATAAATCACCTCCTCGTCGCGAAGATCGATGAGCGCGAGCTTGCCGTGTACGGCGGTACAGCGGCGGACTTGGGCGGCGAACAGATCACTGTGGGCGACATAGACGTCGACCCGCTCCTTCACGTCCGGTAACGCCAGCACCTCTTCGATTGCATGTTCGCGGCATTGCTCGATCAGCTGCATCATGAGGTCGTAGTTAGAGATCCGGAAGTCGCGAAACCGGCCAAGCCCGGTTCGGGAGTCCATGAGGAAATTGAGCAGCACCCAGCCCTGCGGGTTGAGGATCTCGTCGCGCGTGAACTGCGCCGTATCGGCCTGATCGACCGCCGCCATGAGTTCGGCGGTAATACGCGGGAAGGTCTGGGCACCCCCGTAGTAGTCATAGACCACGCGCGCAGCGGAGGGCGCCCCCGGGTCTATGACATGGTTGGTGTAAGTGCACGCGCCACGACGCGAAATCTCACTGGCGTGGTGGTCGAACGCGAGGTGGCAACCCTCGACGTAAGGGAGATTTGTTATGATGTCGCGTGCCGTAATCGGCACGGTGCCATCCTGCATGTCCTTAGGGTGAACGAACTTGATGTCGTCGATGAGCGCTAGCTCGCGCAGCAGCATGGCGCAGACGAGGCCGTCGAAGTCGCTGCGCGTGACGAGGCGGTATTGCTGGATTGCCATGATCATTGCACCAGTCCGGTTAAGTGGCATTCGAACGCCGTAACGCCCGTTTTCATGACAAACTATGTGCACTCTTCACGTTACCGTGTCAACCTCCGGTTGTAGTTTGGCGGTGCTTCATCGTTTGTGGACACGCGACTAACCCACCGCTCAGGTCATTCCTGGCGTCGCACGAACGTGTCATACCCGAAGCTGCACTGCTGCCGGTCTCGCTGGGCGTTGCCCTGCGAGCACTGACAGCACGCAAACCCTACAGTAACAGGGGCAGAACCGCGGGCACGACCCCGTCAGGCGGGTCGGCACCGATCACGCCAGGCCACTACCGGCCGCCTGGCAAGCTTCTCGCCTTTCTTGAGGCGCTCCGGTAATGCCGGCCCCATCCCAGCGATCACTGCCTCCCGGGGGGGGGGCAGGCATCGGTCGGCATATACGGGGGTCGGCATAGTGCGCATCTGCTGCGCTGCGGCATGCGCCAATAAAAAAACGGCGGTGCTTTTGGCACCGCCGAAGTTTAGGGAGGAAACGTCCAAGAAAGCAGTGCGCCGAAGCGCGTCTGCGAGACATAGAATGGCCTTCGCGGGTGCAGCACGCAAGTGCTTTTTTGTTGCGACGCAGCATATCGCGCAAACGTTGGGTTTGTGTGGCAAAAGCGCCACATAATTGGGCATACCCTAACGATATTGGCGCCGATGCCTGTCAATCAGGCAGAATCTGCCTGTGTTGCCCTGGTCAAGGCAACGACTGTACCCAAACTGTTCGCCATATCGGTCGGGATCAGGACGGTCGTCCCGCGCTCCTTGTTCATCTCATAAAGCAAATTCATTTGCCGCAGCTTCAGCGCGTTCGGGTCGCTGCCGTAGAGCTTGGCGGCTTCCAGGATCTGCTCGGCGATCGCCTTCTCGGCGGAGGCGAGGGTGACCCTGGCGTCTTTTTCACGTTCCGCCTGGGCCTGGCGGCTCATGGCGTCCTGGAGTTCGCGGGGAATCGAGACGTCCTTGATCTCGACGCTGCTGGCGGTGACGCCCCACGTGGTGGTCTTGGCGGTGATCGTGGTTCGCAGTTGCTCGTCGGCGGTCTTGCGGTCGGACAGGAGTTTGGACAGGTCAGTGGCGCCGATCATCTCGCGCAGGCTTGTCTGGGCGACCCGCTCGATGGCCTGGCGGTAGTCGGCGATGCGGATGGCGGCGGATTCGGCGTTGGCGACCTGCCAGAACACGATGGCGTCGACGCCGACGGCGACGGTGTCGCGGGTGAGTGCCTGTTCGGCGGTGATCATGGTGGTCTGGATGCGGAGGTCGATGACCTGAGCGACGGCGTCGATGAACGGGAAGACGAGGTAGATGCCGGGACCCTTCACCTTGTGGAAGCGGCCGAGGCGCAGGATCACGGCACGCTGCCATTCAGAGGCGATGCGGACGGAGCGGGCGAGGATAAGCAGGATGGCGGCGGTGATGATGATGAGGGCGATGGACATGGGGGATTGTTCCGGATGGGCACGGGGGGCTTATAGGCCGGGGAGTGAGGGCCGTCGCGTGTTGAAGGGGCGGTGACGGGCGCGGGGTGTTGGGGGCCGGGTTATTGCGGCCCGTTCAGTTGCATTGATGAGGGCTCGCTCATCGGGCAAGCGAACCGCGCAAGCGCGAGGCAGATTTTGAAACTAATCCGGAACGGATGGCAAAATCCGCAGCCAGGGGCTTCGCCCCGTTGCAGACCCCTGGACCCTATCGAAAGATGTAAAGGATTTAAGATTAAAAATGTTACTGAGTTCTGGCTACCCGGAAACCGGTGTCAGAGTTCCGGACGTCGGAGTAGCTCCAGCCGCGGAAGCCCGCGCGGACATACCACGGATTGCTGTACCAGGCCCCGCCACGCACCACACGCCGGCTGGGGTCGCTACCGGGGGTTGTCCTTGCCGTTCCATCTTTTGGGGCATTTGTGTAATTTTCGTGCCAGTGATCCTGCGTCCATTCCCACACGTTGCCGAGCATGTCGTGCAGGCCCCAGGGGTTCGCGACGAAATGACCGACCGGAGCCGTGAAAGGGAAGCCATCATCGAACTGGAAGTAGCGCTCACGCTCCGGGATGGCTACCCATTCGCGTGCCAAACTAAGGTCGGCACCATTGGCATACCACAGCGCCGCGTCCCGATCGTCGCCCCAGAACCGCGCGGACCTCGTGCCCGCCCGGCAGGCATATTCCCACTCCGCCTCGGTTGGCAGCCGGAAGCGTTTGCCGGTCCTGCGGGATAGCCAGTGCACATAGGCTTCCGCATCCTGATGGCTGACACAGGTTACCGGGTGGCTATCCGTCTGCGGAAATCCGGGATCGCGCCAGTCGTGCTGCTGGGACACTTGCCAGCCCGTTCCCAGAATATGGCTGTGAGCGCCCTTCGGGATCAGATGCCGGCTGTCCGCGATGAACCGGGTGAACTCGCCAACGGTCACCGGGTATTTGCCGAGTTGAAAGGCTTGGCGAATCGTGACTTCTTCGCGCGGCTGTTCCCATGATTGGAACTCGGCCGGGACCTTTTCGCGCTGGAGTTCCTCGCTGGTTGTTCCGCGGAAGAAGCTGCCCGGTTCGATGCGGACCATTTCGAATTCGGGGACCGCTTCAGCGGGCGCGGGTGGTGCCGGGATGGGTGTGGCGGGGATGGTGGGTCTCGCGGGCGGCCCGCGCGCGGCGGTCGTTTGCGGGGCGACTGGTTCCTCGTCCGGATAGAGGCGTTCGGCGATTTCGCGGCAGAGGTCCTCCACGAAGCGCCGCACAACCGGTGATTTGGGATCGTCGTGGCGATGGCTGGTGAAATCCTTCAACTGGCGCTGATCCAGCAGGGTCAGCACGTCCGGGTCGGGGAGACGGCTCTTCAACCTTCCGCGCCATGCCTTGATGTCCATATATTCGATCGGGAAGATTAGGTCGGAGCGGCCGAGTTTCAGCTCCCGTTCGTGGAAGCGGTTGATTTCCTTGCAGCACCAGGGGCGGTTGACGAAGACGGGGGTCATTATCACTATCAGGAAGGAGGCCTCGTCCAGCCTCGCCTCGATCATCTTTTCCCATTCCTTGCCCGTAGCGATTGAGGATTTGTCGAGGAAGATGTCGACGGGCTCGCCGAGACCGAGCTGTGATCCGAGTTCATTTGAGACGAGCCGGTGCAGGTCTTCGACGCGGCCGTCGGAATGGGCGCCGTCGTGGCGGGCGTAGCTCCAGAACCCTTTCGGCTTCAGCGGCATCACGCGGATGGGTCCTCGCGTTTTCGGGTGGGTGGGGAGGAAAGGGGATTGGGCGGGATGCGGCAATGTGGCGACTGGGTCGTTCAGTGCGGTGGGCGGGGAAGGACTTTAGGGGACTTGCCCGTCTAGCGCGAGGCAAAGGCGTGGATGCCGACCTTCGTTTCGTGCGAGGGCAAGGCACGGATGCCGACCCCACGGCGTTCGCTCGGGGAAGGCTCTTCATCGGCATGACGTGGGTTCGGCACTCGATCGGCGGTGTCGGCCCCGGGACCGTGGCGCGCGGTCATTACAGCACCGCCGCTCCCGCTCGTTACTCGGATCATCAGGTGATCGGCGTGGTTTCCGACGCGGTCTGGGTGATGAGGCGGGTGCTGCGGCGGTAGGTCAGATAGGCCCATACCCAGTCGAGAATGACCGTCGCGCGGTTCCGTCCGCCGACGAGGAACATGACGTGGGCCGCGCCCCAGAACCACCATGCCGGCGCGCCCCACAGGCGGACGCCGCCGAGCTCCACCACGGCGGCCTGGCGCCCGATCGTGGCCAGGCTGCCGAAATGGCGGTAGCGGAACGCGGGCGGCGGTGGCCTTCCGGCCAGGGTCGCGTTGATCACGCCGGCCACGTAATGGCCTTGCTGCTTTGCGGCCGGTGCCAGCCCGGGCACCGGTGCGCCCCGCCATCCCAGGCATGCGGCCGTGTCGCCGATCGCGTAGATCCCAGAGAGATCGGGCACCGACAGATCCGCCGCCACGGCTACGCGTCCCGACGGATCGTCGGACCGGCCCAGCCACTGGGCGGCGGGAGAGGCGGCGACGCCGGCCGCCCACAGGACCGTGCGGGCGGCGATGCGCTCACTGCCGAGGTCGACGCCGTCCTGACTTACCCCCCTCACCCTTGTACCGAGGCGGACGTCGACGCCCAGGGCGCGGAGTGAATGTTCGGCCCTGGCGGAGAGGGCTGGGGGAAAGGTCGGCAGGACTCGGGGCGCGGACTGCACCAGGATCACGCGTGCCGAGGCGGGATCGATCTGGCGGTATTCCTGCTCCATGCCGTGCTGCGCCAGTTCGGCGATGGCTCCGGCGAGCTCGAGCCCCGTGGGGCCGCCGCCGACGATGACGAAGGTCAGCCAGGCCATACGTTCGACGTCATCGGTCGCGCTTTCGGCTTCCTCGAACGCGCGCAGCAGGCGGCTGCGGACGGACGTTGCGTCTTCGATGCTTTTCAGCCCCGGCGCGAACGGTGCCCATTCGTCGCGGCCGAAGTAGCTGTGCCGGGCGCCGGTGGCGAGGATCAGGGTGTCGAAGCGCATGCGTGCCGTGTCGAGCAGGACCTCGCGGGCGGCCGGATCGACACCTGTTACTTCGCCGAGATGGACCCGCACGTTGCGCTGGCCGCGAAACAGGCCGCGGATCGGCGTAGCGATGTCGGCGGGTGACAAGGCAGCGGTTGCGACCTGATAGAGCAGCGGCTGGAACAGGTGATGATTGCGCTGGTCGATCAGCGTGATCCGGCATCGAGCAGTGCGGAGGCCTTGCACCGCAGCGACGCCCGCAAATCCGCCGCCGACCACGACGACATGCGGAAGGTCTCTTTCCGCTGCGGCGTCCCGCTGCGGCTCCCGGCGCGCCCAGCGGGCCAGCAGGTAATCGATGGACAGGACGCCGGCGCCGGAGGTGACGAACATCAGGAGCAGCAGTAGGACCGCGGACCGGTCGTCCAACGACATGGTGATGCCGGCCAGTGGGATCATACAGGCAAGGATCAGCGTGGCGAGGCGCGTGGCGCAGCCGAGGACCAGCATAAGCGCGATCAGCGCGGCCCAGGCGACGGGAAGGGCGGGAAGCCCCGCCGGTCCGCCGAACATCGCGTCCTGGGCGGAGGCGAATGCCGGCAGGGCCGGTGCGATTATGGCCGCGGCAAAGCCTGCGCGTATGGCGAGGCGCAGAAGCGGGCCGATTGCCTGATCTGCCCAGCGGTAGAGACTGTGCATCGCGCGGACGGGCCCGAACGGGATCAGGGAGAGCCCTCGGCCCAACGCGCGGTCGAGCGAGAGCGCGCCGGGTCCCATGACGACGAGCCAGGCCAGAAGGGCTGCCTTGGGCACGGTGGTGCTTGCTTCGAGCCCGGCGTATGGCCCCCAAAACGTCTCGACCAGCAATGCCAGGGCGACTGGACGGGTGACCAGCCCGGTCGCGAGGAGCAGCGGTGTCACGCCTTGCACCACGGTCTCCATAGCGGGCGGGGCGGCGTGCGGCGCTCCCGGGACCATCATCATCATGATCCGATGAACGAAGACGGCTTGGCTGAGCCAGATTCTGGCGGCCAGGAGCAGCCAGGGCATGCACACGAGCCGCGCGGTTCGGCAGAGCCTGACGGCGGGGCGGAGGAGGTTTCGGAAAGTTTCACCGCTCATGGAGGGCGCCGAAGCCACATGGCGGATCATCGAGGCACTCCTTCTCACGCGGTTGCGGCGCCCTTGTGGTCTGGCCAAACGGAAGCGCGGTGTCTTGTTTGCCGGAGCCCCGGCGTGGCCGAGGCTGCTTGGTCTGGACCTTGCTGATTTGTTCGGTCCTGGGGCATCGGAAGTTACATTGGTGCGGGCGGGGGAGCGAGTCCGGGGCTTGACAGGCCGGGGGCGATCCGGTTCGGATCGTGGACTTTCGGAAATTTGGAAAAAGCGAACATGGCGCGTGTTGAAATCGCAGTGAAGGGCCTGTTCGCAACACCGGTCGCCGCGGTCGAGGTGCCGGGCGCCCCGGCGCTGAACGCGGAGCTGGAACGTGTCATCCTGGCGCGGCGCGAACAGACGCCCTCGGTGCAGGCGTCAAATTCGGGCGGGTGGCATTCGGACCGGGACATCCTCTCCTGGGGCGGCGAACCGATCGCTGCCATTCTCGATGTCGCGAAAGGTGTGGCTACACAGCTCACGGCCGACCGGCATGGCAAGCCGGTGCAGCCTGCCTGGACGGTGCAGGCGTGGGCCAACGTCAACGGTCCCGGCGACGGTAACATCTGCCACTATCATCCGGGATCGTTCTGGTCCGGCACGTACTACGTGGCGGATGGCGGGTGTGCCAGCGACCCGTCGCTCGGCGGCGAATTCGAGATGCTGGACCCGCGTGGACCGGCGGCGGGGATGTACGCGCCTGCTTTGAAGTTCGCCGGCGAGGACGGCAACTCGGTTGGCAGCGCCGAGACGATCCGGCCACGGCCAGGGCTGCTTATGCTGTTTCCGTCGTGGCTTTACCATCAAGTTCGTCCGTATCGCGGGACCGGACTGCGGATCTCGATCGCGTTCAATCTTGGGGTCGCGATGCGGGAGGCGTAGGGTGATGGATGATCCCGCGCATATGTTGTTTTCGCGTCGACAGAACGAGATCGTCGCGCTGCTGCGCGAAACGGGGCGGGTCACGGTCGAGGATCTGGCAACTCATTTCGAAGTCTCGCCACAGACCATCCGCCGCGACCTGAACGAGATGAGTGAGGCCAGGGTGATCACCCGGGTGCACGGCGGGGCGATCGTCGCGTCCAGTGTCAAGAACCTCGCTTACGACGCCCGCAAACTGGTGGCGCAGCAGCACAAGCGGCTGATCGGTGAGGCGGCGGCGAAGCTGATCCCCGATAACTCCTCGCTGTTCATCAACATCGGCACCACCACGGAAGAGGTGGCCCGAGCGCTGGCCGGGCGGGCGGGATTGCTGGTCATCACCAACAACCTGAATGTGGCCGCGGAGCTGTACCGCAACCGCTCGATCGATGTGATCATCACCGGCGGCAGCGTGCGCCCGACGGATGGCGGGATTGTTGGGGCGACGACGGTCGACCTGATCCGCCAGTTCCGGGTCGACACGGCGGTGATCGGGATTTCGGCGATCGATGAAGACGGCACGCTGCTCGACTTCGATATCCGGGAGGTGCACGTGTCCCGCGCCATCATCGAGAATGCGCGGCGGGTGATCCTGGTCACCGACAGCAGCAAGTTTTCCCGTTCGGCGCCGGCGCGGCTTGCGACGCTGGCGGATATCGACGTGCTGGTGACGGATCACCTGCCCTCCCCCGCGATCGCCGAGTTGTGCCGTAGCCATGAGGTGGACGTGGTGGAGACCGGGGGGCCGCAGGAGGGTGAGCTGGCGGTGTCGGATCCGGGTTGACGGGTTTCACTCACCAGCTTTCCCTCACCACCTCTCACTCGGGGACTTGCGTTTTCCTTTTATCCGAGGATACGCTCAAAACGAGCAGATAAATGTGCGAATGCGCGGTCGAAGAGGGAGACGGACAGGGCTGATGGACGCAGCGGGAATCGGTTCCGATTATGACCTGGCCATCATCGGCGGCGGTATCAACGGCAGCGGCATCGCCCGGGATGCGGCCGGGAGGGGCTGGCGCGTGTTTCTTTGCGACCAGGCGGATCTCGCGTCCGGCACCTCCAGCGCCTCCACCAAGCTGATCCATGGCGGGCTGCGCTACCTGGAGTATTACGAGTTCCGCTTGGTGCGGGAGGCGCTGATGGAGCGCGAGGTGCTGTGGGGCATCGCGCCGCACATCATTTGGCCGCTGCGCTTTGTCCTGCCGCACCATAAGGAACTTCGCCCCGCCTGGGTCCTACGGCTCGGTCTGTTCCTGTATGATCATCTTGGCGGGAGGAAGCGTCTGCCGCCGACGCGGACGCTGCATCTGCGGACCGACCCGGCCGGCGCGGTGCTGAAGCCGGAGTTCGTTCGCGGTTTCGCCTATTCGGACTGCTGGGTGGAGGATTCGCGGCTGGTGGTGCTCAATGCGCGCGACGCGGCGGAGCGAGGGGCCACGATCGCGCCGCAGACCGCCTGCGTGTCGGCCGATCGGATCGACGGGCTGTGGCATGTGGCGCTGCGGGACGAGGTGACCCATGAGCGACGGACGATCACGGCCCGGGCTCTGGTCAACGCCGCCGGCCCCTGGGTGGCGAAGGTTGCCGGGTCGGTGATCCGTGCGAACGCGCCGGCGGCGGTGAGACTGGTTCAGGGCAGCCACATCGTGGTGCCGAAGCTGTATGACCATGACGCGTGTTACATTTTCCAGAACGCTGACGGGCGTATCTTTTTTCTGATCCCCTACGAGCGCGATTTCACGCTGATCGGCACGACCGACCAGGACTTTACCGGCGACCTGTCGGCGATCCGTGCGAGCGCCGATGAGATCGACTATCTTTGCCAGTCCAGCGGCGCCTATCTGCGCAAGCCGGTCACACCGGACATGGTTGTCTGGTCGTATTCCGGGGTGCGGCCGCTGTTTGACGACGGTTCCTCGGCGCCGCAGCAGGCAACGCGGGATTATGTGCTGAAACTCGATGCGTCAGCGGATACTCCGGCGCTGCTGTCGGTGTTCGGCGGCAAGATCACGACGTATCGGCGGCTGGCGGAATCGGGGCTGGCGATGCTTCAGCCGTATCTGCCGACCGTGTTTGGCGAGACGGCGGGTTGGACGGGGCGGCAGGCCCTTCCGGGCGGCGATTTCCCGGTGGACGGATTTGAGGCACACCTGACCGCGGCGACGGCGCGCTACGCATTCATGCCGGAGCCGACGTTGCGGCGGCTGCTGCGCGCCTATGGCACGCGGATGGACAGGGTGCTGGGGCACGCGACATGCTACGCTGACCTCGGCCGCACCTTCGGGGCTGATTTGACCGAGGCGGAACTGCGCTATCTGGTGTCCGCAGAATGGGCGCGCACGGCCCAGGACGTGGTCTGGCGGCGGAGCAAGCTTGGACTGCGGCTGACAGAGGGGGAGATCGC
>JBEKLE010000070.1:0-19015 GCA_050010355.1 Rhodopila sp. | reverse complement strand
CCCATCCCGAACGGGATTTTGCCGGTGTCGCCATGCACCACCTCGACCTGATCGAACGGCACGCCCAACTGGCTGACCACAAGCTGCGCCAGGGTCGTTTCATGCCCCTGGCCGTGGCTGTGGGTTCCCGTAAAAACGGTCACGCTGCCCGTCGGGTGCACGCGGATTTCCGCGACCTCGTATAGCCCGGCGCGGGCACCGAGCGAGCCGACAACGGCCGACGGCGCGATGCCGCAGGCTTCGAGATAGGTCGAGATTCCGATCCCGCGTAGCTTCCCGCGCGTTTTCGCCGCGGCGCGACGAGCCTCAAACCCCTCCCAATCAGCATTCGCCAGCGCAACCCGCAACGTCGTCTGATAGTCACCGCTGTCGTACTGCAGCGCCACCGGCGTCTGATACGGGAACGCGTCGGCCGGGATGAAATTCTTCCGCCGCAGCTCGACCTTGTCGAAGCCGGTGTCGTGCGCGATCACGTCGACCAGCCGCTCCAGCAGGAACGTGGCTTCCGGCCGCCCGGCGCCGCGATAGGCATCCACCGGCACGGTGTTGGTGAACACCGCCTTGACGTTGCAGTAGATCACCGGGGTTTTGTAAACCCCCGCCAGCAGCGTGGCGTAAAGATAAGTCGGCACCGCCGGCGCGAAGGTGGACAGGTAGGCGCCCATGTTCGCCAGCGTGCTGATGCGCAGGCCTAAGAAATGCCCCTCGGCATCCAGCGCCATTTCCGCGGTGCTGACATGGTCACGCCCATGCGCGTCGCTCATGAAGCTTTCGCTGCGCTCGCAGGTCCATTTCACCGGCCGCCGCACCTTGCCCGCGGCCCAGGTGACGATGGCTTCCTCGGCGTAGTGGTAGATCTTCGATCCAAACCCGCCGCCCACGTCGGGGGCGACCACGCGGAGCTTGTTCTCCGGGATGTGCAGCACGAAGGCGCCCATCAGCAGGCGGATCACATGCGGGTTCTGGCTGGTGGTGTACAGCGTGAAATCGCCCGACGAGGTGTCGCAGTCGCCGATGGCGGCGCGGGGCTCCATCGCGTTCGGGATCAGCCGGTTGTTGGTCAGATCGAGCTTCACAACATGCGCGGCGCCGGCGAACACGCCGTCGACCACCGCCTTGTCGCCGATCACCCAGTCGTAGCAGATGTTGCCGGCCACACCGTCATGCACCTCGACCGCACCGGGCGCGACAGCGTCGGTCAGCGAGGCGACCGCCGGCAGGTCAGTGTAGTCGATTTCGATCAGCTCGGCGGCGTTCTTCGCCTCCTGCTTCGAATTCGCGATCACCACCGCGACCGGATCGCCGACATGGCGCACCTTGCCGACCGCGATCACCGGATGCGGCGGTTCGGCCATCGGCGAGCCGTCCTTGTTGTGAATCTGCCAGCCGCAGGGCAGGCCGCCGATGCCCTCGGCCGCCATGTCGGCGCCGACGAACACCTTCACCACGCCGGGCGCCGCCGAGGCTGCTGCGGTAGCGATCCCGTTGATCGTCGCATGCGGCCGGTCGGAGCGTTTGATATAGGCGTAAAGCTGGCCGGGCCGGTTGATGTCGTCGGTGTAGTTGCCCTTGCCGCTGAGGAACCGGACGTCCTCCTTACGGCGGACGGATGCGCCGATGCCCTGGAATCCCATGGTGGTTACCCCCTTGTATGCCGGCAGCGTCTCTATTCGGCCGCTTTGGCGTGCATCAGCAGATGTGCGGCGGCGATCGCCTTGACGATATTATGGTAACCGGTGCAGCGGCAGAGATTGCCTTCCAGGCCCTCACGGATTTCCTTTTCCGTGAGCCCGTCCGGATGCGACTGCACCAGGTCAACCGCGGTCATGACCATCCCGGGGGTACAGAACCCGCACTGCAGTGCATGATGCTCTCGGAACATCTCCTGCATCGGGTGCAGGGTGCCGTCCGCGTCGGCGAGGCCTTCGATCGTCAGGACGCTGGTGCCGTCCGCCTGCAGCGCAAGCTGAGTGCAGGATTTTACCGATATCCCGTCGATGTGGACCACGCAGGCGCCACACTGGCTGGTGTCGCAGCCGATATGGGTGCCGGTGAGACCGAGCTTCTCACGCAGCAGCTCCACAAGCAGGGTACGTCCTTCGACCTCGACCGTGTGCTGCTTGCCGTTGACCGTCAGCGTTACATGAGGCATCGCACTCCCTTTCGCCGTTTACGCACGTCGGAACGCCAACGGCTTTCAGCCGGCGCATGGCCTGCCTTTGGACCCATGGCCTGCCTTTGGACGATCCGATTTCAGACAGTTTGGTCAATCCCGTGGCGTGCGGTCAAGCCGAGGCTCGGATGCCCGACCGCTCACTGGCGCGCCCCCCGGGGCTTTTTTGCTTTGTGCGCCAGAGGTGCTGGGCAAGGTCCGCAACGCTGAAGCCCCCCGGCGGAGCTCGATCTCGGTTCAGTCGATCGAGAGCCGGAGTGGACATGCGACGCAGCAGCTTTGGTTGTGCTAAGTCACAAACGACCTACGCTGCCAGCCGCTGATTGTCCGCCCGGGCGGGACCCGGCGCAGACGAGCCGTAACTTGATATTTGTCATCTTCGGAACTGAAATTGGTAACGCCGTGACTTTTTTGAAATTAAAGCCACCAAGGTTTCACAGGCGTTTTTTTGGAGACCTGGGCCGCCAAACTGCCTAACGTGTCGATCAGGGCACCACGCCGCGGCCGCGGAGGTTAACGCGATCTGGCAAGTGATGATTCCCCATCACAAGGGCGTTGAGGCTCTCGATTGACAGCACATCGCGATGCGAAATGGATCTATATTATACCGCATGCCGAACGTCATCTCGAGCAACGGGATATCGCCGCTCGGTACGTCGTTCTTTTTTCACGATTTATCTCACTGATCGAAACAGCAATGGCGAAAGCTGGTGGCCGCAAATTCACCTCGCAAGTGGTCGCGACTTTCCACTGACGTGCGCCGGATTGGCCGGCACGCGAGGCTTATGCCAACCGGCGATGAAATTGATTCGCCGGCAGCGCTGTCCCACCATGCCGGCGATGGTCCATCGCCTTCGCCTGCCGTGACAATGAGAAGCCAGCAGCGATGGGTCGGTCCCAAGGGCTCTTGGTTAATTCAGGAGGGGGCGAGGGATGAAAACAGAGTATGACGCAACTTACCGGGATGCACCGCACCCGAACCCCGCCGAAACGACCGAACACGGGGACTCATCGGAGCGCCACCCAGCCTATTCGGCCTCAGTGACGGCAAACGCGGCAGGCAAGAGGCGGATACTCGTCGTCGACGACGATAATTCCGTTCGGGAAACGCTGGCCGATCTGTTGGAGATTTCAGGCTACTGTCCTCTCCAGGCCGCGGACGCGCCGGAGGCGCTGACGATCCTGCGGCAGGAACCGGTCGTTCACGTGCTGATCACCGACCTTACCATGCCCGGGGCAGACGGAATCGCGCTGATCCGTCGTGCAAGGGAGCTCAGACATGACCTGCCGGCGATCCTGCTGACGGGGTATGCGGATGAGATCACAACCGTCGCCGCCAGAGCAGGCGTGCACTTCCACATCCTGGGCAAGCCGGTCTCAAGCGCGCGCCTGCTCGAGCAGCTCGAACACCTGGTCGCACAGTCGTCCGACGCGTAACGGCGGCCTTCGATGGCCGGGGCCGCGCCGGGTGCGGGGCGTTGGCCGATTGCACCGGCGATGGCCGCTGCTATTGTGAGCGATTAGCGGCGTGCGCAGGAGGAACACCAATGGAGATCCAAGGCCTCGGCTATGTGGGCGTCGGCGCGTCGGACCTGTCCGGCTGGACCTCGTTCGCCACCAACTGGCTGGGCATGCAGATGATCGAGCGCGGCAACACCGTCCGCGCTTTCCGCATGGATGATCGCTCGCAGCGGCTGGTCGTCGACCGCTCGCTGGCCGAGGGCGAACGCTATTTCGGCTTCGAGGTCGCCGGCGCCGACGCCCTTCAATCCCTCGCCGCAAGGCTTGACGCCGCCGGCGTGACCGTCCGTCAGGAGCCAAAATCGCTGGCGGACCAGCGCTTCGTCAAGGAACTGATCAGCTTCGACGACCCCGGAGGCAACCATCTGGAGGCCTTCCACGGCGCCGCCATCGCTGCCGAACCCTTCCGGCCGGGCCGCTCAATCTCCGGCTTCCGGACGGGCGCGCTCGGCATGGGACACATCGTGTTCCACGTAAAGAACATCGACGACCTGCTTGGCTTCTATAAGGACGTGCTCGGCTTCGGCGTCAGCGACTTCATCACCACGCCTTTCCGGGCATACTTCATGCACACGAACCCGCGGCACCATTCCGTGGCGCTGATCGAGACCAGCAAGCAGGACCTGCACCACCTGATGGTGGAACTGTTCTCGCTGGACGATGTGGGCCAAGGCTATGACATCGCGCTCGGGGAGCCCGAGAAAATCGCCACGACGCTCGGCCGCCATCCGAACGACGCCGTCACCTCCTACTATTTGCGCTCGCCCGGCGGCTTCATGTTGGAATACGGCTGGGGCGGCAAGGAAGTGACACCCGGCCGTTGGACGCCCACCGAAGTTACCGTTGGCCCCAGCCTGTGGGGCCATGATCGCGCCTGGCTGCCGGACGACCAGCGCCAGAAGGCGAGAGACATGCGCCTGAAAGCCGCCGCCGAAGGCAAGCGCGAACCCCTCTATGTCCTGGACGGCAACTACAGTCGCATGGAAGGTGTCTGCCCCTGGTGGGACGCGGCCACCGGCCGGCACTAGGTAAGCCAAGGATCAGCCCGGGCTCTGCCCCCAGCCTTCGCCGGGGCGGCGCTGCATCCGCGAACGGGACCGATGGCGATGGCCGGAGGCATGTCCGACGTCGGAGACGACCGGGCGCGGTATCGAAGGGCGCCGAAGCAAAAAGCGCCTCCTCGACGACAACGGGCAGGTTCGCCGAGAACCCGCCTACACTTCCCGCGCCACGCTGATGGCGGGCAACCGCTGCATTTTCAGCCAACTTCCGATATGACGATAGTGCCTCTCGAATAACCAGTAGCAACCCAATGCGACCAAATGTGAGGTTACAAACGCAATGCACATGCCCGTCATGGACCCGCTGGGGAACGCATCACGGAGCACAATCAACGTCGTGTTGTGCACAAGGTAGAGACTGAAGCTGTAGGACGCCAGGAATTTGCACGTCGACCGCAGGAAAGCGGGCAGCCGCGCGATGGCTTCCAACGTCGACAAAACGCCGAGCATGAGCATGCCGATCAACATTTCCAAGCCAGTGTCATAAACAACCCACCCCGTCTTAACGCCCCGCCCGCATATGCACATCGCCGCTGCAACAGTCAGAATGGCCCCAATCGTCCCCTTGAGCTTGCTGTCATGCCATACTGTCACCCACACGTAGGCGCCCAGGGCGCCCAAAAGCCACACAAGCGAAAGACCATGTCCGCCGCCAGCACCGCCATTCCAGATAACGACCGGCGACGCCACAGCCCCTAACACGAGCGCCAGTGGCCTGAACCTTTCCCCGCAGACACCGAAGAAACTCAGTCCGAAAAGCACGTAAATCCAGAATTCAACCGCAACCGTCCAAAACGGTTCGGCGGTGTTGTACGAATGAACAAAGGGTATTATCGGGCCGATGAGCCAATGACCCGCCTGAAAGAGCGGATAGTCCTGCAACATCAGAAGGTTCGCGGCAAGAGACACAGGCCCCTCCGATATCCCGCCCTTTCCCCATTCGCCGACGAAGTGACCCAACGGATATAGGTAGTTCAACGCCACGATGATCAGCAGCACCGGTATGTACGGTGTGTAGATTCGGGCAAAACGGTCGACAAGGAACGGACCAAAATTCGACCGCCCTGGGCGTCTTAGCCGGTTCCAGCAAGACTGAAAAATCAGGAACCCCGACAAGAGAAAGAACAGGCACACGCCCAGTTCGCCCAATGCGCCCCAACGCGGCGTCTCCCCGTAGATCGATTGTATATGATCCAGGAGCACCAGATTAGTCGCGATTGCGCGAACGAGATCGAGCCAAGCGGTGCCATTTTCGCTCAGATCACGCGTCAATTTAGGCGTCAGCAAAATATGAGTCTCCACTAGCCCACCTGCTTCTTTTCCCTGAGAGGATCCCAAACGGTCTGCGGTTTGGCCGGTTATCGGATCCGACCGGGATAGAACACTTCGGGATTGCGGACGACGCGAACGGCCTGAAAAGTTCGACGTTCAAGAACGATACCTGGTTCTGGTCTACGGAAAGAGAGGGCAATGTCAACCCAAGGTCGGTTAGACTCTCCCGCGGCCCAGGACTCATTTGAGTTAAAGTGTACCAGTCCGCGATGACCCGAACCGCGCACGCGCCACGCGAAAAACGCTATCCGATACCCACTGGCAGCGGAGCCCTCGTCTTCCCTACCGCGGCAGCGTGCTGGTCCCCATCAGCGCGACATCCACCGCCCGCGCGCACTGCCGTCCCTCGCGGATCGCCCAAACCACGAGCGACTGGCCGCGCCGCATGTCGCCCGCCGTGAAAAGTCTGTGCCGAGAGGTCTGGTACTGCACGGTGTTGGCCAGCACGTTGCCGCGCTGATCCAGTTCGACCCCTGCTTGATCCAGCAGCGCCCCCCGGCGCGGCCCGAGGAAACCCATCGCCAGCAGCACCAGATCGGCCTTCATCTGGAACTCGCTGCCGGGAATTTCCTTCATCGTCATGCGTCCGTCCGGGGTGCGGTCCCATTCGACGCGGACACAGTCCAGTGCGGTGACGCGCCCGTCCTTGCCGATCGCGTGCTTGGTCAACACCGACCAGTCCCGCTCGACGCCTTCATCGTGCGCGTGGGACGACCGCAGCTTGATCGGCCAGTCCGGCCAGACCATTCCCTTGTTCTCCCGAACCGGCGGCTTCGGCATGATTTCGATTTGCGTGATCGAGGCCGCTCCCTGGCGCGCCGAGGTGCCGATGCAGTCCGACCCGGTATCGCCACCGCCGACAACGATCACGTGCTTGCCCTTGGCACTGATCGTTCCTGCAGGGGCCGCCACCGGCTCGTCGTCGCCGGCGCCGCGCTTGTTCTGCTGCGTCAGAAAATCCATCGCGAAGTGAATGCCGTCCAGCTCACGCCCCGTAACGTCCAGGTTGCGCGGCCACTCCGCCCCGCCCGACAGCACAACGGCGTCAAACTCCGCCAGCAACGCGTCAACCGTGACGTCCTTGCCGACCTCGGTGCGCGGCTGGAACCTCACGCCCTCTGCCGCCATCTGCTCGACACGGCGATCGACGAGATGTTTTTCCATCTTGAAGTCGGGGATGCCGTAGCGCAGCAGGCCGCCGATGCGGTCCTCCTTCTCGATCAGCGTCACCGCGTGACCGACCCGTGCGAGCTGCTGCGCGCACGCCATGCCGGCCGGCCCGGACCCGACCACCGCCACCGCCTTGCCGGTCCTGACCGGCGGCGGGACCGGCACGATCCAGCCTTCCGCCCATCCGCGATCGACGATGGCGCACTCGATCGTCTTGATCGTAACGGGATTGTCGTCGATGTTCAGCGTGCACGCCGCCTCGCACGGGGCCGGGCAGATGCGGCCGGTGAACTCCGGGAAATTGTTGGTGGAGTGGAGGTTGATCACTGCCTCCTCCCACTGTTCCTGGTACACCAGGTTGTTCCAGTCCGGGATCTGGTTGTTGACCGGACAGCCGTTGTGACAGAACGGGATGCCGCAATCCATGCACCGCGCCGCTTGGCCGTTGAGCTCCTCGGCCGGCAGCGGCTTGACGAATTCGGTGAAGCTTTTCACCCGCACGTCGGGCTTTTCGTAAGCGCGGTCGTGCCGCTCGATCTCAAGGAAGCCAGTAACCTTACCCATGAACGTCTCCAGATCGTCTCGCCCCAGCCATCCGCGGCCCCGCAAGGGGCTGACCGCATGGCCTGGCGAGGAAGTTCCTACTCGGCGGCAACGGTGGCGGCGGCCTGTGCTTCCGCCCGCTGGTCGAACAGCGCTTTCTTGTAGTCGCGCGGCATCACCTTGATGAAGCCGGACAACGCGCCTTCCCAGTCGTCCAGCAACGCCCTGGCCCGGTCGCTGCCGGTGAACAGCAGATGCCGTTCGACCAGGATGCGCAGCCGTTCGGCGTCGAAGCGCAGCGGGTCGCCCATGCCGCTGTCCTCAACGCTGGCAGCCCGTTGCCGTGGCCGGCCGTGTTCATCGGCCAGGCCCAGTTCGGCCACGCCAATGCTCTCCAGCTCCACGCCAGCCATGTTGCACAGTCGCGAGAACCGGGCGTTCTCGTCATAGACGTAGGCAATGCCGCCCGACATGCCGGCCGCGAAGTTCCGGCCCGTGTCGCCCAGCACCACGACTACGCCCCCGGTCATGTATTCGCAGCCATGATCGCCGCAGCCTTCCACGACCGCAACCGCGCCGGAGTTGCGCACCGCGAACCGTTCACCGGCGACGCCCTGGAAATACGCCTCGCCGGCGATCGCGCCGTACAGCACCGTGTTGCCGACAATGATGTTCTCGCCCGGATCGCGCTTCACGTTCGGTGGCTGGCGCACCACGACGCGGCCGCCGGACAGGCCCTTGCCGACATAGTCGTTGGCGTCGCCGGTCAGGTACAGCGACACGCCGCGCGACAGGAAGGCGCCGAAACTCTGCCCGGCGGTGCCGGTCAGGCTGACCGAGATGGTATCTTCGGGAAGGCCGACATGCCCGTACCGGCGCGCGACCTCGCCCGACAGCATCGCGCCGACGGTGCGGTTGACGTTGCGGATCGGATGCGACAGCCGCACCGGGGTCTGCGAGTCCAGCGCCGCCTCCGCCTCGCGGAGCAACACCTGGTCCAGCGCCTTGTCCAGGTGGTGATTCTGCGCCTCGCTGTGATGGATGCCGACGCCCGGCTTCATCTGCGGCTGGTAAAGGATCCGGCCCAGATCAACGCCGTGCGCCTTCCAATGCTCAACCGCCTTGCGCATATCCAGCTTGTCGACCTGGCCGATCATCTCGCTGAACGTGCGGAAGCCAAGCTGTGCCATCAGCCCGCGCACTTCCTCGGCGATGAAGAAGAAGAAGTTGATGACATGCTCAGGCGTGCCGGTGAAGCGTTTGCGCAGCACCGGGTCCTGCGTCGCCACCCCGACCGGGCAGGTGTTCAGGTGGCACTTGCGCATCATGATGCAGCCGGCGGCGATCAGCGGTGCCGTCGCGAAGCCGAATTCGTCGGCCCCCAGCAGCGCCCCGATCACCACGTCGCGCCCGGTGCGCAGCCCGCCGTCGACCTGCACCACGATGCGGCTGCGCAGTTCGTTCAGAACCAGCGTCTGCTGGGTCTCGGCCAGGCCGATTTCCCAGGGTGAGCCGGCGTGGGTCAGCGAGGTCAGCGGGCTCGCACCCGTGCCGCCTTCGTAGCCCGAAATCGTGACATGATCCGCGCGCGCCTTGGAGACACCGGCCGCGACCGTGCCAACCCCCACCTCGGACACCAGCTTGACCGAAATCCGCGCCCGCGGATTGGCATTCTTCAGGTCGTGGATAAGCTGCGCCAGATCCTCGATCGAGTAGATGTCGTGATGCGGCGGCGGCGAGATCAGGCCGACCCCAGCCGTCGAGTGGCGCACGCGGGCGATGTTCTTGTCCACCTTGTGCCCGGGCAACTGTCCGCCTTCGCCCGGCTTGGCGCCCTGCGCCATCTTGATCTGGAGGTCGTCGGCGTTCACCAGATACTCGGTCGTCACCCCGAACCGGCCCGACGCCACCTGCTTGATCGCCGACCGCTCGGAATCCCCGTTCGGCAGCGGCTTGTAGCGGTCGGACTCCTCGCCGCCCTCGCCGGTGTTCGACTTGCCGCCGATCCGGTTCATCGCAATTGCCAGCGTGGTGTGCGCCTCACGCGATATCGACCCGAAGCTCATCGCCCCGGTGGCGAAGCGCCTGACGATCGATGCCGCCGGTTCAACCTCCTCGATAGGAACCGGCGTCGGTGCGAACTTCAGATCCATCAGTCCGCGAATGGTCAGCAGCCGCTCGCTCTGATCGTTGATGGTGCGGGTAAAGGCGTGGAACTCGGCCGGCAGGTTGCCGCGGACGGCGTGCTGCAGCCTGGCCACGGACTCGGGTGTCCAGGCATGCGCCTCACCCCGCAGACGGAAAGCGTAGTCGCCGCCGACATCCAGCATGTCGCGATAGATCGGGTTGTGGCCGTAGGCCGCCTGGTGACGGGCCACCGCTTCCTGCGCGACCTCGGCGAAACCGACGCCCTCGATCGTCGTCGCCGTGCCGGTGAAACACCGATCCACGAACGATGACGATAGTCCGACCGCGTCGAAGATCTGCGCCCCGCAATAGGACTGGTAGGTCGAGATGCCCATCTTGGACATCACCTTCATGATGCCCTTGCCGACTGCCTTCAGGTAGTTTTTCTTCACCTCCGAGGCCGACTTTTTCATCTTCGTCTGGACGCGGATCTGCTCCAGCGTCTCGAACGCCAGATAGGGATTGATCGCCTCGGCGCCGTAGCCGGCCAGGACGCAGAAATGGTGCACTTCCCGCGCCTCGCCGGTTTCAACGACGATGCCGCTGCTCATGCGCAGGCCCTGGCGGATGAGGTGGTTGTGTACCGAAGCCGTGGCGAGCAGCGACGGCACCGGGATGCGGTGTTCGCTGGCTTCGCGGTCCGAGAGGATCAGGATGGTGTAGTCCGCCAGCACCGCCTCGGTCGCTTCCTGGCAAATCCGGAATATGGCCTTTTCCATCCCGTCCGCGCCCTCGCCGGCGGGCCAGGTGATGTCGATCGTCTGCGTGCGGAACGCGCCGCCGGCGATATTGTCGATGTCGCGGATCTTCTCCAGATCCGTGTTGGTCAGGATCGGCTGCGCCACCTCCAGCCGCAGGTAGTTGCCTGCATGATGCCCCAGCAGGTTCGGCCGCGGCCCGATGATCGAGACGAGCGACATCACCAGTTCCTCGCGGATCGGATCGATCGGCGGGTTGGTGACCTGGGCGAAATTCTGCTTGAAGTAGTTGAACAGCAGCTTGGGCTTGTCCGACAGGACCGCCAGCGGTGTGTCGGTGCCCATCGATCCCACCGGATCGTCACCCACGGCGCCCATCGGCTCCAGGAAGAACTGCACGTCTTCCTGCGTATAGCCGAAGGCCTGCTGGCTGTGCAGCAGCCATTGCGTGTCGTTGGGGCGGGGCAGCGCGGGCTGCTCCTCGCTTTCCGGCAGTTCCTCCAGCTTGAACTGGGTCTGCTTCAGCCAGTCAGCGTACGGATGCTCGCGCGCCAGCTTCTGCTTGATCTCCGCATCGTCGATGATGCGGCCTTCTTCCAGGTCGATCAGCAGCATCTTGCCCGGCTGCAGACGCCACTTGCGGGCGATCTTTTCCTCCGGCACCGGCAGCACGCCGGATTCCGAGGCCATGATCACGTAGTCGTCGTCAGTGATGACATAGCGCGCCGGCCGCAGCCCGTTGCGGTCCAAGGTGGCGCCGATCTGCCGGCCGTCGGTGAACGCGATCGCCGCCGGGCCGTCCCACGGCTCCATCAGCGCGGCATAATACTCGTAGAACGCCTTGCGCTCCGGATCCATCAGCGGGTCATGCGCCCACGCCTCCGGGATCAGCATCATCATCGCATGCGACAAGGAGTAACCGCCGGCCACCAGGATCTCCAGCGCATTGTCGATACAGGCCGTATCGGACTGGTTATGCGGGATGATCGGCCACATCTTGTTCAGGTCCGGCCCGATCAGGTCGGATTCCATCGACCGCCGGCGCGCATACATCCAGTTGACGTTGCCGCGCACCGTGTTGATCTCGCCGTTGTGCGCCAGGAAGCGATACGGATGCGCCAGTTTCCAGGATGGGAACGTGTTGGTGGAGAACCGCTGATGCACCAGCGCCAGTGCCGAGGTCGTCAGCGCGTTACGCAGGTCATGGTAGAAGCCGCCCACCTGCGTCGCGAGCAGAAGGCCCTTGTACACGACCGTCCGGGTCGAGAACGACGGCATATATGTTTCGGTGACCCCGGGAATATTCTTCTTTTCCGCCAGGGTGCGCAGATTATTGAGGATCTGTTTGCGGATTGCCAGGATCTTGCGCTCGAACGCGTTCTGATCACGGATCGACATGTTCGACGCAACGATCGCCTGCCGGATCACCGGCATGGTCTCGATCACGGTCTTGCCGAGACCGGTGAGGTCGACCGGTACGTCGCGCCAGCCGACCATGGACTGGCCTTCCTTGGCGACCACCTGCTCGAAGTGCTGGATCACGTAGTCCCGCGCCGCCGGGTCGCGCGGCAGGAAGCACATCGCGACCGCGTAGCGGCCGACCGCCGGCAGGGACTTTCCGGTCGCCCGGGCCCAGTCGTTCAGGAGGGCGTCGGGAAGCTGAATGAGGATGCCGGCTCCGTCGCCCATCAGCGGATCAGCGCCTACGGCGCCGCGATGATCCAGGTTCTCCAGGATTTTCAGACCCTGGGAGATGATATCATGAGATTTTCGGCCCTTGATGTTCACCACAAAGCCGACGCCGCACGCATCATGCTCGTTCCTGGGATCGTAAAGACCTTGTCTCACAACCTCTTGCATTGCCACAACTTTCCCTGGCGTAACATATCTGCCTTCAGAGTGTGCGCGATGATGCGCAAGAGCCCCTTTTGCCCGTTGAATGAGCAGATGGCAATCGTGCTGCCGCAATGCAGCGTAAGCCAATTTCGGAGTGGACAGCAAGCGACGCAGAGCGGTCCGATTAACCATCCGCTGCTCCCCTTCCGCCGCTCATCTTCTTCCGCTGGGGGCGCCGCCATGCGATGGTGCCGCGATCCGACACGGAACGGGAGGATACCACGATGATTGCCCTGTATGGGATGGGGAGTCCCAACGTCGTCAAGATCTACATCGCGCTCGAGGAACTCGCGCTGCCCTACACCGTCCACCCGGTCGATGTTTTCAGTGGAAAGCAGTTCGACGATGCGTTCCTGAAGCTGAACCCGAACGCCAAGGTGCCGGTCATCACGGATCCGGATGGACCAGGCGGAAAGCCGTACACCCTGTTCGAGTCAGGTGCGATCCTGCTTTATCTGGCGGAGAAGACCAACCGGCTGCTGCCAAAGGACACCGCCGCGAAGTTCGACGCCATCCAGTGGCTGATGACCCAGATGTCGACCGTCGGGCCTATGTTCGGCCAGTACGTCCACTTCCTGCGGTTCGCACCGGAGGGCAACGACTATTCCAAAAGCCGCTATCTCACCCAGGTGATGCGTGTGTGCGAGGTGATCGACCGGCGGCTAGGCGGTTCGGACTATCTGGCCGGGTCCGAATATTCGGTTGCCGATATCGCGACATTCCCATGGATGCGGAACGTCCCGGCCTTGCTTGGGGCCGAAGCCGCGGCGAAGCTGCCGCACGTCACACGCTGGGTAACCGCTATCGACGAACGGCCGGCGGTGCAGAAGGCACTCGCCGCGGTGGAAGCCGTTCGCGCCCAGACGACGGCTTCCGACAAGGCCGAGGCCGCCACTCTCGACAAGGTGTTCGGCCGCGGCCAGTTTGCCGCCGCCTGAGAGTTTGGAAAAAGTATACCCTCCCGCACCGGAATCGATGAAAAAACGTCAGTAAAAACAGCCGGCACGCTCTGAACACCGCAGCGCCTCCCGGACCATCTGCTCCGGCGCCGTGCCGAGGCAAATGGTCCGGACGGCGACCTGTCAGGCTCCGGCTCGGTCGTCCCGGCTTTAGTAGTGGTAATATCCGCCGTGACCGCCGAACAGCAGGAACAGCACCACGATCACCACAATCAGAGTCAGCCCGCCGCCGTAATGGGCGCCGCCGTAGTAGCCGGACCGGTAGCCATAATATCCGCCCCCGCCAAACAACAGGAACAGGATCAGGATCAGCAAAATCAGCCCCATGGTAGTCGCCTCCCTCTTACAGTCTGCAAATTTGGTATCAACCGAGGTCCCCTGGTGTCACTTTTGTGGCAACGCGGGGGCAGAACCCACCGCGCGGTAAACATCCCGGCATGGCCCCTCCCACTTGCCGTCCACCCTGGCATCCTGAAAGCCTCGCCGCACGCATGCCGTTCCTGCGGCGAAGGGCGTCCCTGACCCGCGCCGTGCGCGGGTTTTTCGGGGCCCGCCTCTATCAGGAAGTCGAAACTCCCTACGCCGTTCCCGCCCCCGGCGAGGACGTCCATCTGCGGGCCTTCGCGACATCCCGAACCCATCCCGACGGCACGCCGGAGAAGCTCTGGCTGCATACCAGCCCGGAATTTGCCATGAAACGCCTTCTGGTGGCCGGAGCGGGCCCGATCTTCCAGTTCGCCCGCGTCTGGCGCGACGGTGAGGGCGGCGCTCTGCACGCTCCCGAATTCACCATGCTCGAATGGTACCGGCCCGGCGGCGGGCCAGCGGGACAGGCAGTGGGACACACAGTGGGACACATGGACGCGCTGATCGCCGAAACCACCGACCTGTTGCGCTCGACCTTGCCGCCCGTCGTCCGCTGCCGCGGCATTACCACCGATCTGTCGAAGTTTGACCGACTGACGGTGGCGGAGGCATTTCGTGAATACGCCGACGTCGATCTGCTGGCGATCGGCGAGGATGCCGCCGCGCTGGCCGCCGCCGCAAGCGCAACTTTGCGGCAAGGCGAGACATGGGAGGACCTGTTCTTCCGCCTCCTGTTGGAGCGGATCGAACCGGCCCTGGGCCGCCAGCATCCGACGTTCCTGACCCACTGGCCGGCCGCACAGGCCGCCCTGGCCCGCCGTGATCCGGCCGATCCGCGTGTCGCGGAGCGCTTCGAGCTGTTCGTCTGTGGCATCGAACTGGCCAATGCCTTCGTCGAACTCACCGATCCGGTCGAGCAGCGTGCCCGCTTCGAGGCCGACCGGGCTCGGCGCCATGCCATGTACGGGCCGGACTGGCCGCTGGACGAGGATTTCCTCACCGCCCTCGAACACGGCATGCCGCCAGGCGCAGGCATCGCACTGGGGTTCGACCGTATGGCGATGATCGCGTCGGGCGCTGACCGGATCAGCCAGGTGCTTTGGCTGCCAACGGCGGATCTCATCTGATAGCCGGGCCGGGAGACCGCGATGATGCACCGTTTGCGGCGGATCTGGGCCGACGTGGCCCGCATTGATGCGGTGCGCATGTCCCCGCGACCATGTGGCCGGACCGATTTGCAGCGCGAGGGCTCCGCGGGCGCTTGCGGCGCTTTCCTCCGCTCCGCCCGACGTCTACAATGCGTCGCTTGAGCCGGCTGCAGCAAGGGGACTGGCATGGCAGCAATCGCAGCAGATCATCTCCGCCGCATGCTGGATCACCACGAGAAAATCGCGGCCGAGCAGCGGGATTCCAATCCGAAGCCTGTGGATCCGCAGTTGAAGATGCCGCTTATCGGCGAAGCGCGACGACTGGAACCGCCGATGCCGAAGCGTGGCCGGCCACGGACAAAAAAACCCATCCAGCTAAAGCTGGGAGATTAGCGGGCAGGCCGTGCTCGTCCGGCATAGAGGCGTTTTCAGCATTCTTTGGCGCAAGGTCGAAATGCCACCCGCCGCGTCGACAGCGATCGCGGCATCGGCCACCGCCGCACCTGTCCCAGGGTCGAGACCCGCCGCCACAGCGACATACAGGACCTGCCATGCTGGGCGCCGGCGCTCACGGCAAGCAAGGCATGACTTTTTGCCGCGAAGTCAGAACGATAACCGCAGCGTCACGACCTGCCCCTGCGCAACCTCGTCACGACTTACCTTGCGCAACCTCGTCACGACTTACCCTCGCGCAACCTCGTCACGACCTACCCTTGCGCAACCTCGTCACGACCTGCCCTCGCCCGCCTTCGTCACGACGCACGCTTGCGCGTCTTCGCCGGCGGCGTTGGCGTTGGCGACTTTGCCGGGGGGGACTTGGCGGGCTTGCTGGCCGTGGCGTCCCCCGACTTGCTTGCCACAGGCTCAGTCTCGGTCTCGCTTAGGCTTTTCCGCAACGCTGCCATCAGGTCGATCACGTTGGTCGCCGGCGCCTCAGGAGCAGCATCCAGGTTGATGCCCTCGCCTTTCAACTTGGCGTCCAGCATCGCCCTCAGGCGGGTCTCATAGCGGTCTTCGATGTCCGAGGGCTCATACGCAGCGGTCTGACGGTCAACAAGCTGCGTCGCCAGCTTCACCATTTCTTCGTCGACAGGCACCGGATCGTCGAACAGCCCGCTCGCATCGTTGAGGTCGCGCTGCTCATACAACGTATGGGCAGCCAGGCCTCCGTCAAACAGGCGCAACGCAACGACCCGCTCGCGCTGACCGATCACCACCCTTGAAAGCGCAACACGGCCAGTCCGCCCGATCGCCTCGCGGAGAATCTGGTAAACGTCTCGTCCGGCTGTGCCGTCGGGCGCCAGATAATACCCCGTATCATAATACAGCGGATCGATCGAACCGCCGTCGACAAACTTCTCAACGTTCATGACCTCCGAACTCTCAACCTTCACACTATCGAGGTCTTCGTTGCTCAGCAGAAGATACGTGTCCTTCCTGAACTCATAGCCTTTCACCAGGTTCCGCCGCTCGACCGGCTTCTCGGTTTCAGCGTCGACGCTCAGCATCCGGATCCGGTTGCCCGTCTCCGGATTGATCAGATTGAATTTAATGCTGCTGCGATCATGCTTCGCGCTGAACAGAGCGACCGGACATGACACCAGTGCCAGGCGCAGATGACCCCGCCATACCGGGCGCTGCGCCATCTCAGGCCGCCCGCAGCGGCAACCACGCCTGCCGCTGAGATGTCGCTTCGCCGCTCTCCTCAAGCTCGGCGGCGTCGTCATCGATCGCCCCGGCGATCCTGGACAGGTGAACGCCGATTTCGTCCTCAATGGCGGACAGCGCATCCTCAATGCGCGCGCTGTCCGTGTCGGCGATCGCCAGTCGCACCTGCTGCCGCGCCACTCTCAGGGCAGCCATCGCCCGGGTGAGCGGGTCGCCCCTGAGCGTGAAGCTGTCGAACCCTATCAGGTCGGTTACTGCCATCAACACAAGCTAATGCAGCCATTGCGTGGCGTCAGCGGGTCCGGTTTTCGCGCCGGATCAGCGCCCGCGTTACATTTCGATATCTGCAATTAACGTCAGGCGCCAACCGCCGAAGAGGTCACAATTTCCCCCCGGCGACTCGACGCAATACAAAAATCCGTGCGCGCCAGCGTGGCGGTGGTGTTCCGGGTGGCTTTTCACCTGGGGCGATAACCTTTCGTTAAAGGAGTTGTTGTATCGCCGGGCGACAAAATCAGAGAGTGTTCGCCCGATGTTCGCTGCATTGACGTTCCGGAACGCGGGCATCGCGGCCAAGCTGTGCGGCGCATTAGGCTTGCTCGCCGTGGCGGCGGGGGTTGTCGGCGGCTCCGGCGTCTACGCGATCCACGTCTATGACGACAAGGTGCGCACGATGGAACGCGCGTCAGAGCGCGCCATCATCGGGGAGAAGGTGAACGGCCTGCTCAACACCGTCGTCATGGACGCACGCGGGCTTTACCTCACGAACGATCCCGCCGAAATCGAGGGCTACAGCAAGCCGATGCTGGCCAACCTCGCCCGCATCGATGACCTGATGCACCGGTGGGCCGGCCTGGTCGGCCCGGCCGAAGCAGAGGCGCTGGCCGGCTGCGAACGGCAAATTCAGGCCTTCATCGCGCTCCGAACCGACGTGGTCCGGGTGGCGCGCAGCCAAGGCGCCGCCGAAGCAGCCAGAGTTGGCAACAGCATGACCAACCGGGCCAACCGTCATGCCCTCAGCGAGGCCATTACCACGCTCGCGAGCGAGAACGAGGCGGATGTCGCCGCCGTGGCGCGGGACCTCGGCCATTTCCAGGAGACCATGTCGATCGTCCTGCCGGCGGTCACCGCGGGCATCATCCTGTCCACCGTGATGCTCGTCCTGTTCATCGTGATCGGCGGTATCACCCGCCCGCTCGGCCGGATGATCGCGGCGATGAAACGGCTGGCCGCCGGCGAATTCGATATCGTGGTGCCGGCACGCGGGAAACACGATGAGATTGGCCAGATGGCCGCCGCCCTCGAGGTGTTCCGAATCCACGCGGTCGAGAACCAGCGCCTGACCGAGGCGGGGGAGCGGGAGCGCCAGGAGGCGGAGGAGCAGAAGCGGGCCGCCCTGCTGGACATGGCGGCGAACATCGAAACCAGCGCCGGGGCGGCTCTGGCCGAAGCCGCCCAGCGCAGCGTCGAGTTGTCGGCGACCGCCGGCAGCATGCAATCGATGGCGGAGCGAACGGGCGGTTCGGCAAAGGCCGCGGCCGCCGCAGCGGGACAGGCTTTAGCCATCGTGCATACGGTTGCCAGCGCGGCCGAAAAGCTCGCTGGCTCGATCACGTCGATCGGCAGCCAGGTCCACACCTCGGCCGGCATCGTTGTGCGCGCGGTCGCGGCCGGCGACACGACACGCGTCGCGATCGACGCGCTGGACCTGGAAGTTGGCCGCATCGGCGCGGTTGCCGACATGATCAGGGATGTCGCGGGGAAGACGAACCTGCTGGCCTTGAACGCCACGATCGAAGCCGCGCGCGCCGGTGAGGCCGGCAAGGGGTTCGCCGTCGTGGCCTCCGAGGTCAAGCAGCTTGCCGCCCAGACGGCCCGCTCCACGCAGGAAATCACCCGCCATATCGCAGCGATCCGAGCCGCCACCGGCGAGGCGATCAGCGCGGTGAACCACATGAAGGCGACGGTGTCCGAGATCGACACGGTGTCGGGTTCCATCGCCGCGGCCGTCGAGCAGCAAGGCGTTGCAACCGCCGGGATCGCCCGCAATGTCGCGGAGACCGCCGCGGCCGTATCGGAAATGAACGAGCGCAACCTGGAGGTTTCCACCGAAGCGGGGCTGGGCAGCGAATATGCCGAAACGGTCCTGGCGAACACGCGCGGGCTTGCCACCGCCGTGAGCGACCTCAGGACCGCGATCATCCGCACCGTGCGCACCTCCTCGCAGGAGGTCGATCGCCGCCTGTTTGCGCGCCGCCATGTCGATCTTGCGGGTCAGGTGCATATCAACGGC
>JBEKLE010000069.1:0-19193 GCA_050010355.1 Rhodopila sp. | reverse complement strand
TCGGCCGGGTTCTTCGCCGGAAGAACTCCATATTTAGCACCACAATTTTGCCGAGACCCGCGAAAGCCGCGATATTCTGCGGGTTTTCAACAGAACTAGGCGCTAACTGTGGAAGTTGGGTCAAGGATCGGGACACTAGATCGAAAAATGTTATCCGCTCTTCAATTGCGAATGGCAGAAGCTGATACTTTAGCTTTATGAGTAGGAGGCACCAAGAGTGGATGACGGATGGTCAATCGACGGGCAAACGAAATTCTCCCGTGCATGTCCGCAGCGAAATATACCGTGAGCCCCAGACGCAATGGTTAGCAGTCTTACCTGTCAAAATCCGGTTCGACGCAGGAAGCGCGATACAGGTGCCGACGTCCTGCTTGCGACGGGTCTCGTTTTCTCCACGGCTTCGCAATTGCGGATCGGGGGCAGCCCCTTGGGGCCTGGCGAGGTCCTCCTGGTTACCTGGCTTTTCATGCGGCTTTTGACCGCATCGCACGTCGCACCGCTTACTGGAGCGTTCCGCAGGATGGGCCAGTTCTGGCTATGCCTGTTTTTCTCGATGGCGGTCGGGACAATGGTCGGACTGGTTACCGGAGAGTCCTACGATCCTACGTATTTTTTGCATGATATTCTCACCTATCCGATTCTCGCCGCCATCAGTTGCATCATGGTGGCGGGAACTGACGCCGCAGAGCGGCTACAGTCCGTCGCCGACCTGGTCATCTGGATTGGCATTTTTCCGCTCTGCATAATGCTGGTGGTTGCATTGGGCGGGATTAGCGTTCCTAGTATTAACCCATGGTTCTGGGAACGGTTTCAAGGATGGTCGGACAACCCCAATCAACTTGCACTGATGGCGCTGGTATTGCTGCTGGTGGCGCTGTTTCGATATGAAACAGCGCTGACCTTCGGTGGTCGCGCACGTGCGGTATTGTGTCTACTGCTTGCGGCCTGGGTCGGCCGGCTGTCGCAAAGTGACAGTTTCACGTTTGCGGCTTTGACGGCCGGGCTGGTCTTTTGCGCTATGACAATGCGCGCCTGGATGCGCTCGCGTGAATCACCGACGCCTGTGCGAACGGCGGCCGCCTGGATCGGCGTAGTTCTCCTGCCAGCTTTTCTGATCTCCTTGGCGCCGTCTCTTTTATTCTCAGGCAATCCCATTGCGTCGGCTGTTACAAGCCTTACGAAGAATGGCGGGAAAGATGCAAATCATGAGGCGGACTTGCGCCTGGGATTATGGAAAGCCGCACTGCGACGAGGCTTCGAGACCGGGATGCTCGGTCTTGGCCCAGGCCCCCATCTTCCAATGCCGAGCGAAATCGCCGCTGATCATGTGAACGCGGGGCGAGAAGGACTGGTAAATCACCCTTTGCAAGGGGCGGCCGCAAATTTCGAGGCGCATAATACGGCTCTCGATCTATTTACGGAGGGTGGCTTTCTGCTGGTGGCTGCTTTCGCCTGCCTCATTGGCAGAGCGTTATACGGTGTATTTCGGGCCGGCAACAAAAGTCTGACAGCCATGCTTTGGGGGTTGACTGTGTTTGGATCCACCGGACTTATTTGCCGACATCCGTTGTTCTGGTTCGCTATCGCCATCTGCCTCGCGGCCTGCGATCCAGCGTCCACGGAAGTTCGCCGGAGACTCACAAATTACCTGCCATTGTGAGCGGCGAAAACCTTCTGCAGTACGGCAGATCCCATAAGGCTCTGGTCGGAGCTCTGCGAACCCCAGCTATAGGCATAATCAAAGACGGGATGGGGGGCGAGTCCATTCCAGATTAGTAACATATGTTCCATTTCGGATTGGTTGGGCAGGACATATTTCCCCCCCCCATCGTTCCTCCATCCGCCGGCCCCGAAAGTCTGATAGACCGGCACAATACGATCCGTTGGAATGCCCCATCTTATTGCCGCGTCCACGTAGCTCTTGATCATACCGAAGTCGCATCCATCGATATCCGTGCGGCACGGGTATGGGTCAATTCCAAACAAGTCGACGTGTGTATCCGCGGCAGTATAGGTCCCCGTAAAGTCCGGCGCTGTTGAAGGCCCGCGGCTCATGAGCACAAAAAACGTCTTCGCTTCCGCCAGATGGAGATGAATCCAGTCCGACTCTTCTTTCAGGTTTTCCGCCGTGCATGGCGGGCTATGTCTTCCGGTCGAATCTGGCTCATCCATAAGATAAAACCCGAATACCTTGGCACGATACGCCAGAAATTTCGTAACCCTGTCGATGAATTCGGCGTTCGCACCGTCGCACAAGCCCAGGAAAACAAGCGCCTTAACCCCATCGGGCAGGTACGGCATCAGAGCCGGACTGCTGACATCTGCCAAATTAAAGCCGGTCGCACCAGGCAAATAGCCCCCCGCGGAATCGAAGTTGCCCGCCGGTGCATAGTGAAGATCGGTCGCAGGACCATTAGCCGGCTGCGACTGGGCTCGACCGTCGAACACGACAATGGCGGAAAACATACCAAGAAGCAAAAGGAAGCAAGATCGTTTCATCTGGTGGCCTGGGCCGAGATTCATTTCGGGCACCGAAGTAATCCCAAGTAGTGGCTACGGAGGAGTCGAATTGACGCGAGCAATGGGTAGGCCACGTTGATCCGTGACCGCAATCGACGTGACAACTGTGGTATGAGAGTAGTTGCCTCAAGATCGATCTTGAAAGACGGAAAAAGGTCCCGTATCCGCGAGATCGTCATACCGTTGATGTTCGGGTTCCACGGATTTGGATAGCGCATGTCATACCACACGACCGCACCGCCAGGAGAAAGGAGATCACGAACGTTTTCAGCGACGTTGTGCGCCATGTCCCCGTCCAGGATGGAGGAAAACACCGTAAACGCAAGCACGAGGTCAAAGGAGTGCCGCGGTAGGCACAAATGCTCGGCGTTTCCTGTCATGAAGGTCAAGGCCGGGTATCTCCTCTGAGCGAGTGCGATCCGGTGCGGCAGTAAATCGACACCAACCAGCTGTTCCGCCGGGACACCTTGTGCATGGAACCAGGCAAGCAGGCTGCCGAAGCCGCAACCGAGGTCGAGCACACGGCACCTGGACAGACTCTTTTCCAGCTTTTTGTCGAGGAGCACGGCCAATCGACGCTGACAGTCCTCCACCAGGTATCGATCCGCGTAGCTTATCCGTTCCAGATCCGTGATTTCGTGCCGTCCGCGATCGAACTCCGCATAAAACGCTCGGATGCGATGTATTTCGGTCGAGCTTCCACCGTCATGTCTGAGCGCCGTCACGTCTTTGAACTCCATGTAACTACTTCCGCTGCACACGTTTCAGGTCTATACGGATATCGGCAGTCATGGAATCGGGCTGCGCTTGGCCGGGATCTCGAGGCGGCCCGACTTTCGCCGGTCCATCCCGCCGGTTGCCTGGGCGAGCACCGCCATCAAGCACTGTCCGAGCGCTGCATGACCGCGTGACCTCCATTGGCGGCTGGGCCACCAGGCCTGACGCCCAGGCGGCGCCATACCAGCAGCGCCAACGCGATATTCATTCCCACCAGGGTTGCGGAGGTGGCGACGGCGGCTCCGGACAGACCGAATGGCGGCACCAGCATCACGCTGGCGGCAACATCAGCCAGGGCGAAACTGATCAGGACGATCGCGGCCAACCTTTCCTGCCCTGACATCGTCAGCAGAAAAATCTGTGATCCCGCGCCGCTCGCGATGACTTGCCCGATCAGCAGAATGCCCAGAACCGGCAGGGCGTTGACTACGGCCGGACCGAACACGAGGGGCAGGACCGGTACCGCCGCGAGCCACAACACGCCGGCCATGCTGGCGGCCGCCAGCATGGCCCAGAGGCTCGCGTGATTGAGCAAGGCCTGCACCCCCGCTGTGTCGCCGCGGGCAAAACGATCGGCGACCATGGGGGCGAACTGGGTGTTCACCGCGACGCGGGGCAGGATGACTATGGCGGAAAGATTGAACGCAAGGGCATAGGCGCCGGCCTCGGCGGGACCTCCCGCCCAGGTCAGCGCAAGCGTGCCGGCGCGGTTGACCGTGACTTCGGCCAGGGCAATAGCGACGAGCGGAAAAATCGAACGTCGCCATAAACCGATCTCACCTGGACCGGCTTCACAGGTACCAGCGCGCAACCCAGCCGGCGTGTCCATCGGTGTCCGCTGATTGCGAACCGCCCAACTGACCGCGGCAAGTCCGGCGATGCCGCCCAGCAGGGTAATGACCATTGCCCCGAGGGCGCCGATAGCACCCGGCAACAGGGCGGCGAGCAGGATTGCGGACAGCACAAACCCATCCCGTACAACCCGGTCCGGGATCAGGGCGGCCGCGACGCCGCCGAACGCGCGGACCCTGGCACAGCGTATCCACAACAGAGCATACACCGGCACCAAGCCGAAGCCGGCCGCGAATGTCAGAATCATTCCATCGCGCGCGACGTGGCCGGATGCCATGATTGCCGCAAGTCCGAGCACCGCGATCAGCCCGCCTGCACAAGCGGCACTCCGTTCTGCATAGACAACAAGACCGCGCATCAGACTCCATTGCTGCCGGCATTTATACGCCGGCAGAAAGCGCAGCAGTGACACATCGAAGCCAAGCGCGGCCAGGTAGGCCAGCAGCGTGACGATGCCCAGCACGTAGGCGTAGGCCCCATAAGCCGCCATGCCGATGACGCGGGCAAGCACCAGTTGGGAGAGATAAGTCAGCCCCGCGCCACAGACATAGACGGCGAATGCCGTTGCTTTTCCCTTGAGCGGCGGGCCGGAGCCAGTCTGTCGCGCCGAGGACCGCCGAATCATGGCGCGACACCAGTGCCGGCGGCTGGGGGGTGGCGGTTTTGCCGCACGCCGTGGCGCATCAGCCGGGCTGACAGCACCTGCTCGATCTGCGCCACAACCGATTCACTTGCTTCGTCGTCGCATGGCGAGGATAGCCAGACAGGGCTTCGCCCCTGGCGGTCCAGTCGCGCCGCCAGATCGGCAATTACGGCGGTAAAGCGCAAGTTCTCTTCAATCGACAACTCTAGCCGGCGTTCCAGCCAACCTTGAGCCGGCAGCCTGGCTGCGAGACGATGGCGCAGCACAGCGGTAGGGGATTGTAGCCCGATCAGTAGGTCTGGCCGTGGCAGATTGGCCAACTCGCGCTCGATGCGGGCCTCGTTGCGGCAGCCGGACAGCAGCACCAGGGAGGCGACGGCCTGCACGAAGCCTTGGTCAATCAGCACGAGATAAGGCGCCAGGGCGGCCGCTTCCCAGGCGCAATGCAGGTGCAGAAGGTAACGATAGAGCCGGACGCTCCAAAGCGGGCTGCGCGGCGGCATTGTGGCCAGCAAGTGCCAGGCGGCGGCGAAGTGCTCGCGATGCTGTGCGGCGTAACGCAGATCGGCGCCCAGGAGGTGCATCGGGCGAAGCAGGCGCCGCGTGGCTGGAAGCCTTGGCTGGTGCGGCGGATCGTCCCGCTGCTCACCAGGCCGGAGGCTCATCAGCAG
This sequence comes from Rhodopila sp., assembly GCA_050010355.1. Classification (GTDB taxonomy): domain Bacteria; phylum Pseudomonadota; class Alphaproteobacteria; order Acetobacterales; family Acetobacteraceae; genus Rhodopila. Next base: position 13,730 of record JBEKLE010000069.1, on the reverse strand, counting down.
GTCCACGCGGCGGCCACGCGCGCGCAGTGCCTCTGCCAGCCTGAACGCGCAGGTGGTTTTGCCGACCGCTGGCGGACCGAACAACTCGACGATCATTGGCGCTGCCTGCCCATGGTCAAAGGCGCCGCCAGATTTCCCGTTTCGCGCGCCGGACCACCTCGTCCAACGGGGCGGTCGCGTCGATGGCGACCAGCGGCACGTCGAGGAATTCCAGTTGCTTGACGGCTTGAGTACGGGCGACCAGCACCGCCCGGTCCATGTCAGGCTCGCGGCGGGCCAGCACATCCGGCGTCGCATCCAGGCGGATCACGAGATCCGGCGGCAGGCGTCGAGCCAGGGCGTAAGACCGAGCCTCAAACCGGCGCAACCAAGCCGGCACGGCGCGCAGCCGCGGCAGCAGCGGGCCGTCGTTAAAGGATAGCAACTGGTCCTGCGGGTAGCGATCCGCGACCACCACGGCACCGCGGGCCGCACCGCGGTGAGCGGCGGTCAGTTTGCGCCGCTTTTCGATCGCCAGGACCGTCGCCCATAGTGCCAGAAGGCAGGCGTAGACTGGGCCCGGTGCGCGGCCGGAGATCTGGCCATGCGACGCGCCCGCCGGTTTTCGTCGCATCAGTGTGCGCACCAGGGGCACCATCAATTTCAGCGGCGCCAGGATCAGCGATGGCCGGCCGCCGCCGGTACCGAAGTAAATCGGCATGACGTCCATCTCGGCGCCGAGCCATGCCCGGACGGTGCGGGTCAGGGTCGTCTTGCCGCTACCGTCGACGCCCAGCATTGCGATCACCAAGCCGCCAGCGAAAGGGCGGCGGCACATGGGCCTTGGCGCGTGGAGGAAGCGTTTATTGATCGTGTCCCATGCCAGGGCCGCAGCGCGCCCGCTGCCACGCACCATGGCCTCGGCTGCATTGTAGCGGCGCCAGGGGGCCAGGGTGCGACGGATCTTCCGGCGCAACACGGCGGGAACAGGGCGCCCGGGCGTGAAGAATTCAGCGGTGATCGGCTCGGCCAGATCCTCGCCAAGAAACTCGACGGCCCGCGCATGCAGGGCCGTGCGATCCACATCACGCCGCAGTGCCTCCTGCGCGGCGGCCAGCCGAGCCGTCTTTTCGTGCCAGTTGTGCAGCGCGACCGGATCAGCTTTGGAAGCATCCAGGCTGCGGCGAAGCAAAAGCAGGAGGGCCTCGGTCGCCGGGTCAAGTATGCGGATGGGCAGGGTCGGGTGCAGAATGGCGCGCGATAGAATGGACCTGGTCCAGGGCAGCCGGTAGTTCTTCAGCAGCGCGTGGCCCATAACGATAAAGGAATGGACATGCACATGTAATAGTCGACCGCTGGCTTCGTCGAACCCCAGGAAGCTTGTCACGCAAGGGTCGTCGCGAAAGTGGGCTGAAGGAAACAGCTTGAAGCCGCAGTTGACCAGCGTTTGCTGCAGCAGTGCGTGATCGGCCTGGATCACCAGCAGATCAAGATCGGACGTGCCGGACAGCGCCGCGCTGAGATGGTGGCGACTTTTCCAGTAACAACATGCCACGCCGCAATCGTTCAGGGCATTCACCAGCTTGTAAAGCGGTTCGGCGATCGCAAGGGGTTCGGTCATTTCGTTCATCGTAGGTCCCGTTCCGCCTGTGGATTGACGCTTAGGTGTGAAGTCGAACTGGCGGGGGAGTCCCGAGAGAATTCGGAATCAGGGTATTCATATCTATACCGGTACGACATGTCTTTCGGGTTGATCTGGTTGATCACAACGCTCGCCAGCGCGCCGGAATTGTGGTCCAGAAAGCCGCCGTCGCGCAGCATATCGAGCGCGCCGCAGGCTTCTTCACGCCGCGTGCTGCCCGATTTCACCACGAACAGAATGCGGTCGGCCATCGCGGCGAGCAGCCGCGCCTCGGTGATCGGGAGCAAGGGCGCACTATCGATCACGATGCAGTCGTAGTGGTCTCGCAATATATTCAGGGAGTTGGCGATGTCGGCCTGCGCGAACAGCGCCACCGGATCGAGCGACGGGTTGCGTCGGACAGGGAGATAATCAAGGTTCAGGCTGGGCAGATGCTGGACGCTTGCCTCGGACAACGGGCCTTGCTGCGGCGGAATCGAAGTGGTGTCCTGGTCCCTGCCTCCGAAGGCGCGCAGGATGCCAAGTTTGCGCAGATCAAGATCCACAAGCAGCACCCGATAACCTAGCTTCGCGGTATATGTCGCGAGGCTAACGGCCATGGTGGTCTTGCCCTCGCCTGGCAGGCTGGAAGTGACCAAGATCACCTTGTTGACCCGATCCGCCGGGCGCAGATGGGTCGTTGCCACCACCGAGCGGATCGCTTCCGCATAGTGGCTAAAAGGGTGACTCAAGAGATATTCATGCAGGTGCATTTGAGTGGGAGTGCGCACCCGCGGAACCAGCCCGGCGCAGCGAAGACCCAGCGCGGCGGTGATCTCGGACTCGCCGCGAAGCGCATGGTCCAGGCGTTCCCTCAGCACGGCAATGAAACAACCGAGGATCGTGAAGGCGATCAGTGCGGGCGGAATGAACAGAATGGGACCTGGGGATGTGGGCCGATCCGGCGGAGCGGCGAGGGACAGGATGTCGATATTGGGGGACAGCCCCTCCCGTTGCTGGTGCAGTTCTTCTTCCCGCTCGGCAAGATTGAGATAGAGTCTGCGATTTAGGGCGTCCTGACGCTCCAGCGCGCGCACACTGCTGTCTGAAGTCGATGCCTGCAACAAATCGAGGCGGGCGCGAAGCGATTCCGCTCGCGCCGCGGCTGCGCGCGCGTCGCCGATGAGACCTTGAATGTTGCTCGTCACCTCGACGCCCATCTGACGCCGGACTTCCTGGATCTGCCGGTCCACGAGATCGATCGATGGGTCATCCTTGTGATACGTGGTCGCGAGCTTGATCTTGGCCTGCATCAGGTCCAAGGCGTGCCGGCGCAGTTCGATGAGCGCAGGTGTGTTGAAGGCACCCGCCAGCGACTCGATAGTCGCGCCGGCGCGGCGAAGATCTTCGATGTATTTCAACCGTTCCGAGCGGGCCGCGGCATCGGCGTCGGCGATCGCCAGTTCCTTGCTGATATCCGCCAGCCGCTGGTCCAAGGCGCCGGAATGCGAGGTGTCGAGCAGCTGACGGCTGGATTGATATTCGCGCAGTCCGGCTTCTGTGGCGACACTGTCCTTCTGAAGGGTCTTCAGCCGGCCATCGACCCAGGCCAGGGCACGATCGGTTGCGGCGCGCTTTTCCTCCTGCTGGTGCTCGACATAAAGCTTGACGACGCGATTGACGATTGCCGCCGAGTCCGCCGCCCGGCCGGACACGAAACTGACGCCTATTACGTGGGAGCCGGCTTCTTGAAAGACCTTCAGGTTGCGCTGCAGCTCGCGCAATGTCAGCCAGCCATTGTTCTGGGCCGAAAGACTGTGTTCCAGCCAAGTCCGCAGGAACGGCAGAAGGTCCTGTTCGTTCCTGGCATCGGTCCCTGCGGCGACGATATGACCGAATTCCGGGTCGCTTTTCAGGCTGTCCAGAACCTGCTGCTGTTGATCGTAAGAGGTGATCGCCGTTATTTCAGTCAGCACGGTCGGCTCATCGGGCGACTGGGTGATCACCGCTTGCTGGCCGGCGAGCAAACCTGGCTGTTGTGACTTAACAACCAGTTGCGCCTTGGCGGTGTAACGCAGGGGCAGCATCGCCGCGACGCCGAACACAACGGCCGTGCCCAGTGTGGCGGTCAGCAGAACCGTCCAGCGCCGACGCAGCAGGGCGGAAAACACCTGGGAAAACGGCGCCGGATCGGCAAGTGTCATGCCACGGCCCCGGCTTGGGCTACCGATGCACGTGCAAACGCCTCGCTGCATGCGGCCTCCCGGTCTGGCAGTCGGACCTGCTTTTGGCTGGCATCCAACCAGGACTGGACCATGAGAATGGCCCACAGCGCGTAGGTGTGGTCTTGCGCGCCGCTGATGTGCCGCGCCAGACAATTTCGCACATACGCGACATCCAGAAGCCCGTGCTGCCGGAGTCTGGACTCACTCAGGGTATCCTCGGCCCATGGACGCAGCGGACCGCGCAGCCACTCGCCGACGGGCACGTTGAAGCCGTGCTTCGCCCGCGCCGCGATCTGTTCGGGAACATATCGCCGCAGCAACCGACGCAGCGGCCGCTTGCCACTGCCGCGGTGTATCTTGTGATGCAACGGCAGCCGCCAGGCGAATTCGACCACGCGGTGATCGAGCAACGGACAGCGCGTTTCAAGGCTGACTGCCATGCTGGCCCGATCGAGCTTGACCAGGATGTCGCCCGGAAGATACCGGCCCGTATCCCGAAACATGATGCGCTCGGCCAGGCTCGGCAGCGCCGGCATCGTTGTCCCCGCCGTGCCCTCACCGAAACGCGTCACCGGCATTGCGGCATCGAGACGCAGCAGACCGGCGTAGAGCGCTTCCTCGGACTCCGCGTTCAAGGCTTCAGCCAGTTTCGCAATTCGCCCTACGCCGAGACGGTCGGCGAAGGCCGCGGTTCCCGGGTTGCTTTGCAACTGACGCACAAGGTCGGGATGCAGCAGGCCGAGCGTTCGGGCACCGAACTTTCGCAGGCCCGCCGGCAGTCGGAAAAGCGGATCGTACCGTGCCGCCTGAATATGACGGGTGTAGCCGGCGAAAACCTCGTCCCCGCCGTCGCCGGACAGCGCGACGGTCACATGCTGCCGGGCCAGTCGCGAAACCAGTAACGTGGGGATCTGGGATTCGTCGGCGAACGGTTCGTCCCACACATCGGGCAGGTCGGGCAGCATGTCCCACACCTGCGCCGGCCGAAGGCGGAGCGCGGTGTGTTCGGTGCCCAGGCGGCGCGCTACCAGGGCCGCGGCGTTTGCCTCATCGAATTCCGGCGTGTCGAAACCGATGGTGAAGGTGCGCACTGGCCGCGAGGAATACGCCTGCATCAGCCCAACAATCAGGCTGCTGTCGACGCCACCGGACAGGAAACCGCCGAGCGGTACGTCCGCCACCATACGGTCGTTCACAGCGGTCTGCAGCAGTGTTTCGAGTTCGGCGTCCAAGGCGTGCTCATCACCCTTGAAGGGGTCGCGCTGTCCGGCTTCGACGACGTCGCGCAGCGACCACCAACGCGTGGCTTTTTGTTCCAGATCGGAAGCGCTTAGATGATCAAGCTGCGCCGCGGTCACGGACAGGGAGCTGCCGGGCGGCAGCTTGATAACGCCCTGCCATACGCACGCGTCATCCGGCACCCAACCCTGTTGCAGCACCGTGGCAAGAGCCGCGGGATCAATACGCGGCGTGAAACCCGGGATGGCGCGGAATGCCCGTAGCTCTGACGCGAACAGCATGGCGCCATCGGCGATGGTGACATACAGCGGCTTTTTGCCGAAGCGATCGCGCACCAGGTGCAGCACTCGGTCCCGCCTGTCCCACAGGCCGAACGCGAACATCCCGACGAAACGCGACACGGCGTTACGCAAGCCGAATGCCTGGCAGGCCGCTAGAATGACTTCGGTATCGCTGTGGCCACGGAATGAGTAGCCGCGCAGCCGAAGCTCATCCCGAATCTCCGAGGCGTTGTAGACCTCGCCGTTGTAGGTGATGACAAAGCGGCCGTCGGCGCCGTGCATGGGCTGGTGCCCGAGCGGCGAAAGATCGACGATCGCCAGCCGCCTGTGGCCAAACGCAAGGCCGACCTCGAGGTCGAGCCACGTATCACCATCGTCCGGACCGCGATGCCGCAGCGTGTGGTTCATGCTGTCGATCGAACGCAGGGGCCCGGGGGCATTGATCCTGGGTGAAAGCAGGATGCCGGCAATTCCGCACATTCGCGTCAGCGCCCGCGTTCGGACATCGCGTCCGGCCGTGCCGCCAGCAACGTCCGGTAAAGCCCGGTGTAGCGGGCAACGATCAGATTCAGGCCAAACTCGCGGCGCACCAGATCCGCCGCGGCCCGGGCCATGGCCTGGGCGTTATTCGGGTTGCTCACCAGATCAAGAATGCGGGCAGCGAGCGCATCGGGTGATCTTGGCGGGACAAGATAGCCGCCGCGACCGTCGTCGATCACGTCGTTGCAGCCTGGCATGCGCGTCGCCACGATCGGCCGCTCGGCCAATGCGGCTTCCAGCAAGGCTCGCGGTACGCCTTCCCGGTATTCCGTCGGGAACGCGAAAACATCAGCCATCCGCAGCAGCGCCGGCACATCGTCGCGCTGCCCAATAGGGACCACATAGGGGCGATGGCGATCAAGCTCCTGCCGGGATATGGCCAGGCGCCCCTCGGTCTCACGCGGGCCTACGAGAACGAAGCGCATGTCCGGGCGGATCCTGTGCAGCCGCTCGGCCGCCTTCAGCAGGGTCGGGATGCCTTTCTGCCGGGTCAGCCGAGTGACAGTAAGCACCACCGGGCCAGCGCCGAGCCCCAGTTGCGCGCGCATCTGTTGCGCCGCAGGGGCGGCCGCCGCGGCCTGATCGAAGCCTTCGATATCGACGCCGGAGCCGGGGATAAGGCAGTCGGTGTCGGGAGCGACCAGATGGAAACGCCGGAAAAACGATTGATCCTGCTGATTCTGGAACACTGTCGCGGTCGAATGGCGGCCGGCGCGATGATGCATCAGAAGATAGCTTGGACGGAGCGCGATGGCGGCCGGCGAGCGAGACGAGTAGACCCATCCGAGACCATTGATGGTACGGACAACCGCTGTTCCCGGCACGGCGCGGGCGGCGATCGGGGCTAGGATGTTCGGCTTTGTGTCGAACGACTGGACCAGGGACGGGCGATGCGCAGCGATCAGATCCGAGAGCGCCCGCACGCTGCGCCGATCCACGACGGGGTTGACAAACCTGTCGTAGTCGAAACGGTCAAACTCGATGCCGGCCCGGGCAAAGGGCGCCCGATCACCCGCCCCCATCGCCCGGACATAAAATCCAGCGTCGGCGAGCAGATGAAGGAACGGAATCCGAAGATGCAGGTCGCTTCCGCCGACAAACACAACGAGCGGTTGCCTTGGCTGATCCGAAACTGCGAGATGGCCGGCCAAACGGTCGTACCGCGGTTTGGGCCAGGCAATCCTACCGCGCTGCAAAACCTGATCTGCCTGCCCGACGCTGGGGATGATGCGGCCAAGAGTCGTCATAAGAACCGTTGCCTTCCCCGCGGTCACGCTGGATTGCGCTCGACGCCGCTACGTTACTCGCTCGTCATTTGCGCTTGCAGGTATGTAAAGACTATTCGGCGGCGTCATGGCCACTTGGCCGTACGATTTATCCTCCACACACTTGGATGTAGGAAACGCTGTGTGCTCGCATCGAAAGATTGATTCCGCCGGTTGGGGTCCGCCGTGCAACGTGAGATTTCGCTGCTCCCTAGCGCTTCCTTAAGTCAAGTCTATCCGGCTAGATCGTTTGGACAATTTGACTTGGAACCGGAATTCAGCGCATTTCCCGACAGTCCGCAGTTCGTTGATGTCGAGTTTCCGACATTTCACCCACTGAAAGACAGGGGAACGTCATGAAGGCCGTTATTCAATCCGGCGGAAAGGGGATGCGTCTGCGCCCCTACACCAACATTTTGCCGAAACCGCTAATGCCAGTTGGATCAAAGCCAGTACTGGAGGTCTTACTTCGCTGGCTCCGCCGAAACGGCATAAGAGACGTCTACATTACGACCGGCTATCTGGGGCACCTGATCCGCAGCTTCTGCGGCGACGGAAGACGCTGGGATCTTCGTATTACATATACTGAGGAAAATGAGCCTCGAGGCACGATCGGCGCGTTGAGTCTGCTGCGCGAGGAGCTGGACACAACGTTTCTTGTCTTAAATGGCGATATCCTCACCGATCTCAACCTCGGTTCCTTCGTGGCGGAGCACAACGGGCATGGCGACAGCCTGACGGTTGCGGTGTCGAGCCGGAATGTGCGGATCGACTTCGGTGTTCTTGAGCACATCAATAACCGGGTGATCGCATTCCGAGAGAAGCCGAACTTCACCAGCCTGTGCAGCATGGGAATTTACTGCATGGAGCCGAGTATGCTGGGCTACATCCCGGACGGGATACCATTCGGATTCGACGACCTGATGTTCTCCATGCTGGCGGCTGAACAGCCTGCGCACACCTTCTTGCACAATGGTGTCTGGCTGGATATCGGCCGGATCGAGGACTTCCAGAAAGCGCAGGACCTAAACTGGGACGAGGACACGCCGGCATTCGACACCACGCCGCTCCGGTTGGAAGCGGTCGGACCCGGCTAGTCGGGCCGCGGTTTGCACGAGTTGACTTGAAGCAGACGGCTCACGACGGTCCGAGGTCGTCTGACGCGAAGCTGCGGTCACGGATATGCGGCTTATTTGGGCGTACTCAATCCAAAGTGTTATGAGGGTGTTAATCCGATGTATGGCCGGTCCTTGTTGCTTGTCTCCGAACCAAGTCTCGGCGTTGACGAGGTGGCGGCCCTGTCGGATGTTATTTCATCGGATTGGATCACCATGGGCGGTCGTGTGGCCAGCTTTGAGCGCGCCTTCGCCGAAGCGCACGGCGTCGATGACGCCGTGGCGGTCAATTCCTGCACGGCCGGGCTGCACCTGGCCCTTGCAGCGCTTGGGATCGGCAGCGGCGACGAGGTCATCGTGCCATCCCTGTCATTCGTCGCCACGGCGAATTGCGTGGTTTACACTGGTGCTCGGGCCGTATTCGCCGATATCGAATCGCTGGACCGGCCGCTGATGTCACTCGCCGACGCTGAAGCAAAGCTTTCGCCGCGAACGCGCGCGGTTGTCGTGATGCATTACGCGGGCTCCGTCGCCGACGCAGAGGCCTCGCGCAGCTTTGCTAGGCGGCACAATCTTTTCCTGATCGAGGACTCCGCCCACGCGGTCGGGCAGGATCGTGGCTCGATCTTCGGCGATCTTGCCGTGTTCAGTTTTTACGGCAACAAAAACATGACCACGGCCGAAGGCGGGATGATTTTAGGCCGGGACAAGGCGGCGTTGGAACGCACACGGCGAGCCCGGTCGCACGGCATGACCAGCACGACATCCGAGCGCCTGAATGTGCGCGCGGCGAGCTATGATGTTCTGAGCCTAGGCTACAACTACCGGATGTCCGAGTTGAACGCTGCGCTTGGACTGGTGCAGCTTACGAAGCTCGCGGCGCGGAACGCCCAGCGCCGCATGCTTGCTGAGACCTACGGTCAGGCATTTGGCAACCGACCAACCGACCTGCGGCTGCCGCTGCTGGGGCATGCGCCGTCTGCCCATCACCTTTTTCCGGTTGTGTTGCCGCAACATGCGGACCGTCAAGCTGTCATGTCAGGTTTGTATGAGCAGGGCATCCAAACAACGATCCATTACCCGCCGATCCACCAACTGACGTGGTTCAGGGAGCATTATCCTAATGTCTGCCTGCCGGTGACTGAGGCTTTTGGTGCCCGGCAACTGACCTTGCCGCTGCATCCTAAGATGACCGAAGCCGATGCCGGGTATGTGGCCGGATCGCTGCTGCGGCTGCTTGGCGTCGGTGGCGGGAGCGGGACATGACTGCCCGCGTGCTGGACGCGGATCGGGCGGGAGCGGGGTGGCATCGGCTGGCGAAAGCATTTCCGATCATGGAGGTGCTGATCGCGCTGGCGCTGCTGCTGATACTGCTGCCGGCGTTCGCCATGGTCGCGATTTTGATCTATCTGGAGGATGAGGGACCGGTATTTTTCTCGCAAACGCGGCTCGGCCGGGATGGGCGACCATTTGCCTTGCTGAAGTTCCGCAAGTTCACGCGCAATTGCGGCGCGACAGGCCGGGCGGTAACGGTCAGCGGCGACAAGCGTCTGACCAGGGTTGGCCGGTGCCTGGAGCACACCAAGCTGGACGAATTACCACAGCTTTGGAACATCTTGCGCGGCGATATGGCGCTTGTCGGCCCGCGCCCCGAATCGATGTTCTTTGCTGACTGCTTTTCGGGCGTTCATCGCAACCTGCTGCACTACCGTCCCGGCATCTTCGGGCCCGCGCAGGCTTTGTTCCGACACGAGAAGACCATGTATCCAGAAGGTTGCGATCCGGAAGAGTTCTATCGGCAGGTGCTGTTCCCGACGAAGGCGCGGATCGATCTCGCCTATTATCCGGAACGGTCCTGGCTTTCCGACGTCGGCTGGATTTGCCGTTGCTTCCTTGCCGTCTGCGGCGTGCCCGTCCGGCGGGGAGACTTGGGGGCAATGGCCTTCGCCCGCGACGACATTCGAGGCGAGGGTTGATCTGTAAGACAAATCTCTTATTCAGGAACGTTCCATGTCAGGTGTTGCTTGTCTTCAAGGCGCAAGGGTTCTTGTCACGGGCTCGGATGGATTCATCGGTTCCCATCTTACTGAACGTTTGGCCCGTGCCGGAGCTTTGGTTACAGCAATGAGTTTATACAACTCGTTCGACAGCCATGGATGGCTTGATGAAATTCCGCCGGGTCTTTCGGACAACCTGTCCCTGATCAGGGGTGATGTTCGTGACCCATCGTTCGTGCGGAACGTCGTCTCCGGGCAGGACATCATCTTTCACCTGGCCGCCCTTATCGCAATCCCATACTCGTACGTTGCCGCGCGATCTTATGCGGAGACTAACGTCCTGGGCACGCTGAACGTGCTGGAAGCATCGCGCGAGGCTGCGCCGAAACGGGTCATCGTGACTTCGACAAGTGAAGTCTATGGAACCGCGCAGACTGTGCCAATCTCGGAGTCACATCCGCTGCACGGACAATCTCCCTATTCCGCAACCAAGATAGGCGCCGACGTGCTGGCCGAGGCGTACGCCCGATCGTTCGGACTTCCGGTTGTCGTCCTGCGGCCCTTCAATACATACGGGCCACGCCAGAGTGAGCGGGCCGTGATTCCGACGATCATTCGCCAGGCGCTGGATCCAGCTTGCCATATATTGAAGGTGGGCGACACAACGACGCTGCGCGATTTCACCTTCGTGGACGACACGGTGTCCGCTTTCCTTGCGGTCGCGGCGGTGCCGTCGATCGAGTTCGGACGACCCTATAACGCAGGTACCGGAACCGCGGTCGCGGTTGCCGATGTGATCGCGATGGTGTCGGACCTGACTGAAACTGACAAGCCAGCTCAGCAAGATGGCCAGCGTTTGCGTCCAGCGGATTCTGAAGTGCGGGCATTGATTGCGGACAGCCGCCGGCTGACGGCGGACACTGGCTGGTGTGGCGAAATCAGTCTACGCGAGGGGTTGGCGCAAACGATCGCCTGGTGGCAGGCCCGTTTCGACCGAGGCAAAGTTCGTAAGTCCCACGCTTACATGCAATAGGACTGCCGGGCCTGCCGGAACATTGCGGTCGTTCTTGTCGGCGCTTTATCCCAGGCAACCGCGCAGAATCCGGCTCGACCATGGGCAGAGCGGTGTCGGTCCATGGGCGGATCAAGCGGGCTCGGCTGAAGGGAGCGAGGCATGTCATCTTTGTCTGAACTGGCCGGTTCGGGCGCCATGAAGCTCACGACAAGGGAATTGAAAGCAACGGCTACCAATCCGGCGAAGGCCCATCACGGCAGCTTGTTTCTCCGCAGCCTTCCCTCAGCCGACCTGCGCCGGATCGCGCCTGACCTTACGATCAGGAATTTCCACGCAGAAGAAGACATTCAGCACGATGGTGACATAATCCACGATATTCTGTTCCCGCACAACATGACCGTTTCGCTCCTCGGCCTTACGGCCGGCGGTCACGCTGTTGAAAGCGCCTGTGTCGGCCGTGAAGGATTCGTCGGCGTAGAATCCATGCTTGGCTCAGCCGCGGCGATATGTGACGCGGTGGCGCGACGCGGACAGGCGTCCAGCGTCGCGCTGGATCGTCTACTGATCCTGATGCAACAGCTTCCGTCGCTTCGCGCGGCCTTGTTGCGATATGCAAGCTGCCATCTGGCCGGGATTGTGAAAGTGGCGGCGTGCAATGCCGTACATAGCATTCGGCAACGCGCCTGCCGGCGATTGCTGCTGGAGTTGGATCAAACCGGACAGAGGGAAGTGGCCCTCACACAGGAGGAACTGGGACGTGCACTGGGGGTGAGCCGGGCTAGTTCGAATCAGATATGCCGGGAACTCCGCGTTGACGGAATCATCGACTATAGCCGGGGACATATCCGAGTCAGAGACGCGGAAGCGATGAGGAACGCCGCCTGTGAATGCTACTCCTACCTGAAGGGCATTCAGGTCGTCTGAACCATGGATGAGCTGACGCGAAGGAAGGCGGTGGCCAGCCGGCCCGACGGTGCAGTTCAATTGCCATCAGTGCGCCTTGGGGCCGACACGCGGTTCGCGAACGACGTAGCGGCTGGCCAGATGCGGCATGATGTCATGATCAGCTTTTTCTGCCGCCAATTCAAACTCGAGATGCCCGACTTTGGCTGTTGGCTGAACGACGTGGTCAGGCGATGTGATCATGAGCTTACTGGCGGCGATCACGGCCTCGGTCCGATTGCTCACCTTCAACTTGCGGATGATATTGTGAACGTGGACTTTAGCGGTACTTAATGACATATCAAGGTCATAGGCAATGAGTTTATTGGGCTTGCCTGTCTTCAGCAGTTCCAGAACGGCGCGCTCTCGCGGTGTCAGACTGATCACGCAGGCGGGAGGATTGTGGTGAGCAGGAGCCTCTGGACTGCTTAATGACGGTGCCACGGCTAGGACCATAGGCGGCATATAGCGGCCGCCGGCAATGACAAGCCGCAAAGCCGCGGCGGCGACTTCAGTGGTGTCAGACATCGGGATAAAAGCGTTAATGAAGTCGCGGCTAACCAAGTGCTGAACCAGACCAGCGTCAGATTTGTCAATGATAAATATTATCGGACCCGAGGCACAGTATCGACCTTTTATTGCAAGCTGCTGTTCGACCCAGTCAAAACTCCGGCGGCAACCACTTGGCTGAACGACAATAGCAAGTGGGCTGGCACGCTTATCCGGATGGATGCGGGCCAAGTCCGCGGCGACCACAACGTCAAATTCGGGGCAACATGCACGAAGCCAATGCAAAAGGCATCCCTGGGTGAACTCTCGTTCGGCCAAGACGATCAATGCTGACGCTGCTCCGGACATTTTCGTTTCCACCCCTTGCAACCGGCATTTTCCTGCAAGTCCGAAAATTCGCGCCTGAGTGCGCAACTTGCCCTTTATTTGGGAGTGCCGCACTATCGTCGCAGGTGACGTGCCTTGTCACTCAGTAGATTGCTTGATGACAAATATGTGACATTATAGGCAGGCAATATTACCTCAAGTTGCATAAAATAAAGAGGAATAGCCTGAAGTTGAATGCATTCGGCAGTCGTTCAACCGGATTGTTCGATCGCCTTCCGTATCTTGTCCAGCGCCTCCTGCTGGCGGCCCGGACGAAAAGTGGACGATGCCAGCCATAGGCGGCGTGTCCGGTTGATTCGGCGCGATCGTGAGGATACAGTTCAGCAGCCGGCCTCGTCTATGCGGCCCGCCTGCTCGCTGTGCCGCGTCGGAGAACAGGTCTTCATCGGGACCGGCACCATGATCTCGCGGCCGCCGCGCAACTCGCCCGTGGCCGGGCGTTCAAGCCGCGGGGACAAGGTCGACGCAGGGGTCGGCATATCCATGCATCTAACAGTCGCGGTAGGGACGCGGCTTACGCCGCGCCCCCCGCACAGATCCGAGCGTGCGCTGCTAACGCACTCGGCTCTTGCCTTGGATGTTTGACGTCGAAGCGTTGATTCGGCCAGGGGTGG
>JBEKLE010000068.1:0-22830 GCA_050010355.1 Rhodopila sp. | reverse complement strand
CCATCATTCTCTTATCTCCGACACCGCCGGCCGTTGTCCCGCGTCCCGGCTCGTAGCTGATGACGGAGATATTGGACGTATCCCCTTTGTCGCCCGCGCGGGCGTGGGCCAGTTCACGCAGCTTCATCGCTAGGCCACCTCGAAGTGAACGCTGGGCCGGACGAGGTCGCGCGGCACGAGGGCGGCGGCGGCGGCGATGACATCGCGGCTAGACCAGGTCGCTCCACCACCGCCGGCCGGGCCGTTGACCCTGGGGCGGTTTTCCGTCTGGGTGGAACCGGCGCTGAGCGCGGAATGGCAGCGGCTCATGCGGGGCTACGCCGCCCGGGCAGGAGCGCGTTCTCGATGAGGGCGTGCTGGCCGCGGCGATGACCTGGTCCGAGCCGGTACGGGACACGGTGCTTCCCCGTGAACGGGCGATTGCCCTGTTGCAGGCGGACAAGACGTTGCACTGCGTGTGGAGCAGGGCGTGGTCTGGAAACCCGGCCAGGTGAAAACATCGACCATCGCCGCCACGACAATGCGGGCGAGGTTCCCGGTGGCCGTCATTTTCAGCCCGGGCCCCACCGTTGTCGCGCGCAGGAGAACCAGTGCGTTTCGCGCGACCGCGGATTGCTGGAGCTCGTCATCGGTCAGTTAGAGGCAAGCCGGAAGGCGCCGGCCGTCGGGGAAGGAGGATGACGAAGGGCATCGAAGCTGGCTTGGTCGAGCAGCGTCCACGCCGGGTCGATGCCGCCGAGCCACTGCCGGACGGCCGGATTCTGGAGCATGCCCGGAGCGACCATCGTCAAGCCTTACCTCAGGCAACACCGGCGGGCCATCCGCATCGCCTCGATGACATCCTCCGGGAGCTGCATCAACGACACTTGGGCCAGCACAGCAAATCGCCGGCCGTCAGAGGCACAGGTATCGCTGCGGGTTTTGCAACGTTAGCGTTCGTTGCATGGCTCTGATAATCGGACAAGGCGAGGGGAGCGGGATTGCCGGTGCCTCGCCTTATCGAAATGAGCGGAAGTTTCTGGTCACGATATTTTATATGTGAGTCCAGTTGTTTACGGATCAATGTTCACCCATGTCAACGCACGTCTGCTATAAGAGGCTATAAGAGGTAACGATTTATGGCTCAAACCGCGACTGTGACATCTCGCGCGCCGCGCGGTACAAAGGTTGTCGTTGCGGCGTTTTTCACTGCCGTCGACGCAATACCGCAAGTGCAGCGGGATGGTGTTGTCAAAGCCGCGTTGACGATGATCCGCGAACGTCTGAAAGACGCCCGCGATAAAGCGAAACTCGCAAAGGGCAAGCAAACGCCCAAACGAGCAAAAGCGCCGGAGCCCCGCAAGGCCGCGGCACGCCCGGAGGCAGCCGTCAAGGCTGCGACAAAGAAAGACGCCGCGCCGGCGAAACCCCCAAAAGCGCCGGAAAAGGCAGTGGCCAAGCGCGGAAAGGTCGCGAAGGCCCCACGAGTGAAAGCGGCCGAACCGACATCGAGTCCATCAGGCGAAACCATCACGCCCGATGATAAGATGGCAGTCTGACGAGCATCGCCGCCATGCCCGGGCGCCACTCGTCTCGCGCGCCTCGGTCGTTCCACGCGAGCACTGTCGCGATATCGCCGCGTCATCTTAAGCACGCCGCCTTGGGTAAGTGCCCAGCAAGCATTTATTCGGCGTCTTCGGGATCGGACACCCCACCATCATCCGCTCCATCTTTGGGGTTCTAACGCGGTCCATCGCCCTCGGATGTTGGGCGGGACCGACGCTGAAGCCGGCTCGTCGTTTCCGCTAACGCGGCTGCATGCCGGCCAGAGGCGGTCGTTTTGGTGTCAAGCAAGTTGCCGCTCGTAGCGTGTAACGACTTTCTTATTCGACGTGCCCTTTCTGCCTACTGCTGAGAATGTTCAAGCCATCCCCCAGCCTCAATTGGGTAAGGCCTGCCCACGGGTCTCGCGCGCGAACGGGATGACGAGCAGGCCGAGGCCGAACGCGAACGCGGTGGCAGCGATCGGCGTGCCGAGGGTGCCCATGGCGGCAACCGCACCGGCGAGGCCGAAATTAACCCCGGCGCCAATGAAGCGGCCCACCGATGTGCAGAACGCGAACGCCGTGGCCCGCACCTCGGTACCGAACAGTTCCGGCAGCCACAGGCTGAAGATCGCGAAGTTGCCGCCAAACATGCCGAGGAAGAACAACACCCCCATGAACACCGGCAACGCCGATCCGGTCGGCAGGTAGAATGCCCAGCCGAATGCCAGCGCGATCGTGACCATCATGCCGAGGTAGTAAAGTGCCAGCGTCGGCCGCCGACCGAGCCGCTCGGAGAGCCAGGGTGCGGCAACGCAGCCCAGAATAGTGCCGATGGAGAGCAGGGCGGTGCCGTAGGACGCCATCTTGGCCGCGTCGGGTGGCGCCATGCCGGCCTGGCGGGAGAGGAATACGATCGCGGTCGGCTCGTAAACTGCCCCGGCCCAAAGACCGACGATCGCGATGGTCAGCAGTGCCGACATGGTGATCGTACTCCCGAGGTAGCGGGAGCTGAAGATGACGGCGAACGGATTGTGCCGCTTCGCGGGAACCGCCAGTTCTTCTTCGTGCTGGTGCTCCCATCGCTCCGGCTCCTTCACACCGAGCAGGGTCGCGATGGACACAACAACGGGGATCAGGCCGCAGAGGAACATCGCGCGCCAACCGAACGAGGCGCCGATCGTGTAGTTCAGGGCGGCGGCGACGAAGAAGCCGAAGTAGTAACCGGTCTGCAGGTAGCCGGCGCCCATCTTGCGCCGGTCCTCCGGCCATGCCTCGGCGACGTAGGTGCCGGCCATGGCCCACTCGCCCCCCACGCCGATCCCCGCAAGGAACCTGAACAGCGCCAGCATCCAGACGTTGGGCGCGAACGCGGCAGCCCCGGTGAACACCGCATAGACCAGCACCGTGGCGGCGAGCGACTTCGTGCGGCCGAACTTGTCGGAGATCGGCCCCCAGATGAACGACAGACCCCAGCCCACCAGAAACAGGGCGAACATGAGGGAACCGACGTAGCCGATATTTGCCGGGGTCGCCTCGATACCCGACCGTGGCAGCAACTCCGTCAGCGCCGGTCCGAGCACGAGCGCATAGATCACGGAATCCATTCCATCCAGCATCCAACCGAACCAGGCAGCCCAGAAACCGATGATCTGCTGCCGATTCAACGGGGTGCGTGTTACCGCCGCCGACGCATCAGGCGCCGCGATGCCGCCAGGGCCATAAGCCATCTTGATTTCCTCCCTTGGCAGTTCTTGTCTTTACCGGGACCGCCGACGCCCTGACAGCAACGAAACCGATCTGTTGCGTCGGACTATATACCATTGTATCATCCGCCAAGAATCCACACGACGAGTCGCCATCCGGGCACTTTCACACGCTCCAGCCGCGCGCCGTTGCCGAGGTGGAACCGGGCAACCGGGTCGGCCGGTCCGCGACGTTCGGTCGGCGTGGTGAGATAGGTGGCGCACAAACGAGTGAGCGGTCCGCGCAGCGCGTCCGCGCATGCCGTGTCATCCCACCAGCGCTCCGCCGTGAGCAGGCCGCGCAGCGGGCCGGCGACACCGCAGCGTCGAGAAGCGGACAAGTCCGGGCAGCTCTACCTTGAGTTCCTCCACCACCTGCTTGATCAGAAAGTTGCCGAACGAGACGCCTCGCAGCCCATCCTGGCAGTTGGAGATCGAGTAGAAGATCGCCGTGTCCGCGGCCTCTTCGCGTTCGCACCCCTCGTTGCTGTCGCGCGCCAGGAGCGGCTGAACCCGTCAGCGCCACCTCGACGAAAATGAGCGGCTCGCCTGGCAAAGCTGGATGAAAAAAGCCGAAGCATCGCCGGTCTGCCGCCAGCTGGCGGCGGAGGTCATCCCAGCCCTGAATCTCGTGCACGGCCTCGTAGGCGATCAACTTCTCCAGCACCGCATCCGGGGTCTGCCAGTCGATCCGCCGGAGTTCGAGAAAGCCGCGATTGAACCAGGAGGCGAGCAGGGCCGCTCAACGAGCGTTTGGCGGACCAGCACCACTTCCCACCCTCGCTGACCCTGTAAATATTCTACAGGGTTCGCAAATGTTCGCCTTTAGCGTTGTTTAACTGACAACCGACGCTCTGTCCTCAATCTTGCGGTTCGCCTGTCGTTCATGAGGTTGTGCCTCGGCGTCGTTTGGCTCACAGACTGACGCTAATGGGCTGTGGCCGGGCGGGACGGTTTGGACGCCGCGGCCTGGCGCAGGCCCCAGATGGTCCGCTCCAGCTTGAGGTCGCCCGCCTTCGCTTTCGCCACCATGCCGTGGAAGTAGCCGCCTGGCGTGGATCGGAAATGCTCCGCCGGCTTGGCCGAGACGATGGCGATGGCGATCGCCGCCTGTTGGCGGCCCATCGCCACGCAGGCCTCGCCCCACAGCGGTTTCGACACGCCCAGCTCGCCACGTAGCCAGTCGGCGGCGTCGACGATCTCCGGCCAGCCCGGTCGCGGCGTCGTCAGGCAGGTTCGCAGCCGCGGCGCCAGCGTGAGCAGCTCCTTGATCGAAAGCCGCGGCACCGTGTCGCTGTCGGTCCAGGGCTGCGGGTCGGGTTGCTGCTGCCCCTGTTCTGCTCGCGGTTCTGCTTCCGCTGCGTGGTTGCCTTCGCTGCCTGGCTTAGCCGGTGCTTCGGCTTGCCGCTGCCGCGCCTCCTGCGGCCCCACCTCGGGTGTCGGATCGGGCGAAACCGGGTCTGCGGCAGACTTACACCTTTCAGGAGCCACTACTGTATCCTGTTCAGGATATATAGCTGGTTTTGTAGGTATAATGTGGGGGCTGTATTCGGCCCCCAAGGGGACCAGAATCACTGATTCTGACGGGCCAGCTTCGGTCACTAACAGCAGCGATTCCAACCGCTTGCGCGCCGAAGCCTGGCGCCGCTCCAGGCCTTCGACGGCAAATGCCATTTCGGCGGGTCGCTCGGTCTGCCGGAATGCCCGCACGAGGTCGCGTGTCTCGCGCATCAGCGTCGTCCACTCCTCGCCCGTAAAGCCGTGCTCGGTGGCGGTTTCGAGAATCTGGGTGATGCTTTTACGGGCAATGGTCGCACGGCGGTGCAGGCGGCCCTTCTCCGTCCGCTCCGCTTTGGCCTCCTCCGCGAGCCGGACAAATTCCGTGTAGCGCGCAGCCAGCGGCGAGAGATCGAAGCCGTAGGCTTCGGTGATCCGGTCCTGCTTGTCCCGGTGGCCGTATCGCTTGCCGTTCGGGCTGTCTTTCATGGTGATCAGCCCGGCTTCGATCAACGCCCGGTTGATCGCCTTCGCCCGCGTCGGCGACAAGCCAAGGGTTTCCTGCTGCAACGATGCCGAGGGCCAGACGATTGGCCGCTCCCCCTTCTCCCAGTCCTGCGGGCGGGTGAATTTGAACAGCCAGTCGATGGTGTGCACCAGATGCAGCCCCAGTCCCAGCTGCGGCGCTGCCGCCTTGAAGGCGGCCAGCAACTCGCCGTGAAGCTCGACCCCTTCCGGCAGGCCGTCAAAGTCCTCCGCCGCGCGGTCGGCTGCGAGCAAGCCAGGTGTCAGTCGTCGAAACCCGGTTGGGCCACTGGCAAAGCTCTCCCCTGGCGCCTCACGGGCGCTTTCCGTGTGCATCGTGATCCTCCTGTCGGGTGGATCGCGACGGGCAAGCCTCGGGCGTTGACGGAATTTGCATAATTCCGCTTGCCTAAAAGGCCGCTAACGGCTAAATGCCGGGACTGAGCAATATCCGACAAAGCCGCTAGGCCCGTCACGAGTTACACAAGAGCCTGCCTTCCCAGGGGCGGGCTTTTGTGCGTCTGCTGGGTCTACTGAGCTGCTTTCATTCCCCGTTCGATTAGTTGCAACAGCACCAGGCTGCGGCTGGGCAGACCTAGGCGTTGCTTGATCTCGTCGATTGCCGCGAGCGTCTGCCCCGGTAAATTAATCAGCACCTGCCGCCAGCCTGGCGCAGGCGCTGGTGGTAACGAGCGGTCTTACTGTCCAAGGTTGCGGCTTTAGGCATCGGCGAATCCGAATCAGTGGCTAGACACCGAACTTCCGGAGCGAATTGTGGCCGTGTCTACCGATAGTTCTTAACAACTTCCGCTCAGGCCTTGGAATCCCCAGAAAATCTAAGGGGATTTCGGCGGTGGAAATTTCGAATGGGTGTCAGCCTGAGCGAATCGCTAACGCATCAAACCGTGCGACTCGCTGCTTCGGGGACAAGCCCATATGCCGGCCATGTTTGCGACAAAAAAAGTTACGGCCTTGGCCCATCGGGTAACTGATCGTGGCCGTTTTTGCGCGGGAATTCATGATTGGTCTCTTTCGTTGGGTTAGGCTGGATCGGCAGGGACGCGATCGTCGGTCGATCATGGCGGTATTCCGTTTCTAGTCTCGCAAGCCGACAGCCGACGCCCGTTGGCTCTCATGATATCGCAGGCCTGCATAACGTGCGGGCATCGGATGGAGTCGTAAGCGTGTGTGTTGCACCAGAGGCGGCGTGCGTGCAGCGCGTTCGGGTTTTTCAGATACCAGTCCACTGAAGGGACTTCCTGCCCGAGGGCAGTGCTGACGGTCAGCGCCAGGGCGGCAGCCGCCAGCCACGATCCTGCTATTTGGCGACGCATATTTGTCGTCCTCCGCTTTGTTGTTCGACATTCCGAATACCGAACCATTCTTTCAGTATGACCCGGCAGATGCATTGCGCGCCTCTCAGTTTCACGCCAGGGAGGCCAGCTTGTCGCGGACCTGGTCATGGTGTTTTGCCTCCTGGTTTCTGCTGGTCTTCAAGTGCCGCGATCAGCTGGTCGATCAGCCCGAGCAGCTTGTGGGTGGAGATGCGTTCGGGCTTGGGCTGCGGCTGTCCCAGCGCCACACGGATGGCGCCGATTGCCTGGCGGGCGGCCTGCTTGGCGGCCTCGCCACGGCGACCGCCGGCGTGCTCGATCGCGGCGAGCTCGTCAGCGAGTGACTGATCCGCCTCGGGCAGTCGGCCGGGATCGGGGAAGTCGCCCGGGGGCACTGTGTCGTGGCTGGCGGTGCGCAGCAGTTCGGAAAACGCGTGATCGGCGGGGGGACCATGGCCGGCGGCTGCCGCATCGGTCGCTGGCGCCTCCGTCTCATCCGGGATATCCGGGCAGGCGAGGACGGCCGCCATGGCGGCGCGATGGGGTTCCTGACCGGTCGCGAGTTGCGCGGCGAATGCGTCCAACACGGCGAGCAGCGTCTCGGACAGCGGCTGCTCCGCAACCGGCTCAGCGGGACCGGCGAGCAGGGCCAGTCTGGTTTTCTCGACCTGGCGCGCATGGCGCAGCACGTCGAGGGGTTCCGGCGGTTGCAGCATGAGGAGGCGCTGGATGCGGATCTCCGCGGGGATCGGGCCAGGGCAGTAGAACAGGTTGGCGTGGACGAGGGTGTTGCCGTAGGAGAGGACCGCCTGGCCTTCTTTCAGGTCCCGCAGATCGAGCCAGTTGTACCGCCGCGTCGGAAGGATGCTGGCGGCCTCTGCCGGCTGGAACGTGCCGAGCGGATCACGCGAGGATGGCTGCTGCGAGATCTGGGCAACCCTGGCCTCGCCGCCGATCTTCTCGATCATCTCGCCGGTGTCGGGCTCCTGCAGACGCATCGCGATGACGGTATTGGGGTTGCCGAGGACGGCCGCGGCTTTCAGTCCCAGTGCGGCCTTGACGCTGGCGGTCTCTTGGATCCCCAGATTGAACTCGATGTTGAGCTTGCGGGCCATTGCCAGCATTTTGTCCATGCCGTTGGTCGCATAGGCGCCGACTTCGTCGAATACCGTTTTGAACGCCGATGGCGCTTTGCTTGGCAGGTTTTCGATGATGTCGGCATAATCGCCCTCCAGATTGCCACCCAACACGAGTCCCATGGTCGCCTTCAGCATCGCGACCAGGTATTTTCCCAGTCCCCGGGTCGTCTGATCAGAGTTCTTGAGCGAGGGCAGAAGCACGACGAGGATGCGCCGGTTCAGCACGACGTCGAACATGTCCACGTCGCCGTGGGGCACGCGGAAGATGTGTCCGAGCGAGATCAGCCACTGTGTGAAGACCTCGGTGAACTGCATCGCGATGTACGAGTGCTGCTTGACCGGCTCGTCGCTCTTTTGGCCTTTCAGCGGCATTTCGAGATCGAAACCGCCGGTGTCGCCAAGGTAGTTTTCGATGCCGCGAATATATTCCCGCGGGCAGCCGTCCAGGCTGATGATCTCGTCCGTACTGGTGACGCCGTAGCGGAACTTGATTTCCCGGTGCTGTGCGATACGGACGATATTGGACAGCTCCATGGCGTCGCGGATGCGCTCGAGATCGATCCTGATTCCCTTGGTATCGCCGATCCATCGCAGGATTGGCGCGACGGTGCCGAGGAAGGCGACGGCGCGACCGAAGAACATCGCCGACGAACCCTCGCCGCCGGCTTCGTTCAGCTGGCCGACGAGGATTTCGCGGATCATGTCGGCGCTGGCGTCGGCGAACGGGTTGGTGGTGTTGGAATCACCGCCGAGAAACGACAGCACTTGCACGTCGTCTTCCCGGCCGGCCTGGTGGGCGAGGGCGAGGATCCGCGTGTGGACTTCGGGATCGCCTTTGCCGTCGACGAAGATGCAGCCGCTGCCTTGGGCGATGGCATTTGCCACGGCGATGGAAATCATCGACTCGGTTTTGCCAGCGCCGGTCGTTCCTGGCAGGAGACGATGTTGCACAGATGCCGTCATGGACTGCCAGATCTGGCGTCGGGTGAACCGCTCGCGGCCGAGGTAGTCACGTCCCTGGGCTTTGCGGGGGCGCCGGGTTTCCGGATCGAGATCGTTCTGATCCTGGAGTCCGGATCGTTCTGGTACATGCAGGGGCAGACGCACCGGACGCGTGAGCACCCAGGCGGCGAAGGCCAGGCCGGTCGGCAGGATCATGTCAGCGGTAAAGGGCACAGTCGCCATCAGCGCGGCGCCGCCGAGCAGTGCGGCGGCGGCGATGTGGCCAGTCTGGGCGGCCTCCGCCGCGCGGGTCAGGAACGGCCTGGTGTCGAGATGCAGCGTCGAGCCGGATCGCTCGGCTTGCGCGGTCGGCCCGTAGATTTCGTGGCGGGCGGCCATTGCTCAGCGTGTCGTCTTCAGGCCGAACGGGTCGCCGGCCGGGAGGGTTGGCGCGGCGGGCTGCGGCGGGGTCTCGGGCGCAGGTTGCTGCGCCATTTGCAGCTGTGGCAGCGCGCCGCTCGCGGACGCGACCTGGGCGGGTTGGAGGAGCGGCTCCATTTTGGAATAGGAATAGCCGCCGGCCGCACCGAAACCGACCAGGACCAGGGCACCCAGCGTATGGAGGAGTGGTTTGACCAGCGCGCGGACCATGTTGGCGCCTCCGAGAACGAGCGAGAGGACGGTGAACGCGCATGCCTCGGCAACGATCTGAACCGGTGCCATGAGAATTTCAGCGACGGCGACCGCCGTGCTGTTCAGCAGCACGCTGCGTGACGCCTGCGCTGGTCCGACCGGAGGGTTTGATATTGGTTTCCAGGCGTCTGGCGATGTCGTCGAGCTGCATTCAGAACCTCCGTTGTGCTGCTGCCGCATCTTGATGGCGATGGGCGCAAGCGGATTGCATTGCCGGCTCGATTTGTGCGGTGAACAGCGGAGCGCCGGCGGCGAGTTCGGCCATGAAGTGGGCGTGCGCGCCGGCACCCTCGACAAACGGGTTCGGTGGCATGAGCAAGGCGTACCAGAGTCCGCGATCGACGAGCTTTGCCCAGTTGAATTGCCCGGGGCTGAGCACCCCGGCGCGCTCGCGGGCGTGCGTGAGGACGCCCATCATGGCGGTTGTGGTGTAGGCGTGCCGTTCGGCGACGCGGACGCATGGGCGGATCATCTCGATGTCTTCGAGGACCCGATCGGCGGTCGCCACGACCCGCTCCGGCAGGGTGAGCGGCGTGGCGCCGTTGCCCGGCGGGAGGGCGGTCGCGAGGTCGCCCAGCAGCGATCCGGCGTCGTCGCGCTGGCGGGCGGCGTGCAGCGCAAAGGCCGCGAACAGGCAGCGCACGTGCGGCGGCGCTCTGTGAACGCCGGACCAGATCGGCCCAAGCTGATGCTCGAACGCCGCCCGGGCGAGGTCATCGTGGTAGGCGCCGGTTCGGTCGCAGGCGTAGGCGGCGATCCATTCTGCCGGGTGCAGGGACAGGTCGCCGGGGCAGGGCGGCTGGCCCCAGGCAGGATTGAGAACCATCCGCCTGCGGCCGATGAACGCCCGGGCGAAGCGGAACCGCCCGCTCTGCGCCACGATCAGATCGTCCAGGGTGCTGATTTTCGAGCGGTAGCGCTGGCTGGGCGCATGGAGGAAGATCAGAATCGCCAGGCCGGCGAGCAGGGCGGCGCCCGGGAGGCTGTAGATCGCGCCGATCGCCGTCCCGAGACGCAGCAGGCTGACGATGCCGATACGCGACCAGTCAGGATCGCGGACAGATTGATCAAGCGCGGCATAGTCGCTGGTGAAGACCCCGATGATCTGGAGTTCGACATGCCGCATGGCCAGGACGGCAGCAATCATCGCCACGCGGTATTTGAGATACATCACCCCGGCGAGCAGGGCGAGGGCGAGCAGGATCACCCCGAAGAGCGCCAGCGGGCTCGGTTCGCCGCCGGGCCTGGTCTCAGCCATTGGTGCGCCGGATGAGTGCCATGAGGTGGGCGTAGATCTGCCGCAGGTAGCCGGTTTTCAGCACGGGATCGGCCGAGTGGTAGCGGCCGACGGCTTCCCACAGGTCGCCATGGGCGGCGTCGAGGTTGGTGCGGAGAATCCAGGCGGCTGCCTCGGCGTTGGCGCAGAGCTGATTGAGCAGCAGGTGGTACACGAGGGGCTGCGGCAGACTCCAGTGCGAGGACAGCGCGGGGAGCCAGATCTGGTTGATCTGGAACGGCCCGATGTCGACCGTGCCGTTGGTGTTGCGGCTGATCCGGCCGAGCGCCCCGCCTTCGTTCTGATACAGCAGGATCAGGACTTCGGGTGGAACGTGGTTGCGGTCTGCGGCACCGGCGAGGCAGCGCTGCAGGGTATCGGTAAAGCGGTCGTCCGCCGTCGCCGCGGATGGCAGGGTGAACGCCAGCGCCAGAGCGAGGCGCTTCATTCAGCCGCTTCGGCCTGTGTCCGCAGCGCTTGATCGCTGCCCGCTTTCAATAGACTTGAGTATCGCTCCGTTAAGGCAGGCGAAATAGAGATGATCCTCGGGCAATATAATCGTTCCTGCCTTCTCCGCGGAGGAAATCGAGGCCCGGTGTCGAGCGATCGGTTCTTGGCACCATGCTGACGTCGATTCCAGGACAGATAGTGTTATGGCGACAGCAACAGCTTTCCTCGTCATTTTTCAATGGCTCCCGGGTTGGTTCGCCCGCATCAGGCTGGGGCCTGGTGAGGGCGAGGTATTTCAATTCGCTATGCCAGCCTTGCGCGCCGCGAGGCGCGCGGCAGCCATATCCACGTTGAAACATACCATGTTGCCGGCCTTGGCTTTCTGCTGTGCCAGGGTCGGATTGTCATGGCACCACTTTTGCGCCGGCGGCACTTCATCGGGGTGCGCCCTAAACCATTCCGGGGTTTGAAGCCTGGGTTCTGGCATCAGGCGGGTGTTGTCGCGATGACTGAAAGCGTCATTGCGCCGGCCAATTGTTTCTTAGTCAAGCGTTACAGTCCTTTCCACTTTTGCAGGAATCTGCTGATGCGCGGTTGGGGTATTGCCGAGGCTGGCCCGCGCGCGAGCTTCGGCGGCGAACGGCACCAGGGCGTTGACCCGCAGCACATCGCCTTCGCGGGTGCTCTCGATGGCGTGGAGCATGCTGAGCGTGACGACGCAAAACGGTACATCCGCGAGGCCTTCGGCCTGGTATCCGAGCAGGGCTGATTGACTCTCGCCGATCACCACCCCGAACCCGCTGCCGGTGGCGTCTTCCCAGATTGCCTCGGCGGCGGCGAGAAAGACCGGCAAAAACCCGTCAGCGCTCGCGGCGATCGCGGCGGGAACGGGATGTTGTGTGCCGTCGGGATCGACCATCACGATGGCCAGGCGCTCCTGTCCGATCAGGCCGGCGAGGAAGGTGCTGATGTCCGCAATTGCTGGAACCGCCATCAGGCCAGTCTCCTGCGCCGGTCATGGGTCACGGCCGGGCGGACCGGTCCGGTCAGCAGGCTACGGAGCCAGCGCCCGAGGGTGAGGGGGTTCAGGCCGAAGTTTCCCAGGCTGCCGAACACCAGCATTGCGGCGCACATGGTTTCGAAGGTCCACCGCCGCCAATGGAACAACCCGATGAAGATGAACACCACGACCCAGGCATCGAAAATCAGAAACCGCAGTCGCAGTGCCGAGTTGCGCCACATGGTCAGTGCTCCTCGAGGAAGGGCAGGGCGACGTCTTCGCTGAGCTTGCCGGCGTCATGCGCGGTCTCCGCGGCCGTGACGAACGACTGACCGGCGGTGTTGAGCATCTGCTCGCAGAAAAACGGCCAGTGTGTATAGGGCTTATCCAGCAGCTGGCGCCGGAGCGTGGCGGTGAAGGGCAGGAACTCGCGCAGCTGGATACGGCGGCCGTCGCACGACGGCACCAGCTTGCATGAGACGATCAGGCGCAGACTTTGCACCAGTGCGACCGCCCGCTCCTCGCGTTCGTTCAACGGGAACATGAACAGAATCCGCTGCATGGTTTCTGCCACGGTGTTGGTATGCACGGTTGCATAGACGGTGTGGCTGGTCTGCGCGGCTTCCAGGGCAAACTGCGCCGATACCATGTCGCGTATTTCCGGCGCGATGATGACCCGAGGCGCGCGGTGCAGCGCGCCGCGCATGGCCATTGCCCCGGTCTTGTAGTTCGACGGGATGTCGCTCACCGCATACATCGAGGTGGGGCCACTGAGATCGTCGAATTCGAACTCGTAGGGGTTGGCGAATTCGAGGATCTTGCCGTGGAAATCGGGATCTTCGAGGTATCCACGGGTGACGCCTGCGAGGAGGCGGGTTTTTCCCTGGCTGGTCCCGCCGGTGATCAACACGAGCCCGTTTGGCGGCTTGTGGTACTCGAGAATGCCCGGCTCAAGATCCAGATCGGCAAGCCGTGGCGGGATTTGCTCGACGATACGAGCGGTCAGCTGGCAAGAGTTGGCGCCGTAGATTTTGACGCCGGCGCCCTGCCAGCGGAACCGGTAGCGCTCGTCCTTGCCGTCAGCCAGGACGCGGTGGCTGCCAATGCGAAAGCGTCCGTCGTCCTGGGCTTTCACCTTCACGGTATGCCCGATGGTGAAGTCGTTGCCATCCAGCAGCCAGGCATTCGCCCCGGCGCCATAGAGGTGAATCATGGCGTGATGGATTTCCAGCTCCATGAGCGGGCGGGTCATCACCGGGAACCATCGCCCGTGGAGATTGATCTTGGCCGGCTCGCGCGCCTGAAGGTGCAGGTCCGACGCGCCCAGCCGGTGGACATGGACCGCCAGTTCGTCGACGCCCTTGTTCAGCAGCGCCTTGTCTTTGTTCTGGCCGGGCCAGACGAGGCGCATCGGATCGATTTCGTCGACTCCGGGCGCGGTGATCGAGGTGAAGTCGTTCAAGGCTGAACTTCCGGGCCGGGGATGGGGCCGATGGGACCCGCCGGCATATGCTGCGGCTGCCGCACGGCGCCGCCGGTCAGGCTGGCGCCGCCGGTGATGCGGGTGACCGTGTCGCCGTAGCGTACCATGTCACCGCGGCCATTGGCCGCCGCGCGCAGGATCGCGACACGTGGCTGCTCGACCAGGCCGGCGCGCAGCAGGATGCGGTAGCGGGCCATGCCGACGATATCGCTCTGCAGGCGGGCGAGGCGATCGAGGAAGACCTCGTCGCCTTGCTTCCAGCCCTGTGCC
This sequence comes from Rhodopila sp., assembly GCA_050010355.1. GTDB lineage: Bacteria > Pseudomonadota > Alphaproteobacteria > Acetobacterales > Acetobacteraceae > Rhodopila. Next base: position 8,953 of record JBEKLE010000068.1, on the reverse strand, counting down.
CAGCCCTCGGCGACGCATTGGCGGAACCACTTTGCCTCCGCGTCGTTGTGCGGACGCTGTTTGTCGTCCGGGGGGGCCGGGTCGGGCCACACCTGCACCAGGAATGACCGCCAGGTGGGCGGCTGGGACGACAGGGAGGCGTCCCGCGAGATGCGGTAGATACGGTTGGTCTCGCGCGCCACGCGGCCGCTGTCGCCGCGCGCGAAGGCCATCTGCTCCTCGCTGATGGCGGGGGGCACGATCAATGTCTGCTCGCCGGCGACCGGCAGGATCAGCTCGCGGAAGCGGCTGTCGAAGGTGCGATCGAGTTCGGCTTCCCGCCGGCGCAGGTTTTCGTTGTTGGCAAATGCGAACGCGCTCAGTCCGCCGGCTGCGCCGTAGGACAAAGCTGCCTCGCGCAGTTCTTCGGCGCGCGCCGGCGCCAGCTTGGATTTCGGGTCAATGCCCGGGCGCAGCGACATCAGCAGCTCCAGCGACGGCGGGGCGCCGGCGCCGTAGGGCACGTCGCGAATGCTGGCCCCGGTGATCGGGCTATTTTCCGGATTGGCGAAACGGAACCGGTCGTGTGCTGCGTCCGGCGTATAGCCTGACGGCGGGACGGACGACGGCGTGATCTGCGCGCAGGCGAGCGGGCCTGTTGCGACAAGGATCGTTGCCGTGAGCAGCAATTTACGCATTGGGAGCATCCGCGCGATAGGTTAGCTGGACCGTCCTCGTGTTGGCATTGACGAGCACATCGACCTTCGAGCCGGCTTGGGCGCCGAGGCTCTGGAACAGGTCGAGCAGTGGCACGCGGTTGCCGGTCAGGCTGACAGTGACCGGCGGCCGTCTGTCCGGGTTGACGATTTGCAGCTGATAGCCGGCGTAGCCGGAGAGGATATGCGCGGCCTGGTCCAGATCGATCCGCGGCAGATTGACATCGAACGGCCGTTGCAGCTCGACCGGGACGTAGCTTTGTGTCGTGGCGGGAGGGGTGTTGAGCGCGCCCGGGGTGGCGGGATTGAGCGTGCCTGGGGTGGCCGGGGCGTTGAACTCGCCTTGCATCTGCGTCATCGCCCGGTCAACGCTGGCGACGGCCTCACTCAAGGCCCGGTTGGCGTCAGCGGTTCCCGCCACGGCCACCGCCGGCGGTGTCTGGTCGGTTTTGATCGTGCACCCGGACATGACGAGACCCGGCAGGAGCAACAGGAATAACCGTCGCATAGTCACACTCCCAACTGCTTGCGGGTATGAAACCCGCGGCGGGCGCAAGTGCCGTTAGAGTTGGTCGAGCCAGCTCAGGATTTTTCCGCGGTGACGCCGCTCCAGCTCGGCGCCTGGTGTCATGTCGCCAGCGGGGCGAAGGTCGATGGCGACCCCCATCCCGTCGACGATCTCCGCTACGAGGCTGCCGATCACCGCCTCCTTCGCATCGAACTTGTTGCGGCCCTTTTCCGCCAGCACTTTGGCACGGTTGTCGATTTCGTCGCGTGCGGTGCCGGCCGGGAACACTTTTGACAGCCGGCGCCAGGTCTCACGGTGCCCTAGCGCCCGGTAGAGGCGATCTCGCAGATGAACGTCATCCGGCCGGGTGCTAAGCGCCCAGGTTTCGATCGGTCCGATGAGATTGTAGAGCATCTGCTCGACCTGGCGTCCGTCGTCATCCAGCCGCCAGATGGCCAGGAAGGGGGCTCCATAGATATTGTCCCCTTCGTCAAGCTGGTGCGGCCCGGACAGGCGGGTGCGGATGATTTCGCCGGATGCCGCGGTGAGACCGAACTTCGCCACTGCTTTTTCGACTGTATCCCCCTTGCTGTTCAGCCCGGTGATGTAGATCTCGCTTGCGAGGTCGGCGATCTGCGGGGGGTAGTCGTCGAGGTTCTGGCTTGCCAGGGCCATGTGGAAGGCCTTTTTGCGGCCGGTTCGCTCATACAGTTCGATCTGGTCGAGGACCTGCGGGCAGCCGCGGGTAAAGTGCATTTCGTCGAAGCCGAGCATCTTGACCGTCGTGCTGAACTGCTGGATGCGAGGCAGGTTATAGGCCCGGTAATTCTCCGGAATGTGTTGCAGGTGTTGTTCGTTCAGGAAGAAGTCGCGGCCGAGAATGTGTGTTGCCACCAGATACATGATCTGTGTCTGCGCTGTGGTTCGCGCGCCTCCCATACGGCACATCTCCTCCATGTCCAGCACGACGACGCGCGCCTCGCCGAGATCGAAGCGTGTCGGCTGCGACAGAAACGGCAGGTCCTTGATCATTTCCATGACCAGCCGGATGAACAGCTGCACCATCGTCTCGGTGGTTTCCGGGGCTCTTGGCTGCTGATAGAGATCGGACACATTGGCAACGTGTGCCGCGGTCACGAGGTCGTCGAGCAACGGCATGGCGTGGTTCTGTGCGATGGTCATCAGGCGGGTCTCGCCGGCGGCGTGCAGTGCGTCGGTCACGTCCCACCAGGTCGGCCGCTCGGCGGCGAACTTGATCTGGTGCATCGTCAGAGCTTCGTCCACCTCGGGTTCGACAAATCGCTGATACATCCGAGGCTCGCCGTTGCCGTGATCGTCGGAGCGGAACCTGTAGACCTCATCGACGGCGGCGGCGATCAGACCGCTCATCGACTGATAGGGCCTGCCGCCTTCCGGCGTCATTTTGGTTGCAATGATGTTGATGATGGATTCCCGCTCGTGTGGCAGGGGATACCGGCAGCCGGGTTGCGTGCCGAAAATATTGTAGGCGAACTTTGGCGCGTTCTGGAATCGGACGTAGAGTGCGAAATGCGCCGAATCCGGCGGCAGGGCCTCGTGGAGCAGATCGATCGTGCCCTTGCCGCCATAGCCGATATCGGCGATGCGGATGAACGGCAGATTTGGCTGATCGCCGGTGACCGCGGCGGCGCTCAGGATCAGGCCGAGATTCATGGTATTCAGCAGCATCGACTTGCCGGTGCCGGGTCCGCCGACGAAGAGCTTGACGACCGATGTGCGCTTTGAGCCGGTCGGATCGTACGGATACGGCCTGCCTTCGGGTGTCATGTAGAGTAACGAGCCGCTCTCCCAGGGCGATCCCTGCCGGGTCCACGGCATCATCCGCAGAACGTCGGTCAATGGCGCATCCGCGGCTGGCGCGGTTGAGTTGGCGTGCAGGCCGAGCGCGCTGCTCATCATGCCCTGCACCGGATCCCCGGCGACCGAGCTGGTTTGGCAGGCGCCCCAGCCTTCGATTGCTGATTCAAGCTTTGCGGCCCGCTGGTGGACCAGATCGGGATTGCTGGATGGCCCCCAGGTTGCGGCGGAGCAGCGGAAGCGGACGATGCTGTCGCCTGCCTCGCGCCGGTGTTTGAGCAATTCGAGTGCTGCTGCAACCTGTTTGTTGATCGGGGAAAACACCGCCAGGATCGAGGCAATTTGCAGGCGCGCGGTGGTCCAGCGGCCGCCGCCGCTGTCGAGCAAAAAGCTGATGCGGCACGGGATCGCCGGGCGGCGCAGACCGTCATAAAGACTGGCAAACGACAGGATCAGCTGGGGGGCCAGTGTCATGTCGATCGGGCTGAATCGATTAGGCCCCATATCGACCTGAGAGAGCCCTTTGTGATGGGCTTCGGTGCGAAACATCTGGTCAGCGAGCGGGGGATTGAGAAAGTGCGAGACGTCGCCTTTCGGATCTGCGTCAGGCTGCCGCACCGACGGCAGATCGGCTTGCAGGCGCGCGCGCCATTTCGATCCGTAGGTGCCGGGATCGAAGACCTCGCGCATGGCCTTGAGCGCGTCGTGGGGGTTGAGCCGGGTGGTGCCGACGCCGTAGTGACGCAAGGCATGGCGAAATGACCGGATGAATGCCTCATGTTTGGCCGACAGCAACGAACTGCTGAGCCACAACTTTTGCGTCTTCATGGCGTGCGGCAATGCCGCCCGCAGTTTTGCCGCTTTGGCCGCCTCGGACGATCTCTCGCCGCGGTTCAAAACCGCCCGCCGGGTCCACAGGGCGGCATAGGTCTCTTCCACGCACATGCGCGTGGACCACAGTTTCTGCCGCTCCTGCAACAACGGTTCTATATTGAGGTTCTCGGCTTCGGCGAAGTGGCGAACGGATGCGATATGATTGGCCATGAAGAGCGGGGTGCGGGCGGGTTCGGCGAGGAACAGGAACTGGATCGATCGTCCCGGGCTCCCCAGCAGGGACTTCAGTTCGATATTGATCCCGTCGGCCGTGGATTTTATGTCGGCCTCGGTTGGGAGATAACGCAGCCCGTCGAGGCGGATGAGGGTTGCGAGATCGCCGCGGACCGAGACGAGATTGTTCCCGTCATCGCTGTCGGTTTCAATTTCCAGCATGGATGCCAGCGGGTGCCGGAGCCACTGGTATGCCTGGAGAGTGGCCTCTTCCAGCCAGTCGGCGATCAGGTTGGCGATCATGAGCGGGACTCGTGTGGGTTGGCGGGTGAGGCCGCGGCACGGGTGGCTGGCGCGGCCCAGGCGTCGAGGATGTCGGGGTAGATGTCTCTGCCGGCCTGATAGAGGCGGCCAAGCGGCAGGAGCCGGATGGACCTGAGTTGCCGGCTGGCCAGGGAACGGTGTTCGGCGGACAGGCCGGCGATCGCCCCGTCGAGTTCCCGAGGCGATGTCGTGCCGATACGGGCCAGGCTTTCCGGCTTGAGGCCGAGGAGCGCGTGAAAGGTTCGGTAGGCGGCGCGCAGCGCCGGTGTGTCTGAGCGGGGCCGGCGCATCATATGCGGCGGCTCGCCGTGTGCGTGGAACACCAGATGGCAGGATCTGGCGAGGTGGATCAGCGCCGCCTGGGAAACCTCCGGCAGCCAGAGCGGCAGGAACTCGTCTTCGATGCGCGGGCGGTTCAGCGTCTGGCAGGCGCTGCACAGCGGGCAGGCGGTGACAGGAGCAGCGTCGCCGGGGAAGGTGGCGCACACAATCTGGAATTCGCTGGGCCCGATGCCGCAGAACCGGCAGGGTTCGGAAGAATGAGCCGGGAGCGACCCGGCCCGATGGTGACGTTGCGTTGCCAGGCTGAGCGGCAGCAGGGAACGAGCCATGGAATTACTGCCAGGCCAGGGGTTGCACCGCCGTCGCCGGCGTGATCGAGGCGGCCTGGCCACTGATCGTTTCCGCGCTGAGCGTGATCACCGTTCCGCCGGAAGCGGCGAATGCCGCGACGGCGAGCGGGACCAGCACATGTCCCCAGGAGACCTGGTGATTTTGCCGGTGCTTCGTCAGCAACATGCTGACAAACATCACCATGGCACCAGCCGCGATCAGGTAGAGGCCGAGGCTTGCAATCGCGCCCCAGTTGAACAGATCCGCCGTTGCTCCGACGCCCAGCTGCCGTCCGATGCCAGCCTGTGCGAAGGCCGCCGGGATTCTGCCGATGCCGAAGACCGCGGCGGCCAAGGCTGTCGTCAGCCTGATATGCCGCCGCGCTGAGACCAAAACACGCGTGCCCATTTTCCGATGTCTCCATGCGGCTGGATTGCCGCGCAGCGAGGTTCGCTCATGCGGGCGCAAGCGGTTTCTTTGACGTTCAGGCCGCCGCTGCCGGCCATACCAGGGGAATGAGGGTGTCGAGGTTCGCCAGAATGACCCCGGCTATCGTGTAGGCGAGAAACGGCCAGGTAACGCTGACACCCGACCGCCAGCCATCTCTGAGCAGGAACAAGGCGCGCAGTACGCTGGCCGCACCCCAGCTGCGGAAGAACGGCATGAAGATCAGGATCATGGCGGTCGCTTCCTGCTGTGGGGTTGCGGCCTCGATGCCGGGGATCGTCGTCAGATAGGTGAACAGCTCGCCGCCGGCTGCGACTCTGGACGGCATGCCGGCGGTGACGTTCCAGGCGTTGACGTAAGCGGGGAAGGACGCGAGGCAGGAGGCCACGAAGAGCGCCAGCAAGGCGATGGTGACATCGCCTCGGGCGGCCTTTCCCGGGTTGCCAAGGTGAGAGAAGTATACGATGGCAACGATAAGCAGGAAGGCTGCGCCGAGGTAGCAGAGGAGCGGTATCCAGGCGTTGATGATATTGGCGACGTCGTTGAATATGTTAACGAACCACATTGGTTACCTGCTTGAGTTCGTCGATCGCGTTCGAGTCGTTGATGAAATCGGGGACGTTCGCGAGGCAGATCGGCACGAAGAGCGCCAGCCATGCGATGGCGACATTGCCTCGGGCGGCCCTTCCCGGGTTGCCGCGGCGAGAGAGATACGTGATATAAACGACCAGGAAGAAGGCTGCGCCAAGGTGGCAGAGGAGCCGTATCCAGGGGCTGACCGTGTCGCCGATGTATAAGTCATCGAACCACATTGGTTACCCGCCTCCGATCACGTCATGGTCGGTTTTGACCAGCCAGCGTGCCCCGTCCTGTTTGATTTCGCGGATCGTGCCGTAGCATGGGACGACGCTGCCGACGGTCTGGTCGATCAGTGCCGGCTCGCGGCCGCTGCGCAGGGTCACATAGCGCGGCGACACGCTGGCGATCACGTATTGCGGGCGGCCAGTGCAGTTTGTTTTCGGTTGCACCGGGGCGGAGACGGCGTTGACTGGTTGGGGTGTGGCCTGCGCGGCAGGCGCCGGGTGACTGGCGGCCAGGACGGACGCCGTGGCTTCATTCAGGCTTTGCCGGCTCTTCAGGTCTTCGAGCGTGCTCCTGAGTTCGTCGATCTGCCTGAGCGCGTCTTGCACCTTCCGGTCCGCCTGCATCGAGATCATGTTCGTGGCGGTAATCAGATCGAGCACGCGGTGCTGGTCGTCCGGCGTCATCGGCGCGGCGACGATTCTGTGTTCCTGTCGCATGATCTCCAGGGCGGCGGGTGCCGCTGTCGCGGCGGTGGCGGGTGCGGGAGCCGCCGGCGGGGACTGGGACATTGCCGCCGGATCTGGCGCCGTTGAGGCCGGCGCGGGGCCTGGCGCGATTGCGACCGGGCGAGGGGTGGGTAGCGCCGGCGCTGGCGAGCGCTGGAACGGCGGTGTGGCCGAGGCGGCCGGGGGCACCAGGGGGGCGGGTGGCGACGGCTGAGTCTGCATCGCCAGATCCGGGGCTGGGTGCGGCGTGTTTTCCCGGTTGAGGTGTGGCGATTGCGACGGGATGGGCATCTGCGGTGGGGTCAGCGCCGAGACCCGAGCGGGGCCATGCCGGGCGGACCATACCGTACCGCCGATGGCGAGGGCTACGCTCGCCAGACCGCCGAGGCCAACAAGCATTATGGTATTGCTTCGTTTGATGCGCTTCACCGCCGGCGCGGCGGCAACCGCTTCGGCGGGATCGGCGGCAACCGGTTCGGCCGGTGTTTCGCCCGGCGCGTCCGCCGCAGCCGCCGGCGAATGGGTGTCAGCTATTTCGTTGAGTGTGATGCGCGGTGGCCGGCGGACTCTTGCCACAGGCTCCGGGTGATCGGTTGCATTGGTTGTGTTGCCCACGGGACTGACCCTTTGCGATCTGCCGGACGATGATGGCGGCCCCGGGCGCAAGCACTTACTGTGGCGGCAGGTAAACCTCGTCCTGGAAGTATACGTTGACCATCTCGTCGGCCTTGAGTGTGACGATCGATCCTTGCGGGAGTACCGAATGCAGGGTTGACGCGACACCCTGGGCGGCGCCCCCAGCCATCGTCGCGGCGATCTGCCAGGGGCTGAACTGGCTATAGGACGCAGCGCCGCCGTAGGGTCCCGCGGCGAAGCTTGATCCGGACTGCTGGGCAGCCTGACCGAGGCCCTGCGCGCCGCCGACCAGTGCGGGTATGCCGATACGTGCCAGGTACTGATGGTCAACCGAGCTGGCGACCGTTGCCTCTTGTGTCTCGGGTGAAATAAGCAGAGCTTTCACCGGGATCTGTTGGCCATTGTAAAATAACGTATCCATCATGACGGTCAGGCTGCTGTCGTGTTTCTGGATGTTCCCTTGCAAGCGGTATCCGGCGAGGGGGCCGGTCACCATCTCGACCACTGCCGGCGGCACACCGGTGTCGGCTTCCATTTTATCGGCGAGCACGGTTCTCGCGGCGACCAGCCGCCCCGCCAGGCCTTGGGGAATGCCGCGCTTGCCGGCCTTGCCGCTGTCGTCAGCCTTGTCGGTGGGGACGGCGGCCTTCTGACTGGCAGCCCGTTCTGCGGCGCGTTCTTTTTCCATGGCTCGTTCATCGAGGTTTTCGTTCATCTCGAACCCCGGACCCATCGCTGCCATGGCCTCGTTGAGCGCGATGAGATAGCCGCGTGTCATGTCGTCGTTGGGAACGACACTGGGTGATTGCGGGACGTAGGGGCCGGTTCGAATGGCGGCGGAATGACGCACCTCGCGCGCCGTCGGGTGCGACATTTCCGGCGACATCATCTGGCTCTGGCCGGTCAGGTGGGCCTGGTCCGCCGCCGCGGCCTCCTGTTCCTGCAGCATCGACCGGCGCTCTTGATTTGATCCTGAAAAGCCCGTTCCGGTCTGGGTTTGTGGAACAGTCTCGAGTGTTGTCGATGTTGGAGCCACGGAATGCGCGCGATAGAGTGCCACACCGATGAACGTGGCGAGCACGGCGCCGGCGACACCGGCGATAATCCCTATTCGACGCGTTGCCGGTGGCCCCGAGCCAAGACCGATCTGTGCTGCGAGGGATGTGAGAGATACCATGACTAGTTCCCTCCGTTGAGCTCGAGCGAGCTGGTCCGGCCGTTATCTGAGATGAGGACGACAGCGGCTTGTGGGATTTGATAGATCGAGGCGTCCTCGCCGGCGGCGTAGGCGAGCGGCTGCGGCGACAGGATCGTGACATCTGTCCTGATGTAGGGCGTGGTTCAGAATCGGCCGTTTTTGGGTTACAGATGCCGCGCGAAAATCGCCGGCCCGTAATGGCTGGATTTTGCTTCGATGGCGGTTCTGTAGGGAGGCGGCCAACCTCCCCGGCTCAAGCCTGGCGCGGCTGAAGTGGCCCGAGGCCCAGCAGCGTCAGCCAATGCGGATGGGCTTGGCCGGTCATCAATTCCCGCGGGCT
>JBEKLE010000067.1:0-34825 GCA_050010355.1 Rhodopila sp. | reverse complement strand
TGGCGTGGCTATGGCCGCTCGTGACAGCGCCGTTCGTCGGCAGCTTCCTGGGCGTCCTCATCACCCGTCTGCCCGCGCAAACGCCCATCGCTCTCGCCCGCTCCGCCTGTCCCCACTGCCGCACCCGCCTGAGCGCAATCGACCTCGTGCCGCTCGCCAGCTTCCTCTTTCTACGCGGCCGCTGCCGTCATTGCCACAAGCCGATCGGGCTGTTTCATCCAGTCGTGGAGCTGGCCGCAATCGCGGTCGCCCTCTGGGCCACCCTGGCCGATCCGGATCCCGGACGGGTCTGGACCGATTGTGCCCTGGGATGGACGCTGCTGACCCTGTCCTGGATCGACTGGACGGACCTGCTGCTGCCCGATGTCCTGACCTTGCCGCTCCTGTTGGCTGGCTTGGTGCTGACGCTCGCGCAACAGCCGGAGGCACTGACAGATCACTGTGTCGCCGCCGCGCTGGGCTATCTTTCATTCCAGGGCATCGCCTTCGCCTATCGCCGGCTTCGCGGCCGGGACGGCCTGGGTGGCGGAGACGCCAAACTGATCGCCGCCACGGGTGCCTGGTGCGGACTCGCCGCACTGCCGTTCGTGGTGCTGGCCAGCGCACTGCTGGGTCTGCTCGCAGCCTTGGGACTGGCGCTTGCCGGCCGGCCCATGACATCGAGGACCCAGATCCCCTTCGGTCCCTGCATCGCCCTGGCCTTCTGGCTCGCATGGCTCCATGCCTAGGGAGGCCCTGATGCCATTCCCCCCCGTCATGCCGACGAAGGTCGGCATCCACGCCCGCCGGCGACGTCATCACGCGGGCGCTGCCCCCCCCGTCATGCCGACGAAGGTCGGCATCCACGCCTTAACCTTTCCTTGCCGCGGCTCTGCGCGGCGAACCTTTGCGCCTAACGATGTTCCAAGACTGATACTTACGGGCCAAACGCTTTGTCGGTTGGTATTACTGCTGCTTTCGCTCTGTGCCGCCGCACCGGCATTCGCCGGCGAACGCGGCCCCGCCTGCCGGGAACCGTCCGTCGTTGACGAAATCACCCGCCAGGTGAAAGCGCGGAACTACTACGACAGGGTCGACCCCAGGCTCGTCACCGAGCAACCGACCGCTGATCCACAGATCGTTCGCTGCCAGGTTTGTGTCCTGTCAGCACCATACGACACCACCCGCCTGGACGATCATCCGATCGAGCAATGTGTGGCCGACAACTTCGAGGTGCGCATGCTTCCAAGAGGATTCGTCGTGCGCGACCTGCGGTAAGGTGCGGGCCAGGTCCCATTCCGCGGGCTTCACCTTGATCGAGATGGTCGTGGTGATCGTCATCATGGCCGCGGTCGCCGGACTGGTTCTTGTCAGGCAGCCTTGGCACAGCATCGGCTGGACCACCGATGCCACAGTCGCGGCACTGACCAATGCGCTGAAGCTTGCCCGCTCGCGCGCCATCGCCCAGGACCGGACCGTCACCGTCGTCACCGCGGCGAACGGATTTTCCGTCGACGGTGGCGCGGTCCAGATAGTGCCGTCGGGAGAGACACTGAGCCCATCGCTGGTAATCTTCACACCGGACGGAGGATCAACCGGCTCGACAATCCTGCTCACCGCCGGGCAAAGGCGGATCGGCGTCACAGTGAACTGGCTGACCGGCAGGGTGCGGTCCAGGGAACTGAACACCGAATGAAAGACCTGCGCTCCCCAAAGCGGAGCCGTCGGGTGATGGCCGGCCGATACTCAAAGCCAAATCACGGCCGTCCTCGCGCTGTCGGCCAGCCCTCCAAAATGCTGATGTAGTTGCCGCGCTCGAACGCGACCGGATCACCCAGCCGGTGCCGACTCATCCTGCCCCGAATGTCACCAATCGCAGCCACGTCGCGCGCCTCCAGCCAGGCGGTCAGGTCATTCACCAGCGTCCGCATGTGCCCGGCTCCATGGCGCAGCAACCCCGATGCGGTCATCACGACATCCGCCCCCGCCAGCAGATACTTGACCACCTGCGCCGCGCTCTCCACGCCCGTCGTCGCCGCGATCGAACCGTGGACCTGTCCGGCAAGCACACCAATCCACAGCAGCGGCAAGCGAATCTCCGCCGGCGTGCTTAGATCGAGGTCGCGCCGCATCCGCATCGCAGCCAGATCGATGTCCGGCTGATAAAACCGGTTGAACAACGAGAACCCGCTCGCGCCCGCTCGGTCGAGTTGACGCACCATGTCGCCAACCGCGCTGAAATAAGGACTCAGTTTGATCGTGATCGGCAGCGCCACAACATCCTTGACACAGCGCAACACACTGACATGACGCTGCTCGACAGTCGGACCGTCCAGCGCCGCGTCCACCGGCACGAAGAACGTATTCAGCTCCAGCGCGCTCGCACCGGCCTGCTCGATCAGTCTGGCATACTCCGTCCACCCGTGCTCGGTGACGCCGTTCAGGCTGGCAATGACCGGAATATCCAACCGTTCCCGCGCACGCCGGATCAGCTCCAGATAGCGGTGCGGCCCGGCCGCGACATTGTCAGCAGGCGGGAAATACGAAGTCGTCTCCGGCGAACTTTCCGTTCCCACCCCGGTCCACCGCTCATATTCGGCCCCTTCATGCTCGACCTGTTCCTCGAAAATCGACGGCAGCACGACCGCCGCCGCACCGGCGTCCTCCAGCCGGCGCAGGTTGTCGAGTTCCCCCGTCAAAGGCGACGAAGACGCGATCAGCGGGTGCTTCAGCCGCAGCCCCAGATAATTTGTTGCGAGATCCATCGTCATTCCCCCGGCTGCACCGGTTCAGGCGACCGGAACCGCGCCGGATCCCAGGCCGCCATATCCTCATACAGCCTGTATTTTTCCACAATATCCGACTGAGCCGTCGCCAGAAGCTGTTCGGCCTCCGCCGGCCGCGTCTGTGCCAGCGAGCGGTAGCGGATTTCGTTATAGGCAAAGTCGCGGAACTTCAGCGTCGGCCGCGGACTGTCCAGCCGGAACGGATTCTCCCCCACCGCGCGCATCGCCGGATCATAGCGGAACAGCGGCCAATACCCTGTCGCCACCGCCAGATCCTGCTGACGCATGCCGAACTGCATGTCGATCCCGTGCGCGATGCAGTGGCTGTAGGCCAGGATCAGCGACGGTCCCGGATACGCCTCGGCCTCGCGGAACGCCACCAGCGTCTGCTGCGGATTGGCCCCCATCGCGACCTGCGCCACGTAAACGTTGCCATACGCGATCGCCTGCAGCGCCAGATCCTTCCGAGCGACCCGCTTGCCGGCCGTAGCGAATTTTGCCACCGCCCCAAGCGGCGTCGCCTTGGAGGCCTGGCCCCCGGTGTTAGAATAAACCTCGGTGTCCAGCACCAGCACGTTGACATCGCGCGACGTCGCCAGCACGTGGTCCAGCCCGCCATAACCGATGTCATACGCCCAGCCGTCACCGCCGACGATCCAGATGCTGCGGCGGATCAGTTGGTCCGCCACCGACAGCAGATCCTTCGCCATCGGGTCGTCGCCTAGCGCCCGCAGCCGTTCGATCAGCGTCGCCACCCGGGCATGCTGCGCTCGGATCTCGGACTCCTTCAGTTGCGGCGCCGTCACGATCGCCTGAACCAGCTCCGCCCCGACCTTGGGCGCCAGGGCACCCGCCAGCTCCGTCGCCAGCGCCAGGTGCTTGTCCGCGGCCAGCCGGAACCCCAGGCCAAACTCCGCATTGTCCTCGAACAGCGAGTTCGACCACGCCGGCCCACGCCCCTCCTGGTTCTTCGTCCACGGCGTGACCGGCAGGTTGCCGCCATAGATCGACGAACAGCCCGTCGCGTTCGCCACCATCATACGGTCGCCGAACAACTGTGACAGCAGCTTCACATAAGGGGTTTCGCCACACCCCGCGCAGGCGCCGGAGAACTCGAACAGTGGTTCCAGATACTGCACGCCGCGGACATTGGCGAAGTCGACCCGGGCACGGTCGTTGATCGGCAGCGACTGGAAGAATTCGATATTGAGCCGTTCCGTTTCCAGCAAGGGCGCCTTGTCGCGCAGGTTGATCGCCTTGGTGTCGGGGATCACCGGGCTGAGCGCCGGGCACGCCTCGGTGCACAACGCGCAACCTGTGCAATCCTCGACCCAGAATTGCAACGTGAACCGCACATCCGGGAATCCGCGCACGTTGATCGGCGCCGACTTGAACCCCTCCGGCGCGCCCACCAGCTTGTCGGCGTCATAGTATTTTGCGCGGATCACCGAATGCGGGCAAACAAAGCTGCACTGCCCGCATTGCACGCAAAGATCAGGCTCCCACACCGGAACCTGCTCCGCAATGTTGCGCCGCTCCCACGCCGCGGTGCCGGACGGGAACGTGCCGTCGATCGGCATGGCGCTGACCGGGATCTCGTCGCCCCGCCCCTCCATCATGCGCGCGGTGACACGCCGCACGAAGTCAGGCGCACTCGCCGGCACAACCGGTGACCGTTCGAAATGACTGGTGGCTTCCGACGGCAGGCGAACCTCCGACAGCCGAGCCAGCGTGTCGTCCACCGCCTGGAAGTTTCGCCGCACGACGTCCTCGCCGCGGCGGCCATAGGTCTTTTTGATCGACGCCTTGATGTGGCGGATCGCCTCCTCTTGCGGCAGAACCCCGGAGATCGCGAAAAAGCATGTCTGCAACACGGTATTTGCTCGCCCCTTCAACCCGACATCCAAAGCGACCTTCGAGGCGTCGATGACGAAGAAGCGCAGCTTCAGTTCCATCATGCGAAGCTGCATCGCACGAGGCAGATGGTCCCATACCGTGTCCGGGCCGTACGGGGTGTTCAGCAGAAACGTGGCACCCGGTGCGGCCAAGCGCAGCACGTCGATCTTTTCGATGAAATTCGGTTGGTGACACGCAACGAAGCTGGCCCGCTGCACCAGGTAAGGCGCATGGATCGGTTGCGGCCCGAAGCGCAGATGGGAAACGGTCTGCGCCCCCGATTTGTGTGAATCATAAACGAAATAACCCTGCGCGTGCAGCCCGGCATCCTCGGCAATGATCTTCACGCTGTTCTTGTTAGCACCCACCGTGCCGTCAGCACCCAGCCCATAGAACACCGCCTGCACCAGATCCGGCGGATCGATGTTGAAGGACGAATCGTCCGGCAGGCTGCTGTGGCTGACATCGTCGTCGATGCCAACGGTAAAGCTGTTCTTCGGCTCCGCCTTCTTCAGTTCGTCGAACACCACCTTTGCCAGCGACGGACTGAAGTCCTTCGACGACAAACCATACCGCCCCCCGATCACCAGTGGCAACGAGGCCCGTTTGCCGCGCGAAACGGCTGCTGCCAGGGTCGTTACCACATCGAGATACAGCGGCTCGCCAGCCGAACCGGGCTCCTTCGTCTGCTCCAGCACCGCGATGCTGCGAACGGTCCGCGGCAGCGCATCGAGGAAAGCCTCGCCCGCAAACGGCCGGTACAGCCGCACCTGCAACACCCCAACCTTCTCGCCCCGCGCCCGCAAAACCCCGACCGTGTCGCGAACCGTCTCGGCCCCGGAACCCATCAGCACGATGACCCGCTCCGCATCCGCCGGCCCGTCATAGTCGAACAGATGATATTGCCGTCCCGTCAGCCCGGCGAAGCGGTCCATCGCCGCCTGCACGATGCCGGGTGTGCGCGCATAGAAGGGGTTCACCGTCTCGCGCGCCTGAAAGAACGTGTCCGGGTTATGCGCCGTGCCGCGAACGACCGGATGCGCCGGATCCAACGCCCGTCCGCGATGCGCCCGCACCAGATCATCATCGATCATCGCTCGGATCTGCGCGTCACTGAGCAGGGAGATCGTGTTCACCTCATGCGAGGTGCGGAACCCGTCGAAGAAATGCACGAACGGAACACGCGATTCCAGCGTCGCCGCCTGCGCCACCAGCGCCATGTCGTGCGCCTCCTGCACCGAAGCGGACGACAGCAGCGCGAACCCCGTCGGTCGCACCGTCATGACATCGGAATGGTCGCCGAAGATCGACAGCGCCTGCGTCGCCAGCGCACGGGCGGCAACGTGAAACACAGTCGAGGTGAGTTCACCGGCGATCTTGAACATGTTGGGCACCATCAGCATGAGGCCCTGCGATGCCGTGAACGTCGTCGTCATCGCGCCGGATTGCAGCGCGCCATGCACCGTGCCGGCGGCACCGGCCTCGCTCTGCATCTCCTGAACCACCGGCACGTTACCCCAGATGTTGGGCACACCCGCCGACGCCCATTCATCCGCCAGTTCGGCCATCGTGGACGACGGCGTGATCGGAAAGATCGCCATCACCTCGTTCACCCGGTAGGCGACGTGGGCAGCCGCGGTATTGCCGTCCATGACTGCTGTTTGCTGGCCGACCGGCGAAGTGTGCTGGCCCGCGGTAGCGGTCTGCTGGTCCATGGTCGTTCCCCCCCTTAAACCGTCGCAGGTTCCGGTATCATCTCAATGGCGTGGCACGGGCACTGTTCGAAACAGACCGCGCATCCGGTGCATTTCGCGTAGTCGTATTGATAGCGGTTGCCTGGCCCCAGCTTGATGATCGCCTCCTCCGGGCAGGCCGCGAAGCAATTGTCGCATTCGAAACAATTTCCGCAGCTCAGGCAGCGTTGCGCCTCGCGTCTTGCCTCTCGTTCGGTGAGTCCGGACAGCACTTCGGCGAAACCTTCGGTGCGGCCGGCCAGCGGCAGTTCGCGTTGCGCTGTCGGATCGGCATCACTGAACATCGGCAGTTGGAGCATGCCGTAGTCCACCACCGGCGGAACCGGTGGATGGCGGTACTCCGACCCACGCAGCCAGGCGTCGATGTTCCGCGCCGCCAGTTTGCCATGCCCCACCGCCACCGTAACGGTCCGTTCGCTCGGTACCATGTCGCCACCGGCAAACACACCGGGCGCACCCGTCATCATTTCCGGCCCGACGTTCACCGTGCCGTCGCGCTTGAATTCGATGCCGGGCATCTGATGCAGGAACCCGCTCTCGGTGTCCTGGCCGAGTGCCAGGACCACCGCGTCAGCTTGCAGGGTTTCGAACTGACCGGTCGGTCGCGGGAAGCCGTCCGGGCCGAGTTCCATCATCTCCACCGTCAGCGATGATTCCGAAATATCCTTGATCGTGGTCAGCCACTTGATCTTGACACCCTCCGAGATCGCCTCATCGGCCTCGAATCCGTGCGCCGGCATGTGCGCGCGGTCGCGCCGATAGACGATCAGCGTTTCCTCCGCGCCCAGGCGCCGCACGGTGCGGGCCGCATCCATCGCGGTGTTGCCGCCGCCGTAGATCACCACGCGGCGGCCGAGCAGTGGCTTGGCGCCGCCGCCGACGTCGCGCAACAGGGCGACCGCGTCGAGCACGCGCGCCGCATCGCGGGCAGGGATCTCGATGTGGCGGGACACATGCGCGCCGACCGCAACGAAAGCGGCGTCGAAGTTGCCCGCAAGCTGCTCCGCCGCCAGGTCTTTAACCTGGCAGTTCAGCACGATGCGAACGCCCATCGCCTCGATACGGGCGATTTCCCGCATCAGATCGGCGCGCGGCAGCCGGTAGGTCGGAATGCCGAAATGCAACATGCCGCCGGCAACAGGTCCGGCCTCATGAATCTCCACCGCATGGCCAAGCCGCGTCAGGTGATACGCAGCCGAAAGCCCGCTCGGTCCCGCGCCTACCACCAGCACGCGCTTGCCGCTCGGGGGCGCCTCGATCGCCGGCACCCAGCCCTCGGCCGTTGCCATGTCGCCCAGGAACCGTTCGACAGCGTGGATGCTGACCGCCGCATCAAGGTCGTTGCGGTTGCAACTGGTCTCGCACGGGTGGTAACAGACCCGCCCGTGCACCGCCGGCAGCGGGTTGTCACGCATGATGGTGTCCCAGGCCTGCCGGAACTTGCCCGCCTGCGCCAAGTCGAGCCATGCCTGGATGTTCTCGCCCGCCGGGCAGGCGTGGTTGCACGGCGGCATCATATCGACATACAGCGGCCGCCGCGCACGAACCGGGCCGGTGCCCTTCTCGTGGGTCAGGTCCGCCAGCGAGGTCAAATCGTTCGGCTTGCGCACCATACATCCCCTCCCGTTTCAGTCGCAGCCCCGGCAGTGCCCGGCTGATACCGCTCGGCGCTTACGCTGACTGGTAATCCAGCTATCAGGTGGCAATCGCACCTGTGGGCGCCTCTCGCATTGATCTAGATCAGGGACGCTCCGCCGCCAGCTTGCGCGACACGCTTGTTCAGCCAGTCGTGCCGATATGGTCCAGCCCATAGAGCGCGGCCCCGAGAAGGGCGGCCTGCGTCGTGATGACCTTCACAGGAACTTTCTTCAGCATGTCGGCGAACCGGCCCTTGCTGACGAAAGCGTGCATCAACCGGCCATCATCGAGGTGCGACAGCATCCGCGGCGGCATGCCGCCCCCCAGATAAACACCGCCTGTGGCAAGGACTTTCAGCGCCAGGTTGCCAGCCGCCGCCCCGAGGATCGAAACGAACAGATCCAGCGTGGCCGCGCACAGCGCGTTGCTCGGGTCCTGCAACGCCGTATTGACAATAATCGGCGTGCGGTCCGGCGCTTCCGCCAGCATCGCCGCAAATGCCGCCGGCTCCGGCGCGTGTCCGCTGTCGCGCAGGAAATCGTATATGTTCGGCAGACCGCTCCCGGAACACACCCGCTCATACGCGACATGGCCGTAGCGCCCGAACAAATAGCGCAGCAACGCCTGCTGGGTCTCGTCGGCAGGCGCGAAATCGGCATGACCGCCTTCCGAGGCACAGGCGATATATTTGCCGCCGTCCCAGACCAGAAAAGCCTCCCCCAATCCGGTTCCAGGCGCGATTACGGCCATCGCGCCATGCGGGTCCGCGGTCCCTTCATTGATCGTGTGCACATCTTCCGGCAGCAGATGCGGCACGGCGTAGGCCACCGCCGTCAGGTCATTCAGCAGAATCACGCGCTTCAGGCCAAGCGCCTGCTGCATCATGCCTTCGTCGAGCACCCAGGGCAGATTCGTAAGACGCGCTCCGCCGCCGATGACCGGCCCGGCCACGTCGAAACAGGCCGCTTCGACAGGATGCGTTGTTTGGCCGATAAATTCCCGGACAATGTCGTCGAGGCTGGCGTAGTTCGCACTGTGGAACTCAGCCTCCGCAATCGGCGCGCGGGCGCCGGCTCCCGGGTCATAAAGCGCCAGCAACGTTTTCGTGCCACCAATATCCCCGGCAATCAGCATCCGCCTTATTCCCTTACAGCAGTTATCAGGAACTGTGTTCCTCCCGCACCCGCTTGTCCACCTCCAGGCGAAGCTCCTCCACGAGGGTTGCGCAGACCGGATCGACCGCCTCGATCGCGGTCAACACGGTCTGGCAGGTCTCGCGCAGCGCCCTGAGGAACATGGACCGGGGATGGATTTCGGCCAGCACCGCGCGCAACGCACCCGCATGACGCTTGTGCCCACGCTGGTCCAGCTTGTCGGCGACCTTTTTGGCGGCCGCGACGGTCTTGTCCGAGCTGTCGTTCATTGCCGAACCTTTCTGCCGACGACACCAGCGTACCGGCGACTGTGACGTTGCGCACTGGCGCGCATTGATCCCGATCAACCGGCGGATCCCGGAAGACCCCGCGGGATTGTCACGGTTCAACCAGGCTCCGCTTGATCGGCATCAATGCTATCCGGATCTTAACAGAGCTTTCTCCGATGTCACAGCAGCTATGGGAAAAGCCCATGACCCGGATCAGATCTGTCCGTAACGGCATAAACCGCATTACCATTCCGCTGTTCGCCGCGATCATCCTGGCCGCCACCTCGCATGCGGCCGCCGCGCAGGAGGCTGGCGACATCCAGACCGGCCACCAGATCGCGGAAACATGGTGCAGCAACTGCCACATCGTGGGCCCTGAACAGCATCGCGGCACCAGCACGGGCGCGCCGACGTTTTCCGCGATCGCCGGTATGAAGACGACGACCGACCCGGGCCTGCACGCGTTCCTGCAGACACCGCATCACCGGATGCCCGACCTGCATCTGACTCGCGAGGAAACCGACGATCTCGCCTCATACATCATCAGCCTCCGGCGATGAAGGCACACTTCGGCGTCACACGTCGTAGCTGAGTTCCTCCGCGCTCATGATCTTGAGCGTAAACACGAAGATCGTCCCGCCCTCCGGATTACGCTCGGCCCGGAGATGCCCGCCATGCGCTTCGACGATGGTGCGTGAGATCGACAGGCCTACCCCCATGCCCCGCGGCTTCGTCGTAACGAACGGCTGAAACAGCTGCGATGCAATTTCCGCGGCTATTCCTGGCCCCGTGTCGGTCACACTGATCTCAATCATGTCATCGTCTCGTCGCACGGTGGAAATCGTCAGCTCCCGCCGCACCGTTTCCTGCATTGCCTCGATCGCGTTACGCATCAGGTTCAGAATGACCTGGTGGATCTGCACCTTGTCCACCAGAACGAACGTCGGACCCGGATCCAGCGTGAACGCTACCTTCACGCCCGTCTCGTTGACGCCGACCAGGGCGAGCGCACTGGCATCGTCGATCAGTTTCGCCAGGCTTTCCGCACGGCGTTCGGTCTCCCCGCGTGCCACGAACTGGCGCAGCCGGCGAATGATCTGCCCCGCCCGCAAAGCCTGCTCGGCCGCCCGTTCTATCGCATCACGGATCATCAGTGTTTGCAGGTTCTCCGTTCCCGTCAGCAGCCGGCGGGAGCCGTTGAGGTAGCTGACGACCGCGGTCAGCGGCTGGTTCAGCTCATGCGCAAGGGTCGAAGCCATCTCCCCCATAGCGGTGTACCGTGACATGTGGATCAGCTCCGCCTGCATGCTCTGCATGCGCTGCCGGGTCTCCTCCCGCTCAGTCAGGTCACGCGCGAAGCCAGTGAACCAGTGCTGACCGCGCGAAACCATCGCGCCAACCGCCAGTTCCATCGGAAAGGTCGAGCCATCCTTGCGCAGCCCGATCACCGCACGGCCACGCCCGATGACCCGCGGCTCGCCGGTTGCGAAATAGCGTTGCAGGTAGACGTCATGCTGCTCCCGGTGGGGCGACGGCATCAGCATGCTCACATTCCGCCCAATCACTTCGTCAGCC
This sequence comes from Rhodopila sp., assembly GCA_050010355.1. Classification (GTDB taxonomy): domain Bacteria; phylum Pseudomonadota; class Alphaproteobacteria; order Acetobacterales; family Acetobacteraceae; genus Rhodopila. The sequence continues at coordinate 23,774 of JBEKLE010000067.1, read as the reverse complement.
GGATAGCCGAACAGACGCTCCGCGGTCGGACTGAACGACAGTATCCTGGCCTGGCTGTCGATCACGATCATCGCGTCCGGCACTGTGTCGAGAACCGACCGCAGATGCATCTCGCTCTCCGCCAGTGCCATTTGGGCCTGGTTCGCCGACGCGAGCGCCAACCGGAACGCTGCCTCGACCCGCTCGCGTTCCTTGATTTCGACCTGCAGCTTGTTGTTCATTTCCGCGAGGTCACGGGCATGATCGGATAGCCGTTCCGCTAGCTCCTCCAGGGCCGCATTGTGGCTTTCCAGATCTGCGAGCCGGTCGCGTTCGGCGGTGACGTCGACCTGATTGGCGAAGAAATGCGTCAGGTTGCCAGCGGCGTCACGTATCGGCGCGATCAGCAGGCGATTCCAGAATTGCTCTCCATTCTTGCGATAATTGCGGATATCGATTTCAATCGCTTCGGCGGCTTCAAGGGCTGCGTGAATGCGGGCGACCGCCGCCGGGTCGGTTTCCGGCCCCTGCAGGAAACGGCAGTTGCGGCCGACAATCTCGTCACGCACGTAGCCGGTCAGGCGGCAGAACGCGTCGTTGGCAAAAACGATGGGGTTGTCGGTTTCTCTGGCATCAGTGATGAGCATGGCCATGCGCGTTGCGCGTACCGCCGCCGCGAACGGACCCGTGCCATCATCATGAAGTGGGAGTTCGGGCCGGCCTTGCACGCCGTTTTGGCTTACTCCAGACAAGGCGACTCTCGATGCCTCGCCGCCGGAAGATGGCTCATTCATGGCATGACCCGTTTTAACGACGTTGCAACACGTGCCTCAATGGGATCGCTGTTGAGAGCGGCGGCGACGCCATGGTTGCCTCCTCCTGTCGGGGCACCGTTCCAGTCTGGCCCCTGAGATGCCAGCCTGGCCTGAGAGTTTGAAAAAGAATGCCCTCCCACACCGGAATCGGCGAAAAAAACGTCAACGATAACAGAGGGCGTTCTTTTTCAAGTTCGATTGATTTTCGAGCCCCGAGCATTGCGGTCAGACGTCTACTCCAATTTGCAGCCCGTAGCGGCAACTAATGCCAGCTTTTTCCAAACGTCAAATTCACAGCGTCGCACACACGGACGCCGTTCCCGCGATACGTGGGGCAAGCGGGGGTCAGCGTGCCTGTTCGCGGCACTCCTGCTAACTATGACACCTCTTGGCCCTGGGAGGAGCCCGCCGATGCTGATCACCGCCGTTCGCCTGCGCCGCCTGACCGGGATCGTGCCCACAAGAGCCGACTTCTGGGAGGAGCGGCTGGTTCGCCCGATCGACGTCTATGTCGAATATCGCCATCGCACGGATTACGAAGGTGGCGTGCAGACCGCCGAAGGATTTCGCATATCCGCCGTCTTTGTCGAGATCGAAACCGACCAGGGCATCTCCGGACGTCGCCGGTGAGAAGCTGTGGGACCAGATGCACCGTGTCATGGTTCATGGCCGCCAGGGCGACGCCATGCTGGCAATCAGCGCCGTCGATTGCGCATTATGGGATCTCCGCGGCAAGTGGCTGTCACAGCCCGTGTATCGCCTGCTCGGAGGTCCGACCCGCACCGCCATACCGGCCTACGCCTCCATGCTGGGATTCGCGGTTCTGGATCCCGGCCGGGTGCGCGACCGGGCCCAGCAGTACCGATCGCTCGGCTACACGGCACAGAAATGGTTCTTCCGCCATGGCCCCATGAGCGGCAAGCCAGGGCTGCTGAAAAACATCGAACTGGACGACTACGACCTGATGTTCGATTGCTGGCAGTCGATGGACGTCAGCTACGTCGTGGAACTGGCGGAGCGCATCGCTGAATACCGCCCGCGCTGGCTGGAGGAATGCGTCATGCCGGACCGCATCGACAGCTATCGCCGCATCAAGGAAAAGATCAACATCCCGCTCGCCGGTGCCGAACACGAATACACCCGCTGGGGTTTCAAGCGATTCATCGACGCCGAGGCCCTCGACGTGCTGCAGCCGGATATCTACTGGTGCGGCGGCCTGTCCGAGACGCTGAAGATCGCCGCCTGTGCGACGGCTCATGATCTCGTGACGATCCCGCACGGCCATTCCACCCCCGCCACGATCCACTTCTCGGTCACCCAGTCACCGATTCACACGCCTTATCAGGAGTACCTGGTAAAGTGGAACACGATCCACCAGCATTTCCTGCGCGACCCGGTCACCCCGATGGACGGGCTGATCCACGCCCCCGGCCTGCCGGGATTGGGTATGGAACTGGATCCAGCGAAGATCGAGAGTGAGAGCGAGCTTTTCGCATAGGCTCGGCGCCGGTGCGGTGCCTGAAGGAGAAACTGAAGTGGCAGACATCGAACAGAAGGAATTGGAGGCGCATCGCAGCCAGATCATCGCCGACGTGGGGAAATTGGTCGAGAAGTACCGTGCGATATTCGATTGGGATGTGCCGGATATCGATCAGTACGCCGCCGATAAACTGATCCTGGTCGAGATTCGCAAAGCCCTCGACGCGATCGAAAGCAACCTGTTGCACAAGTAAACGACCGGCGACACTCTCGAGACCACTTGGTCGTGCGGCCCGCCGCTAATCAGCCGCCTCCAAAAGCGAAGCCTGCGGCTCGCCAAGCTGCCGCCCGAGCTTACGGTAGATCGCGAGATAGTCCTGGGCCATTCGCCGGGCGGCGAAGCGCGCCGTAAACTCTGCTCTCACACGCTTGCGCGACAAATGAGCCAGACTCGAAACGGCCTTGATCGCCCCGGCATCGTCGTCAACGATATACCCCGTAACGCCGTTTTCGATGATCTCGGGAACCGACCCGCGGTTGAACGCGATAACCGGCGTGCCGCAGGCCATGGCCTCGATGATCACCAGGCCGAACGGTTCCGGCCACGTGATCGGCATGAGCAGAGCGGCGGCACCAGAAAGGAATGCGGGTTTCTGGGCGTCAGAGATCTCGCCGACCATCTCGACACCGCCGCCAGCCAGCATCGGACGAATCACGGCCTCGAAATAGCACTGGTCCGCCATGTCGACTTTCGCCGCGATCTTGAGCGGGATACCACAGGCCCGTGCAATACGGATCGCGTGATCCGGCCCCTTCTCAGGCGCGATACGACCGAGGAAGGCAAGATAGCCTGGCGCCACCCGCTCCTGCGGCATCAGCAGCCCCGCGGGCAAACCATGATGGACGGTCCCGACGTAGCGCGCGCCTGGCAGCGGCCGGCGCTGACTGTCCGAGATGCTCACGACCGGCACGTTCGGGAACGCTCGGAAGATTGGCTTCAGCTCAGGCAGATCGAGCCGGCCATGCAACGTCGTCACGAAGGGCGTCGGCTGCCGGCTGAACAGGCTGAACGGCGAGTAGTCGACGTGGAAGTGCAACACGTCGAACTCGCTCGCGCGCCTGCGAACGGCTTCTAGCTGCAGCATGTGAGGCGCGTGTTGGTCACGGACCGATGCATCCAGCCGCAGCGCCCGCGGCCACACCGCCTCCAGTTCGGCGTCGGTTATGGAATCGCCGCTCGCGAACAGGGTGACATCGTGACCGAGCGCGACAAGTTCCTCGGTCAGGAACGACACAACCCGTTCAGTACCGCCATAGAGCCAAGGAGGAACCGCTTCATACAAAGGAGCGATCTGAGCGATACGCATGCGGAATGACCCCCGTCTGATCTTCGACACTCGCCCCCGGAATGTCCGGATCAAACAGCATCATCGAAGTTTGTTCTGCGTCATATCGGTCGCTGCCGCTGCCGCGGTAGGTTCGGAAAATACCTATGGTCAGCGCGTGGCCCGCCAGCGTGGCCAACAGGAATGGAGATGCGTATATTCCGAATCTGTCTTTGCCGGATAGCTGCTGTCTAATGTCGAACCAGCGCGACGAAAAAGAATGTCGAAGCGTCGACGAGAGTGTCACTCGCAAAACGCTTCTTCTGCGGCAACACAACAGGGCAAACGCACATGACCGTCCGCGACCCCACGCCATTGCGATCCGCTCAACGCGGGCCTTTGAAAGCGGCCATCTTCGACGTTGACGGTGTTCTGCTCGCTTCACCGCACGAACAAGCCTGGCGTGAAGCGCTCCGCGGCTTTGCTGACCCCAATCGGTTCACCACCGCCATGTACCAGGCCCATGTCGCGGGTAAGCCCCGCCTCAGTGGCGCCCGCGCCGCGCTGGAAGCGCTCGGCGTGCCAAACGCTGGACAGCAGGCCGTTCCCTATGCCGAGCGCAAGCAGAAGCGCCTAGAGGAGCTTATCGAGGAGGGCAGTGTCGCGGCCTTCCCGGACGCACTTCGCTTGGTTCAGGCGCTGGCCGCGCTGGGTCTGCCCATGGCGGTCGCGTCATCCTCGAAGAACGCTAACGGAATGATGCGGTCGATCCGCCTCGCCTCGGGGCAAAGCCTGCTCGACGTGTTCAGGGCCAACGTCTGCGGGCGCGACTTGCCGCGCGGCAAGCCTGACCCGGCGATTTTCCTGCTGGCGGCAGCGGAACTGCACATCGAACCCGCGCACTGCTTCGTCGCCGAAGATGCCCCCGTCGGCATCGAGGCAGCCCGCGCCGGCAACATGACGGCGCTCGGCGTCGCCCGCCACAACGACGGAGCCTCGCTGCGAACCGCGCGGGCAGACCTCGTGGTGACAAGTCTTGATGATGTCGCAGTCGATGAACTCGCCGACGGCCGGCTGTCCAGGCGGGACACATGACGGAACAAAACGCGCCGGCGGCGACCGCCGATTCCACCTGGGTCTTCAGCGTGGACGGTTACGATCCATTGCGGGAGCGCAGCGTCGAATCACGCTTCGCGATCAGCAACGGTTTCCTGGGCATACGCGGCGCACGAACGACGATAAGGGACGCCCGTTGGTTCGTTCCAGCCCGAACCTACGTCGCTGGGCTGTTCGACACGGCGGCACCCGAGGACACAACCGTCGGGCTTGTCCCGGCCGCCGACTGGCTGAGGACCCGCATCTTTCTGCCCGGCGGACCCGTAATGCGTCACCCCGGCGATGCTGCGTCGCATCGCTTTATACTCGACGTGCGGCGGGGCGCGCTGCTCAGCGAAGGGCGCTACATCAAGGCACCGGATCTGGGCCTTCGCGTCCACACCTCGCGCCTCGTATCAATCAGCGACCGTGCGATCGGGCTGCAACTGATCAGCTTGCAGATTGAGGACGGCATAGTCGATGTCACTTTCGAAGCGTCGTTCGAGGCGGTGGATCTCGGGCTTACAATCGAACGGCTCGATCAAGACCTCGGCTTATGGCGCACAGAGCATTCGGGGAAGCGACTCGCAATCGCCACCGCGTCGTCGCTGCAGATCGATGGTCAGGATCGTCCGCCCGCCGCGCTCGGCAAATTGAAACAGTCCTGGAGCTGGAAATCCCGACCCGGTCAGACCGTCACTTTCCAGCGCTTCGTTGCCATCGTCCGCAGCGACCGCCCTGACCTGGATCCGTCCACCCAAGCCCGCAACAAGCTCGACCACGCGCGACACATCGGCTGGCGCGCCGTGGTCGAAGCGCACGAGGCGGCATGGACAAGCCGGTGGCAGTTCAGCGATATAGAAATCGATGGCGACACGGACGCACAGCGAGCCGTGCGGTTCGCGCTCTACCACATGAACAGCGCCGCCAACCCGGCCGATGAGCGCGTCTCGATCGGCGCCCGCGCTCTCACCGGCGACGACTATCACGGCCACGTCTTCTGGGACACCGAGATCTTTCTGCTGCCGTTCTACATCCTGACCTGGCCGGAAGCAGCGCGATCGTTGCTGATGTATCGCTTTCACACGCTCGATGCCGCGCGGGCCAAAGCCGCGGCAATGGGTTGGCGCGGCGCAATGTACGCCTGGGAATCAGCCGACACGGGTGCGGAAATGACGCCGGACTACGTTGTCGGTCCGGATCGTCAGCTCATCGCCGTCCTGTGCGGCAAGCAGGAGCAGCACATCAGCGCGGATATCGCCTACGCCGTCTGGCAATACTGGCAGGCCACCAGGGATGACGGTTTCCTGCTCGACGCGGGCGCCGAAATCCTGCTCGAAACCGGCCGCTTCTGGGCCAGCCGCGCGCAACCGGAGGCAGACGGACACTGCCACATCCGCGGCGTCATCGGACCCGACGAATATCACGAACATATCGATGACAACGCTTATACAAACGTCATGGCGCGCTGGAACATCCGCCGCGCACTCGATGTAGCCGCCTGGTTGCGCGAACAATGGCCCGCACGATGGGTAAGCCTCTCCAGCCATCTTGGCCTGCACGACGCTGAACTTAAGCAGTGGCTGAACGTTGCGAACACACTGGCGACCGGTCTCCACCCCAAAACCGGACTCTTCGAGCAGTTCTCAGGCTATTTCGCCCTCGAAGATATCGATCTGAAGAACTACGAAGGCCGGACCGTGCCAATGGATGTGGTGCTCGGGCGAGAGCGAATCCAGAAATCCCGGGTGGTCAAACAGGCCGATGTCGTTGCGCTGCTCGCATTGCTGCCGGAAGAATTCCCTGGCGAGACCGGAGCAGAAAACTTCCGCTACTACGAACCCCGCTGCAGCCACGGCAGCTCTTTGAGCCCCGCCATGCACGGCCTCGTCGCCGCGCGCCTTGGCGATACCGAAATGGCGCTGCGCTTCCTGCGCCGCACCGCGGCGATCGATCTCGCTGATACACAGGCATCGGTTGACGGCGGTGTTCACATAGCCGCTCTTGGCGGGATCTGGATGCTGACGGTGTTCGGCTTCGCTGGGTTGTCGCTGCGTGACGACGGCATCGCCATCGACCCGCACCTGCCCGCCGTCTGGAACAGCCTCGCGTTCCGGGTGCAATGGCGGCGGCGCAGCCTCATGATCAGCATCGACCGGCGCAGGCAGGTCGTCGAAGCGACGCTGGAGGCGGGCGAGACGATGACCCTGACCGTAGGCGGTCAACCACACCAGCTTCGCTCCGTTACAGCGCTCGTAGTCCCGATCCGAACCGGGGACCAATGATGAACGCAACTCACTCGGACCGCCGGCCCCCCGCAAAACCGGCTCTGCCGTCGTGGTAACCGGCCTGACGCAAATCGGGATAGCCGAAGAGCCCCCTTCGGCGTGGTCATTGGTGTTCGACAAGTTCGACCCGGCCAACGAAGGCATCCGTGAAGCCCTCTGCACCCTGGGAAATGGTTATTTCGCAACCCGCGCGGCCGCCACCTGGGCGGTCGCAGATGGCGTGCACTATCCGGGAACATACCTCGCCGGCGGCTACAACAGGCTGCGAACCGATATCGCCGGCCGGGTCGTCCAGAACGAAGCGCTCGTCAATTTTCCCAACTGGCTGACCCTCCACTTTCGCATCGGTGATGACGGCTGGTTTGATACAGCCACCGTTACGCTCTTGTCATATCGCCAGGAACTCAATCTGCGGCGTGGGTTGCTGTCGCGCACGATACGCTTCGAAGACCAGACAGGCCGGCGAAGCCTGTTGCAGGAGCAACGCATCGTTTCGATGTCCGACATGCATCTAGGCGCCCTGGAACTGGTCCTGACCGCGGAGAACTGGTCCGCACCCGTCACGGTCCGTTCCGCGATCGACGGGCGCGTCGTCAACTCGGGCGCCAAGCTGTATCAGAAATTCAACAACAAACACCTGGAGCCGCTGGAAGCCGGGATCGTCGGCGAGGATGCCGTCCACCTCATGGTGCGCACCTCCCAGTCGCATATCCAGGTCGCACAGGTCGCGCGAACCCAGATTTTCCTCGACGGGAAGCTTCTCCAGGGGCAGCGCAAGGTCATCGAGGAACCGGGCTATATTGGCCAGGAAATAACAGTCGAAATCAGGCAAGATGAGAGGCTCGCACTGGAAAAGCTGGCCTCCCTGTACACCTCACGCGATCAGGCAATCTCGGAGTCTGGACTGGCAGCGCGCAAGGCCATCGCCCGCGCCCCCCGCTTCGACGCGGCGACCGCGGATCATGTGCGGGCCTGGGACCATCTGTGGAACCGCTTCGACGTGCGCATCCAGCCTCCTGATCCCGGATACAAACTGAACCTCTCGATGCTGCTTCGCCTGAACATGTTTCACCTGCTGCAAACCGTTTCGCTCCACTCCATTGGCCTCGATATCGGCATACCCGCACGCGGTTGGACCGGCGAGGGATATCAGGGCCATATTTTCTGGGATGAGCTGTTCATCTTCCCGTTCTTCAACTACCGCGTACCCGAGATTACCCGGACCCTTTTGACCTACCGGTTCCGGCGCCTCGCTGAAGCGCGCGCCGCCGCCCGAACCGCCGGACACAAGGGGGCGATGTTTCCCTGGCAGAGCGGCAGCGACGGACAGGAGGAAACGCATGCGCACAATTTGAACCCCCGTTCGCAGCGCTGGGTGCGGGATAATTCGTATCTTCAGCGTCACGTCGGAAGTGCCATCGCATACAACGTGTGGCAGTACTTCCAGGTCACCCATGATATCGAGTTTCTGCGATTCTATGGTGCCGAGTTGATTTTGGACATCGCGCGCTTCTGGTCCAGCATGGTGACCTTCAATGATGAACGTGGACGTTACGAGATTCATGGTGTGATGGGCCCCGATGAGTTCCACGATGCCTATCCCGATGCAGCGGCGCGCGGCCTCAACAATAATGCCTACACCAATGTAATGGCCGTGTGGGTGCTGTGCCGGGCGATGGAAGTACTGGACCTCCTGACCGATATGCGTCGCGCCGAGCTCACGGCTCGGCTTGGTATCTCTTTGCAGGAGATCGCACGCTGGGAGGACATCAGCCGGCGGATGTACGTGCCCTTTCACGGCGACGGCATCATCAGCCAGTTCGAAGGCTACGATTCGCTGCGCGAGCTGGATTGGCAAGGTTACCGAACCCGGTACGGCGATATTCAGCGCCTCGACCTGATTCTAGAGGCGGAGAATGACAGCCCCAACCGGTACAAGCTGTCGAAACAGGCCGACGTCGTCATGCTGTTCTACCTGTTCTCGTCGGAGGAACTTGGGGAATTGTTCACCCGTCTGGGTTATCCGTTCGGCTACGATACGATGCCGAAGAACGTCACCTACTACGCCGCGCGCACGTCCCATGGTTCCACATTGTGCCGCGTCGTCTATTCCTGGGTCCTGGCGCGTTCCGACCGGCCAAGTTCAATGGCGTTTTTCGCCGAGGCGTTGCAAAGCGACGTGAGTGACATTCAGCATGGAACCTCGGCCGAAGGCGTCCACCTAGGCGCCATGGCGGGCACCGTCGACCAGGTGCTACGCGTCTCCACCGGGATCGAGGTCGAGGCGGATGTTCTGCGGCTCGCCCCGGAATTACCGCCGGAAATGGAGTGCCTCGACATGCGCATCCGCTATCGAGGCCATTCGCTCGATTTACAGCTCACGCGTGACACTCTCACGCTTCGCGGGCGTGATCTCGGCGTGGCGCCGATTTCTTTGTCCGTGTCCGGCAAGGATTATGAATTCGCCAGCGGCACCACCCGCGTGTTCCAACTCCACGATAAGGTCGCCCTTCTCACGGCGGAGTAGAGGCAACGTCCCTCAGGCGAACACGGCTTTGATATCGTCCGGCCTGTCGCTTCGAACATGGCGCACCCCGGACGCACCCGCCACGAACAGATCGTGCGTCATGCCGATAAACAACCCGTGCTCGACAATCCCCGCCCGCGCCCCCAGCACGACTGCAAGCATGCGAGAATCAGCGATCGGACCGAAGCGGCTGTCCAGGATCATGTTCCCCTGATCGGTGCGGAACAGTTCCCCGTCGCTCTGACGCGGCGTGACCACCGCCCCGATACTTTCAAGGAACCGCATCTGCGAGCGCCAGCCGAATCCCATGACTTCAACCGGCAGCGCCCAGTGCGTCCCGAGCCTGGGCGACAGCTTGCTCTCGTCCACCACGATGACCTGCCGCCGGCTGGCCTGCGCAACGATCTTCTCACGCAACAAAGCGCCGCCGCCGCCTTTGATCAGATCCAGCGATGGGTCCACCTCATCGGCGCCATCGATCGTGATGTCAACAGCACGCGGCATGTCATCGCTCAGCATCAGGATACCAAGTTCACGCGCCGCCACGTCGGTCGCGCGAGACGTTGCGATCGCAACAATGTCCTTCAACTCGCCCAGCCGCAGCCGCTCGGCAATGTGACGCGTCGCGAAGATCGCGGTCGAGCCCGTGCCAAGCCCGACCACCATCCCCGACTCGACCAACGCCGCCGCCGCCTCGCCGGCCTGCTGCTTCAGCCGAGCCGCGTCGTCGCTCATCCCCGTCGCCGGCGATAACGGCTGATCAGCGCATTGGTCGACCCGTCATGCGCAAGCTTCGGCTCCGCGCCACGATCCAGTTCCGGAATAATGCGGCTCGCCAGAACCTTGCCAAGCTCAACGCCCCACTGATCGTAGCTGTCGATCGCCCAGATCGCACCCTGGACGAACACACTGTGCTCGTACAGCGCCACCAGACTGCCGAGCGTCGCGGGATCGAGCTTGTCGGCCAGGATCATGTTCGTCGGCCGGTTGCCCTCCATCACACGGAACGGCCTCTGGAAATCCGGCGAGCCTTCATCCCTCAGTTCCTGCTCGGTTTTACCAAATCCCAGCGCCTCGGCCTGCGCGAACAGATTGGCCATCAGCAGGTCATGCTGCTCGGTCAGCGGGCTGAGCGGCTTGCAGAAACCGATGAAATCGCACGGCACAAGTTTCGTCCCCTGATGCAGCAGTTGGTAGAACGAGTGCTGCCCATCCGTGCCCGGCTCGCCCCAGATGATCGGGCCGGTCTGGTAGTCCACGACATGCCCTTCGAGATCGACATGCTTGCCGTTGCTCTCCATCTGCAACTGCTGGAGGTACGCCGGAAAGCGCGCCAGATGCGCGGCATAGGGCATCACCCCAAGGCTCTGGGCGCCGAAGAAGTTGTTGTACCAGACAGTGAGAAGTCCCAGCAGCATCGGCAGATTGCTGGCCGCCGGCGCGGTGCGGAAATGCTCGTCCATCGCATGGAAGCCGGCCAGCATGGCGCGGTAATTGTCAGGACCCACCGCGAGCATGGTGGAAAGCCCGATCGCGCTGTCCATCGAATACCGGCCGCCAACCCAGTCCCAGAACCCGAACGTGTTGGCCGGATCGATCCCGAATTTCGTCACCGCGGGAATGTTGGTCGAGACCGCGGCAAAATGTTTCGCCACCGCTGCGTCCGAACCAAGCTTCCCCACCAGCCACGTCCGCGCCGTCGCCGCGTTCGTCATAGTCTCCAGCGTCGTAAAGGTCTTGGAGGAGACAATGAACAACGTCTCCTCGGCATCCAGCCCGACCGTGGCCTCATCAAAATCCGCACCATCAACATTGGCAACGAAGCGAAACGTCATCGAACGGTCACTATACGGGCGCAGCGCGCGATACGCCATCTCAGGCCCCAAGTACGACCCGCCGATGCCGATGTTCACCACATTGCGGATGCGCTTGCCGGTGTGCCCGGTAAACGCACCGCTGCGCAGCCGCGTGGAAAAGTCCGCCATCGCGTCCAGCACCTTGTGGACGTCGGGCACCACGTCCGCGCCATCCACCTCGATGCTTGTCCCGCGCGGCGCGCGCAACGCGATGTGCAGCACCGCGCGGCGTTCCGTCGTGTTGATTTTCTCCCCGGCGAACATCGCGTCACGCCGTTTCGCCACGCCCCGCTCGTCCGCCAGTTGCAGCAGCAGCCGCAAAGTCTCAGCGGTGATGCGGTTCTTGGAATAATCCAGGAACAGCCCCCCACCCTCGACCGAAAACCGCTCCGCCCGGCCAGGGTCGTCAGCGAACAACTTGCGCAAATGCAAGCCCTCGATCTGCGCATGGTGGGTCTTCAGCGCCTGCCATGCAGGCGTCGCGGTCAGAGCCGACATCGGCGTTCCCCCTGTTTAGGTCAGAACTTTGCTCTTGGAGTCGATCGCACCCATCAGTTCGTGCCACGACTTGACGAAGCCCTTGGCACCCTCTGACTGCAACTGAGCCGACAGCGCCGTCAGGTCGATACCCGCCTTGGTGTGCGCGGCGAGCGCGGCTTCCGCGTCGCCGCCATCGGATGTCATCACGGTCGGTGTTTTCCCATGATCGGCGAACGCCAGCAGCGTGCCTTCCGGCATTGTGTTGACCGTGTTCGGTGCCGCGAGCGCCTCGATATACAGCGTGTCCGACGCGTTCTTGTCCTTCGTTCCGGTGCTGGCCAGCAGCAGACGCTGCGCCCGCGCGCCGAGGTTCACCAAGCGCTGGAACCGGTCGCTCGCCAGGATCTCGCGATACGCCCTGTAGGCCTGCTTGCTGACAGCGATGCCCAGCGTGTTGCGCATCTCCGCCGGCACCTTGTCGGTCACGGCAACGTCCCAGCGGCTGATGAACAACGAGGCCACCGACCGCACATCCGGCGACAACCCGGCGTCAACCCGCCGCTCCAGGCCCCTCAGGTACGCGTTGGCCGCCGCCTTGTAGTGATCAGTGGAGAACAGCAGGGTGACGTTGATCGGCACACCGGCGAAGATCGCGTCCTCGATCGCCGGCAAGCCTTCCGGCGTACCGGGTATCTTGATGAACAGGTTCGGCTTGTTCGCCTGAGCGTGCAGCTTCTTGGCCTGCTCGACCGTCGCCTTCGTGTCGTAAGCAAACAGCGGCGAAACTTCCAGCGAGACGAAGCCGTCCACCGTTCCGGTACGATGATGGATCGGCAGGAAAAGATCAGCCGCCCGGCTGAGATCCTGAACCGCCAGGTTGAAGAACAGCCCTTCGCCGGAGGCCCCGGAATCAAGCTGCCGCCGGATTTCAGCATCATACCAGGAACTGCGTGAAATGGCGTTGTCGAAGATCGTCGGATTGGACGTCAGGCCCGTCACCGACAACCCGTCAATATACCGCTTGAGCGTGCCGCTATCCAGCAGGTCTCGGGTAATGTTGTCGAGCCACAGGCTCTGGCCAAGCTTGTTCAATACCTTGGGTGCGTCTGAAGCCATGGGTCGGTTCCTTTGTTGCTGGCCCAGGGCTGCCGGACCGTGCTCCGGCAGATCCCTGCGCGTCCTAGTGTCCAGACAAGACGATGGCGCCTGACAGCGCCGGCATCAATGGTCTTCCTTCGGTTTCTCGACATGCCCGCCGAATTCGAACCGCAGCGCGGACAGCAGACGATCGCCGTAGTCCGCCTCGCCCCGCGAACTGAAGCGGGCATACAGCGAGGCCGAGATCACCGGTGCCGGCACACTCTCGTCGATCGCCGCCATCACCGTCCAGCGCCCCTCGCCGGAATCCGACACCCGGCCAGCGAAATTGTCGAGTTGCGGGCTCTTGCGCAGCGCACTCGCGGCAAGATCCAGCAGCCACGACGCAACCACACTGCCACGCCGCCAGACTTCCGCGACCTGCGCAACGTCGATGTCATATTTATAATGCTCGGGATTCCGCAGCGGCGTCGTCTCGGCGTCATGCACCTGACTGGTCAGCCCAACATTGGCGTGCTTGATGATGTTCAGCCCTTCGGCATAGGCCGCCATCAGGCCATATTCGATTCCATTATGCACCATCTTGACGAAATGCCCCGCGCCGTTCGGGCCGCAGTGCAGGTAGCCAAGCTCCGCCGTGCCGGGTTCGCCTTCTGCCCCCGGCGTGCGCGGCGCCGCGTCAAACCCCGGTGCGAGCGACTTGAAGATCGGGTCGAGGCGCTTCACTACCTCAGGCTCACCGCCGATCATGTGGCAGTAGCCGCGCTCCAGTCCCCACACGCCGCCACTGACGCCGACATCAACATAATGCAGGCCCTTTTGTCCCAGATCCCGGGCCCGGCGGATGTCGTCATGGTAGTAGGAGTTGCCGCCGTCCACCACGATATCGCCTGGCTCCAACAGGGGGATAAGGCTTTCCAGCACGGGATCGACGACGCCGGCCGGAACCATGAGCCAGACCAGCCGCGGCTTGCTGAGCTGCTTGACGAAGTCGGGCAGGCTGGTCGTGCCCTTGGCACCTTTGGCGACAAGCGCATCCACGGCCTCATGGTGGCTGTCATAGACCAGGCAGTCATGGCCTGCCCTGGCCAGCCGGATCACCATGTTGCCGCCCATCCGTCCCAGGCCGATCATTCCTAGCTGCATCATTGCGCTCCTTGCTTCATGGGTCCGCGTCACGGGTCGTGAGAATACGAAGTCTGTCAGCCGGCGATAGCCCTGGCGAGTCCCGGAATGCCAAAGTTCACCCGAAGGTCAACAAATCCCGATCCGCCCCGTCAGCGAAAGTAAGGATCGGCTTAAACTCCTTTGTATACTGCCGCAGCGGCGGCGTCACTAGCCCCAATGGTCAACCCCCCGGTGTCATGATGATCCACAAGGCTGTGCGTCACTTCGCCGCCGTAGTACTAAACAGGCTGGCCGTCACCCGCCGCAGCGCTCGGCCAGACAACAAGCATCCTTGAAGGAGACCGCCCATGGCCGTTGAACTCGGCATTACACGATACAACGAGAGCCTCGATAATGCCGTTTGGGATATTCTCGGCCAGACCTACAAGCCGGTGCAGTTGTCCGAGGCATCGTTCGCCTTCGACACCCTGTTCCCACCCGGCACTTTCGTGCCGCCGCATTTCCACCCCGACCAGGACGAGTTTATTCGCGTGCTGGAAGGCGACTTCGATCTGTGGCTGGAAGGCGAGGACCTGAAGGCCTCCGCCGGCGACCTGATCCGCATGCCGATGGGATCCAAACACGGCATCTTTAACCGCAGCGCCGCCAACACCAGAGCGCTGTTCTGGGTCGCCCCCTCCCGCAAGCTCTACGACCTCTTCGTGCAGATCGACAAAGTCGCTGACCCGGCCGAAGTCGTTCGCATCGCAGCCGAGTACAACATCCATTTTCTCCCACCACCGGCCTAATCAACGGGACCGCCGGGAGGCACCAGGACATGAAGATCATCATCGCCGGCGCCGGTATCGGCGGCCTCACCCTGGCCTTGATGCTGCATCAGGAAGGCATCGACTGCCAGGTCTACGAAGCCGCCGCCGATGTGAAACCGCTGGGCGTCGGCATCAACGCCCTGCCTCATTCGATCCGCGAACTCGTCGCCCTCGGCCTGCTGCCCCGCCTCGACGAGATCGCCATCCGCACCCGCCAACTCACCTACAGCAACCACCTCGGACAGCAGATCTGGTCGGAACCACGCGGACTGTTCGCCGGCCATGACGTGCCGCAATTCTCGGTCCATCGCGGCCGGCTGCAGGCCCTGCTCTGGCAGGCCGCAACCGAGCGTCTCGGACCCGCGGCCCTCCACGCCGGCCGCCGCTTGCTGGACTTCACACAGCACCCCAGCCACGTCGTCGCCCGGTTTCAACACCTCGACGGCACGCCGGAGGAAACCACCGGCGACGCGCTGATCGGCGCCGACGGCATCCACTCAACATTGCGCGCCACCCTTCATCCGGACGATCCGGGGATCCGCTGGAACGGCATCCAGATGTGGCGTGGCGCAGTCGACTGGCCGGCGTTCGAGCAGGGCGACAGCATGGTGGTCGCCGGCGATGCCGTCGCCAAGCTCGTCCTCTACCCGATCGGTCCCGGCGAAACGTCAGGCACCCGGCTGACTAACTGGGTGATCTACGCTCGGGTCGCCGACGCGAACAAGCCGCCACCGCAACGAGAAAACTGGTCGCGCCTCGGCCGCTACGAGTCATTCCGCCACCTGGCCGAACGGCTGCTTTTGCCGTTCATCGACGTCAACCAGTTGATCCAGACGACGGCGGAGATCTTCGAATATCCGATGTGCGACCGTGACCCGCTGCCGTGGTGGACGCAGGGGCGAGTGACGTTGCTGGGTGACGCGGCCCACCCGATGTATCCCGTGGGATCGAACGGCGCCTCCCAGGCGATCCTCGACGCGCGCTGCCTGTGCGACCTGCTGGCGAAGCATCCAGTACCAAAAGCTCTCGCCGCCTACGAAGCCGAACGGCTGCCTGCAACCGCGGCGGTCGTCCGTTCAAACCGCAGCGGCGGCCCCGAAAGGGTCGTGGATCTCGCCGCCGCCCGCGCGCCAGACGGTTTTTCCCACATCCAGGACGTCGCCACCGAGGACGAACTTGCCGGCATCGTCAAGGGCTATGCCCAACTGGCCGGTTTCAGTGTGGCGCTGAAAACCTGAGCCTTCGTCACGCAGGCCGCTCAATCCAGAACGTCGCGCAGCCGTTCGGAATATCGGTCAGGTTGTTACGGTAAGCGGTCGGCACGCTGGAGCCCTGCAGGAACCACGCGAGATGAAATGGGCTCGCGGACATCAATCGCCTCCGTCGCCGTTTACCGAACTACGCAAGCAAACCGCGAATCTGCCGTAAACCAGCCGATGACACCAATTCAAGTTGAAATCGACTCTCCGGCCATGCCGCCCAGTCATGCCGACGACGGTCGGCATCCACGCCTTTGCCCTACCATTTCGCGACTGTGCGTGGCGTATGTGTGACCGTAACGACGTGGTTATGGGTCAACCTCATTGCCGGTTGGAGTCCACCGCCGACCGCCAGCACGGAACCGGCACGATGACTACAGACCAAGCATGTCCGGATACGGCATACGCCACCCGCGCCGCCACGCCCGGCCGCCAAAGCTCGTGGAACGGCATCTCCCGGATCGTCGTCACCGGCATGTCGAACGGCCTACTCATCACCCGGCGGGCCAGTTCCGGCCCCATCGCGGAACTCATCGCCCCGCTCCGCCCGTTGTAGCCCAGGCAGACCAGCACGCTCTCGTCCAGCTCGTGGACATGAGGGTAGTCACTCAATGTCACGCCCCGTCGTTGCGCAAGCCCCGTGCACGCAAGTTCGCATCCGCGTTCGTAGTATGTTCTTGCCACGGCCGCGCTCCTGTGCATAATGGCCCGTGGCCAACATCAACTGGAGGAGACATTCGATGCCCGTATCACCCGTCCCGCCAGGCTATAACAGCCTCACGCCCTACCTCATCGTCGATGGCGCCGCAAACGCCCTCGCCTGGTACGCCGAAGCGTTCGGCGCCCGCGAGGTGATGCGCCTCCCCACTCCCGACGGGAAGATCGCCCACGCCGAGGTCGAGATCGGCGGCAGCAAGATCATGCTGGCCGACGAAAGTCCGCAAATGGGTTTCAGGGCACCCGCTGCCTTCGGGGGCTCACCGGTCAGCCTGCACCTTTACGTGCCGGACGTCGATGCGACGATGGCGAAAGCCATCGCAGCCGGCGCAACCGTCAAGAGCGAGCCGAAGGACCAGTTTTTCGGCGACCGCCTCGGATCAATGCTCGACCCGTTCGGCCACACCTGGCACGTCTCCACCCATATCGAGGATGTATCAGTCGAGGAAATGCAGCGCCGCATGGCCGCGATGTCCGGCTCGACATGACCGCCGCAGCGGCACCAGCCGCCTACAGCCAGGAGAACAGATTGCTGAACCAGCCGGTTTTCTTCTGCTGGATAATCGGCGTTTGGCCGACATCCGGACCCTCGCCCAGCGCCGCGTTCTGACGCAGCCGCTGTGACTCCTTCTGGGCGTCGATCTGCACGTGCTGAGTGTCCGGCTTGCGCCAGTAAAGCACTTTGTCGATGAAGCTTTCGTCGTTGTCGGCGTACCGTGCGTCCTGATCGATCTTGCGCCGTATATCGCTGGGTGCGGCCGGGCCCGCCTCCTGGATCAGCGCGGCCTGGCCGGCGCTGGCGCCACCCGCGGGTACATCCAGCGCGGTTTGCGGCACCAGAGCTTCCTGGGCCTGCTGGCGCTCGCTCTGTTCCTGCGGACGCGCGGCACCAGGCCGCGGCGGGCGGAGGTTGTAATCCGGCGGCATCGACAGCGGCGCCCGCGTGGTCACCGTGTATTCGTCCGGCGCATCGCGGGTCAGGCCGAATGTGCGTGCAAGCTTGTCGCCGCTGCAGCCGCTCAAAACGATCACGGCGCCACCGAGCAGGAGGGAAGTCGAAAGGCGTGGGCTGGAGGGAATGGTTCGCATGGGACGCTCCATACTCATTCACGTGCTTTGGCCGCAAGTATGCAGCAAATTCTTTATTTTGGAACAGCGGATGAGCGCCGACTCGGCGGCAGTGCGATCAACATAGCAAGAAAAAGGCCGGCTGTCGCAGTCCACTGCGCGATCGAGAAGGCATGCGCGTAGGCCCGTTCCCCCGTCCCGCCGCCGAGCACCATGAAAAACAGGCTTCCAACAGCCGCGACGCTGACCGCCGCGCCGATCTGCATCGCCGAGTTGGTGATACCGGCCGCGACTCCACCCTGCGCCGCGGGAACGTCGCCCAGTACTGTCGCGAACAGCCGCGGAAAGGCGATTCCCTGCCCGAGGCCGGCGAGGAACACCGCCGCCGTCAGTGCCGTGCCACCAACCCCGAGCGCCACCAGCAGTCCTACCAGTGCATAGAAAGTGACCTCGATGCCCATGCCGATCGACAGCAGTCTCGGCCGCAATCTGACCAGTGGCGCGCTGATCAGCGGACCGATGAACAGCCCAACGCCATATGGGACAATGGCCAGACCCACCTCCAGCGGAGCCATCCCGCGCCCCTCCTGCTGGTAAAGCCCGAACAGCAGGTAGAAGCTGGTGGTGAAGAAGAACAGCGCGGCCACCAGCACACCCCGCCGGAAGCTCCGGATGCGCAGCAGCGCCAACTCCACCAGCGGCATGCCGCCGATCCGGCTCAGCCGAGCCTCGTACCAGAAGAACGCGGCGGTCAGGAACGGCGCGCAGGCCAGTGCGGCGAACACCCAGGCCGGCCAGCCTTGCTCCCGTCCCTCGGACAATGGCACGACGATCGCGGCCAGCGTCAGCGAGATCAGCGCCGCGCCGACCAGGTCCAGCCGGACGTTGCCGCCGCCGCCCGTCTCCGGCACCACCTTCCACCCCAGAACCAGGGTCACCGCGCAGACCGGCAATGTCAGCAGGAAGATCGCCCGCCAACCCAGATCGGCCGGGTTCCACTGGATCAGTGCGCCACCGCTGAACTGGCCGATCGCGGCAGCCATTCCCATCATGATGCCATAGGCACTCATGGCCCGCGCCAGTTCACGCTCTTTCGGGAACAGCGCTCGGATCGACCCCAGAACCTGAGGCAGCAAAACCGCCGCCGCCGACCCCTGCACGATCCGGGCGACCACCAGATGCGTGGGCGACGTCGCGATGCCGCACCCCAGGCTGGCCAGCGAAAAACCCGCCATGCCGATCAGGAAGCAGCGCTTGCGCCCGTACAAGTCGCCCAGGCGGCCGCCGGTGATCAGGAAGACACCGTAGCCGCAGGCGTAACCCGAGATCACCAGTTGCAGTTCGGCCGGACTCGCGCCCAGACTCTCGTGGATTGAAGAAAGTGCAACATTTACAATGAAGAAGTCCAGCGGCGGCATGAAACCGCCTGCCAGCAGCACCACCAGCGCAACCCATCGTAGGGCGCCTTTTTGTCCTGTCGTCACGCATTCTCCCTAAACTGATCGGCAAATGCCGGACCGTTCTGCTATGGACCCCCGATGTCCCCCGTGCCCGGCGTCCCTGCCCGGATTCGCACGCCTTGCCGTTCCTCGCCGGACCTAGCATCTGATTCCCATGCCGCCACCCCGAACAATGCTGGACCCCGAGGGCTACTACACATGTCTTGGACTGGAGCCGGCGGCAACCCGGGCCGATATCGTCGCGGCCTTTCGTGCCAAAGCCAGGATCTTGCACCCGGACGTGCCGAAAACCGGAAACGCGAGCGCGTTCGTCGCCGTGAAGCAGGCCTACGATGTGCTGTCGAGCCGCGAGCAGCGCGCCGCCTACGACCGCAAGGCTCGGGAAGCTTTGCAGCATGCGATCCGACCCGAGGTGATCGTCGTGCGGAGGACGGCCTATCCCTCGCCACCCACGGCCGTCCCGCCGCGACAGCCACGGCTGGCCGGCGTTCCAATGATCCTTTGGTTTGGCCTGGCGGCGTTCCTGTGCCTCTGCGTCTATCAGGCGGTGACGCATCTGCTGACCCCGCCGCGGATGATTCGCGATGACATCAGGCCAAATGCCGCAACCGTCGCACCCCTTTCGCCCGATGCTCATGCCGCCGTGCTGTATGGCTCAACCCCGGTGCGGCTGCCGGGCACGACAAACTTCTACGTGGTGCCGGCCGCCACTCCGGCCGTGGTGTGGCGTCTGAACCCCGAACGCACCGCCCTGGTTCCGTTCGGTCAGCTTCCGCCTTTCAGCGCTGTACAGGCGGTTCGGCTGATCCGCCAGAACGGCATGCTGGAGGTACTTGTGACCGAGCATGCCACTGGCTACATCAGCGCCGACCGCCTGACGCCGGGCAACGCCGATGTCGCCCGACGGGCCTATTGCAGCTATAATGCAGGGCCGACGCCGTTCGATGGGGAACTGCTGGAACGCGGTGGTTCGGGCAGCGGGACGATCGAGGTGGAAAACCGGGCGCCGCAACCGGTTGTTGTAAAGCTGCGGGATGCCGCGGGCACGGTCGCTCTGTCGGTGTTCCTGGGACCCGGCGGCCACGGTGTATTCGATGGTCTGCCGGAAGGAACTTATCATCCGGAGTTCGCGATTGGCGAGCTATGGAGTCGGGCTTGCAACGCATTCGCTGTCGGGATGCGGGCGCGGCGGATAGACACGGCGCTCGAATCGCCGGGTAATGCGCGTCTGGTGGTGGAGCCCGCCGCCGGAACCCCCGCGGCCACGGACATTTCGGATCAGGCTTTCGAGCAGCGGTGACGGCGATGGCGCCGATTCCGGCCGAAGGGATATCCCGGAACAAGATCAGGCGACGGCCGTGTTTGCGGCGCCGGCCTGGTTGCGGCGCGACTGCCAGAGTGCCACGAAATCGATCGGCTGCAGCAGCACCGGCGGGAAGCCGCCGTCGCGGGTTACGTCGGACAGGATGTTGCGTGCGAACGGGAACAGGATGCGCGGGCATTCCACTAGCAGAACCGGCTCGATCGCGTTGTCCGGCAAGCCGTTCAGGGTGAATACCCCCGCATAGGTCAGTTCGGCGACGAAGACGGTCGGCGCCGGATTGACGGCCGTGCCGTTGGCCTGGGCGGCGTTATCGTGGGCCTCGGCGCGGATGATGATGGCGACCTCGAAGACGCTCTGGCCGTCCTGCACACGGCGGGCCTGAACATCGAGGTTGATGCTGACCTGCGGTTGTGCCTTGAGCTGGCTGAAAATCTGCGGCGCACCCGGCACTTCGAATGACAGATGGGAGGGAGTGGTCTCGGACATTTCAGGCTCCGTTTCAGATGCCGCGCCGCCTTCGGCGTTCGATAAGGCGCGCCGGGTAGCATGGTTGTTCCGCGATTGCCACCGGCATTACAAATTTCCCGGGGGTCATGTGCGCCAGACAAGACGTTCCGGACCCGGTTCGGTTGCGTCGCAGCGGAGCCATTGGCCATTCGCGACGCTTTGTCCGGTCAGGCTGAGGATAAACCCCCAGTGGCTGACGACCAGCGTGTTGGTCCAATCCTGGCGGCCCGCCAGAGCAGTACGGAAGCGGGCGGCGCGATCGACGATGGAGTCCTCGGGTTCTTCCTCTCCGGGCCACCAGACTTCTTCGACGCGGGAGAAATCGTGATTTGGCCAGTCGCGTTCCAGGTCGGCTCTGGGTGAGCCGATATCGCAGGCGAAAAAGAAGCGCTCCCGCACGATCGGGTCGATGGTGACCGGCACCCCGAGCGTCACGGCGATGGGGCGGGCGGTTTGCAGGGTGCGGGTGTAGGGCGAGACGATGATGCGCTCGATGCCCTGCCCCAAGAGCGCTTGGGCGGCTTCGCGCGCCTGGGTGTGGCCAAGCTCGGTCAGGCGCGGATCGATGATGCCGGGATCGCGGCGGGTGGTGCCGAAAAGCAGGTTGAACTCGCTCTGGCCATGGCGCAGCAGGATCATGCGCGGGGCCTAACAGAGGCTGCGATCGGCAAGCAAGTGCGACGTTCGGCCCGATTCGAGGCGAATTCGTCCGGGTTTCGTTTGTCATGGGTCAAGGTCGCGCCTATCTCTGACTCGCTGAGGAGGTACTGGTATGGGTGCGAGCGGCGGATTTCCGATTGATCTGGTCCTTTTTGGGATGATCGCGGCCTTTCTGGTCTTGCGTCTGCGCAGCATCCTGGGAAAGCGGACTGGGCTTGAGCGTCAGGCGCCACCGGTTCAGCCGGGGCCTGCCCGGCCCGCACAGGGGCCAATCATCGAGGTCCGGGCCGAACCGCCGCAGCCGGCGGCGGCTCAGGGCGTTCCCGAACCGGCGTCTGCGAGCGGACGGGCTTTGGACCAGATGCGCGCGTTGGATCGCGGGTTCGATCCGGCCCGGTTCCTGGCGGGTGCGGATCAGGCGTTCCGGATGATCGTTGCCGCTTTCGCGGCGGGCGACCGGGCCGCGCTGCGACCGCTGCTGTCGGACGAGGCCTACCAGGCGTTCGAGCAGGCGATCAGCGCTCGGGAGAAGTCCGGCGAGACGCAGATCAGCGAGATCAAGTCGATGCATCGGCTGAGTATCGAGCAGGCCGAGCTGAAGGGGCGGGTCGGATCGGTGACGGTGCGGATCGTGTCCGACCAGATCAGCTACACCAAGGACAGTGATGGCCGGCCATTGACCGGGACCGATGCGGTGACGGAAATCACCGATATCTGGACATTCGAGCGCGATCTGTCGCAGCAGGACCCGACCTGGCGGCTGGTTGTCGCACGCAGCGGCTGATGCCGTCCCGGCGGGAGTGTAAATCTGCTGCGCCAGATCGACAGAGACCCGCTGCTGGCCACGCCCCAGAGGGTGTGACCGACGTCGGCCATAAAGTCCGGAACGGCTTGTTTGATGGCGGAGACGAAGCCTGGGGTGGACCTGTTCGTGACCTGCATGGTCGATCTGGATATCGTGGCGACCGAGACGCTTCTGGTCAGGGACCTGGAGCGTCTGCGGAACAGGCAGGACGGTTGCATCCACAGGGGTATCGCGTTCATGTGGCCGAGGTGCTGGCCTGGATTACGGATGACTTGCGGGCAATTGGTCGGGGCCGGGGTTAGGCAGCCGCGATGTCGGTCTTGCTGAAGTCGTCGCCTTTGTAGAGCATGTACGTGCGGTGGTTCTTCGCCACCGCGTAGGCGAAACAGTCGCCCAGTTTGAGTTGGGCGGGATGGCCGCGTCCCCTGCCGTATCGGGAGAATGCCTGGAGGGCCGCGGTCGCTTCATGGGCTCCGATAGGCATGAGGGTGATCCGAGCCTTTGTCAGGAACTCGGTGACATCCGTTTCGGCTTCTTCGACGCTGGCGTGGTTCTTGCGGCACAGGGCGAGCGCCGCCTCGAAGATGGCTATGGCGGAGGTGATCGGGCGGACGGCACGTTCCAGTCGGTCGATCAGCGCCTCGGCTTCCGGCTCGCCGGTCAGGATGGCGACGATGGCCGATGCGTCAACGAACACGTTTAGTGTCCATCCGAAAAGGCTCGCGGGTCGGTCCGGCGGTGCTTTGCGCCGCTGGGAGCGTCGGCAGCTTGCCAAGATGTCCGCGCGTCGTGACTGCGTCGCCTCCTTCCGAGCGGCGCAAATCCCTCGCCGGCCCTCCGCCGCGAGACTTTTCGGACGGACACTTAGAGATCGCCGCTGAGTTCATCGTAGAACGCCTTGTCGGCTTGCAGGCCGGTGGACGGGCGCGCCATGACGCGGGCCTGGATCGGGCGAAGGCGTTCGCGCAGCGGGGTCGCGTCGTCGAGGCGCTGGAGTTCATTGCGCAGGGCGCGGGCGACGGCCTCGGTCTTGCTGGTGCCGGTGCGTGTGGCGAGGGCTTCGGCCAAGTGGTTGACCGCTTCGCTGCGGATGTT
>JBEKLE010000066.1:0-19765 GCA_050010355.1 Rhodopila sp. | reverse complement strand
ACGTGGGCGGTGTGCGGAAAATGTGGCCACATGCGTCCATCGGACGAGGTTGAGCGGCCCGATGCAAAGCCGATTTGCCCACAGTGCGGCTATGACCGACAGCAGCAGTCGCAGATGGACCGAGCACAATGGAAGCCGTTTTTGAACTTTGCCCAATCCGGCGCGATCTCCTACATGGAGTATTACGACAGCCTGTCGGGTGATTGCGCAGAGGAGCGCGATCAGAAGTACTATCGGTTGGTCTACAGCTTCGACCAGACCGTAGGCGGTCCCCCCGGCGCGGTCGGCACCAAGGGAGAGCCATTTGGGTTGGAGTACCGCAGCGCGATGGTGCTGCGCCAGGTGAATGCTGGCCCCGGCGACGCGCTCGCCAGCTTCGATTTTGGCCCCGACCAGAAAGTGCCGGAACTAGGCTTCCCGGTTTGCCAGGACTGCGGCGTAACGGCTTACGGCGATGGCGGCCTTGCCGACGTGTCCCATCGCAAGAGCTGCGCCGGGCGCAAACGAAACGAAAAGGCGCAGCGCGAAGGACGCTCTGTCTCCGGCTACAAATGGCAGCGCGTCTACCTCTATCGCGAGCTGAAGTCGGAGGCGATCCGCATCCTGCTGCCGCCGGACCTAGAAGCGGCCGAAATATCGACGCTGCGCGCCTGCCTGTTCCTTGGTCTGAGGCTGCACTTCCGCGGCTCTCCAGGCCATCTCCTGATTGAATCGCAGGTGCTGCCCGATCATCGGCAAGACATAAGGCGTCAGTATTTGGTGCTAATGGATGCCGTGCCCGGTGGCACAGGATTCCTGAAGTCCCTGTTCGTGCCAATGCAAGAGGGGGATCGATCAGGCGAAGGCATCATGACAGTGCTACGCCTCGCCTTGAATGCTCTGGAATCGTGCGACTGCCGCCTGCTTGGTCCGATGCAGGGCCATGACGACACTGACGGCTGCTATCGCTGCATCCGGGCCTACCACTTGCAGTACAAGGCCGAGGAGATCAGCCGCGAGCGGGGCATCGCTCTCCTGCGCACGATGATCGAGGTCGGCGAGCGCCGGGTGGAGATCAGCGCGCTTGACGATATCCCGGTCTCCTCGCTGTACGGCAGCGTGCTGGAAAAAAAATTCGTCGATCGCCTCCAGGCCGGCGTTATCTCCGGCGGCGGTTCATGGGCGAAAGCCCTGGTCAAGGGAACGTCGGGCTTCCGCTTCCGCATGGGCGCGGACAATCGCGTATGGGATGTTCAACTCCAGCCCAAGCTCGGCCCTGCGCAGGGAGTGGGCCTTGCCTGTCAGCCCGACTTCCTGATCTTCTGCGATGACACGGCAGTGCGGCCGATCGCCGTTTTCACCGATGGTTTCGAGTTCCACGCCGAACCTGACAAACCATTGAGCCGCCTGCCGGACGACGCGGCCAAGCGCCGATCTATCCTGGCCAGCGGTAGATACTGGGTGTGGAGCATCACTTGGCACGACCTGCTCGATGATCCCGGGGCGGAGGTGGCGCTGGTACCACCCAAGGTGCGGGATGTGCTGCACAACCATATATCAATCCTGAAGGCCCATAAGATCACGTGCCCGCCGATGGCCGGTGCGCTTGGCAACGGCTTCAGCCAACTTCTGGCTTTCCTCGCCCGGCCCGAGGCCGCCGGCTGGATGCATCTCGCCGGACAGATGGCCCTAATACCGCTCACTCTCCTGGCCAACAAACACACTGCGGGCGCGCAAGCATCGGAGATCCTGGACCTGCACAACGCATGGCGGACGGGAGATATCGTAGCAAATGCAACTTTGGATGGCGGTTCGGGTCACTGGTTCCATGCCACTGTTCTGGCACCGGGTGGTGATCTGTTGATCATGGGGCGCCAGGAGGACATCGTCGGCAACGCGCGCGATCGGGTTGTCGTGCGCCTTCGGCTCGGTGACAGCCCAAACGAGCGCGCCGGGACCGCCTATCTGGAGCGATGGCGTCGCTGGCTGGGCCTGGGCAACCTGTTCCAATTCTGCGCGGCATTCCAATGGTTTTGCGTGTCAGAGGTTGCAATGGGGACGGCGCCCGACCTGGAGCTCGGCGGTGTCGAGGCTGACGCGGTCGATTGGTCCGCCGTTCTAGAGGACATTCTTCCATCGTTGCGGCCATTGGCCGAGCGCTTGGCCGCAGCGGGTATCGACATGCCGGAAATCGAAGTCTACCTGGATTCCGCGCCAGACGACTGCTTCGCAGAAATGGCCTGGCCTAGCGCGCAGCCCCCGGTGTGCCTGCTGGTCGCGGATCAGTCGAGCTTCCGGACCGCATGGGAGGAGGCCGGTTGGATGGTCGTCACACCGGCGGACATCCAAGTCCAGGGAATCGAGTGGGTGAAATCGCTCATGGTCGCCAGCAAGGAAACTGTCTGATGGCAACGTTGATGCTGCATCGCGATGTCCTCAAGGATTTCGGACGGCTTCCCGCGAAGGTCCAAAAGAAGGTTTCCGAGCTGATCCGCAAGTTTCAGGAGGACAGCACGCAGGCCAGTATACACCTTGAAAGGCTTGAGCAGACTGTCGACGACAAGGTCCGCAGTGCGCGTGTCGGAGACGATTGGCGCGCCATCGTCATCGCACCGCAACAGGGCGACACGTTCCTTCTGATGCATGTGGACCACCACGACGAGGCTTATCGCTGGTGCCGCAACAAGCGCTTTGAAGCGCACGGCTCGTTGGGTGTGCTGCAAGTCTTCGACATCGAGATGGTCGAGGAAGCGGCGGAACGGGGGCATTCAGTGGGCAACACGCCCGATAAGGTACAAACGTATGCGCTGGATGCGCTCTCCGATGACGATCTATTCCACGCAGGTGTACCACGTCCCCTAATTCCGGCGGTTCGTGCGATCCGCAATGATGCGGCCTTCGAAGAGGTCGTCGAGTACCTACCGCCGGAAGCTGCGCAGGTGCTGTTCTGGGTTGTTGCCGGGCGAACACTAGACAAGGCGCTCGAAGAGACGCTCGGGGCATTGGATGCCGGCCAGGCCAAGCCGGAAGGACCCGGCGATTTCTCCAAGCTTAGTCAGGTTGCCAGTGCCGATTTGGTGCTGGTCGAAGGGGAGGAACACCTACGCAGCATCCTCGCGGAGGACATTGAGGCTTGGCGGGTCTTTCTTCACCCCTACCAGCGCAAGCTGAAGGAGTGGGATGTCAGGGGGCCGATCAAGATCAGCGGGGCCGCCGGAACGGGCAAAACCGTCGTGCTGATGCACCGTGCGGCCTACCTTGCGGCACGGTTGCCGGACGACAAGGAGAGGGTGTTGGTCACGACGTTCTCGGCCAATCTTTCTGTTACCATTGAGGACTTGATCCGCAAGCTGTCGCCGACCGCGGCCAAGCGTATCGAGGTCACGAACCTTCACCAATTGGCACGCACCATCTGCCTGCGCGCCGGGTGGCAGGGCCGCATCGCCGATGACCAGGACCTGAACTCCCTCTGGGCGGCAGTCTTTTCCGAACATGACTTAGTCGTCGTCGGCGATGCAGAGTTCAATGCGGATTTTATCCGGCAGGAATACGACGAAGTCGTCGATGCCATGGGTATCGACAGCGAGGAGGAATATCTCACGGCCGTCCGCACCGGCCGCTCGCGGTTGTCGCGTCAGCAACGCCGGAAGCTGTGGGGGTGCTTTCAGGCATTCAACCGCCTGCTCCAGAAACGCGGGCTTTCGACGTTCGAGGGAACGGTTCATCAGGCGCGTCTTATTGTCGAGAGGGGCGGATTCGCCCGCTATCGGCACGTGCTCGTCGACGAACTTCAAGACTTCGGACTGGAAGGGCTACGGCTAATCGCGGCGCTCAGCCGGACCAACGAGGATGCCGACAATCCTCTGTGCGTATTCGGTGATGGTCACCAGCGAATCAACCGCCACAGCAAAGTCCCCCTGTCACGCGCGGGGATCAATGTTGTCGGGCGCTCGCGCCGCTTGAAGATTAACTACCGCACGAGTGAGCAGATCCGCCAGTGGGCTCATTCGCTCCTTAGAGGGATGGACATTGATGACCTGGATGGCGGCGACGCAGATACGACCGGCGATCGGTCCATTTTCAAGGGTCCGGAGCCAAAAGCCATTAAGGTCGCCACACGGGAAGAGGCAGGCACCGCAATCGCAAGCTGGGTCAAGAATTTGTGCGAGGGGCACAAACTCGGGACGCACGAGATCTGTATTGCCCCGGTCTTCGGCGAGGTACGATCGGCGCTGGCCGCGTTGGGCATTTCCAGCCTGGAACTTCAGGTGAATAAAGCTGATCCAGGACCGATCGAGCCTGGCGTGCGCCTGGGCACCATGCGGCGCATCAAGGGGTTGGAATTCAAGGCCGTGGCTATGGTCGCCGATGGCCAACCCGACGACCGCGGACGCCTAGAACGTTACGTGGCAGCTACTAGAGCACGGCAATGGCTGCTAGTCGTGCAATTGGCGTGAGCCAGACGAACCGCACAGTGACCTCGTTGCAGCCCACTCTGACATTCGCTGCAGTCGACTTTGGAAACTGACGCATCACGGATGTTTGATGATACATAAAGGACGTTATGTTTCCCTACACCCGTCCGGAAGTTTTCACTGATGCTCCGGGGATTTTTCCATTTCATTGACGTGATGTGGAGCCGGGGTAGCCACTTTAGGAGTAACTGGAACAGACTTCATACACTGATCGAAACGCGGATTGAATTTAATTGCGAAGCCTGAAACTTGATGGCACCAGTTGCTGAGAGATACAGTTGCCGGAAGAACGGTTTGCTGATCGTCATCAAAATGACCAGATCCTGGCACCATCGTTCGACTGGGATCCTTGTAATTTGGATCTTGCTGGCAGAGGTCCGAAGTCTGGTACGCCGCAATCGCCTTGCTCTCTGCATCGTCAATTGACCGGGTGGAGACAAAGGTGAGGGTAGTGTCCCCACGCGGGGTCGGCGGTGTTGTGCTTACATCCTGACAATCAACCGTAAAGCTTACCGAATATAATGGAGCGGGCCGGGCCCCGGCTTTGCCGGCAGCATCATCCCGGCACTTCTGAGGCGATCCCCAGCAGACCGGAAAAAGGACCTCCTGCCACGTCTGGGGACGAATGTTCGGAAAACCAGGTAGCCATTTGCCGTTCTTCCAGCCGTCGCCGATCTTCTGGAACACGCTTTGCGCTACGGCCTCATCGGCCATAAAGCCAAGACTCAATAAGCCAGCCAAAATCGCGATGTTGAGACGATGCACCGTGAACGTCCTTATCCCAAGGCCCATTTCTTGCAGGATTTCACGCCTCTGGAAATGCCCTTTTGGCTTTGCCTCGCCAGCTGAGCGTGGTCTCATGGGCCGAAACAACTACGGCCCTCCATTCCGTCTAAGTAGAGATCGGGCGTCACAGCCTGATCCGTTCGACCTCATCCTGGGTCAGCTTTTCCTTATTCAGGTCATACAGCTTCGTGGTGCGCGGGCTCTCGTGCGCTGCCATCGCCTGCGCGTGTTCAAGCGTTCCGCCGTTAGCGAGGTAGGCGGTGATCCCTGTCGCGCGGAAGCTGTGGTTGCCGATCGGCGCCATGATGCCGGCGGCGAGGGCACGACGGCGCACCATGCACCAGGCGTCGGCTTGGTCCATCGGCTTATCGGCGAGCCTGGTTCCGCGGTGTCCCTTGGCGGTGCGGAACAGCCAGCCCTTCTTGTCATCGGCGATCCCGGCCGCCGCGATATAGGCTTGCAGGGCCTCAGCCGCGGCGTGGTGGCAGGGCATGACGTGGTGCTTGCCGCCCTTCTCGTGCAGTCGCAGCACCCATCCGGCGCCACGCGGCCGGAGATGGCAAGCACGGGCCGGGCTGGGTTCATGCTACCCGGACTTTTCGTCTAGGCGCCTTGGCACAAGGTCCGGGACACGGCTACCGCAGGCTCGGGACTGGCCCGATCGTCGCGAGCGATTGATCGCATCATAATATGGTATTTTCTGTCACGAAATAATCAAAAATAAAACATAGCGGGCAACATACGTATATAATACTAGATAAAGATTGAATAATTGCACGAACCTCCCAAGTGAGGTTGACGGCGCCTCTTGATGGTAGCTCGGAAGGACATACAAAGTGATGCTCACCTAGTGGTTTGTTTCTCAACACACCGCCCATACAATCGTAACTTGTGCGCTGAAGTTGGCGAGCTCTGTCTGTCGCTTGATGCCCGGCGGCTGCCTAGCCCCGGCAGCCAGTTCGCTCGTTCGCGGACGGTCCGAGCTTGGCGGGCTGACCCGACGCAAGGTATCCTCATGGCAGCGCTCGCGGCTGGGATCGCGATCGCAACTCCGGCATGGGCTGACCCGCTTAGCCTCAGCGACTTCGGTCAGCTTGCGCTGCGTTGCGGGACTTCCGTGGCACCGTCCACACTGGCGTCGATCGCGCGAACCGAGAGCGCGTTCGAGCCACTGGCGATCAACGACAACACCACCCGAACAAGGGGTGTCCCGCCCAGCCGTGAGATCGCGATCCAGATCGCATCGAAGCTTCTCGAGGCCGGTGATTCCATCGACGTCGGCATCATGCAAATCAACTCGGCAAACTTCGAGCGCCTCGGGCTGACGCTGGAAGCCGCATTCGATCCGTGCAAGTCGGTGGCCGCTGGCGCTACCGTTCTGGCCGGCGGCTACGTGGGCGGCGATACTCATGAGGGTCAGCAGTCAGCTCTTCGCGTCGCCATTTCCCGGTACAACACCGGCGACGCTGAGCGCGGCTTTGCCAACGGCTACGTCCACAAGGTGGAGGTCGCAGCGGAACACATCGTTCCCGCGCTCGACGTCGGCGCAGCTCCAGCCGCGATCGACAGCCAGCCGCGACCGGTGGCTGTACTGGCCGCGACCGTCGACCCCAATGCCCCGCCATCCTGGGATGTGTGGTCGTCGTTCGATTACGCCGCCACCCAGGACACCCCCGCTCCGGCGGCTGCCCGTCCGGGACCTGGGTCCGCGGTGCTGGCCGATGCGGGAAGCGGACCGGCCGCAGCGGTCACTGTCTCTGGTCCTGCTGTTGAAAGGTAATCCATGAAAAACCGCATCGCCGTGGCTGCTGAGCGTCTCATGACCGAAGCCTACGGGCGGGGACAATCTGTTCTTGACCGGCACAACTCCGCGCAGATCGCAACGGCCCTGGCGCTTTGCGCCGTGGCCGCCTTTCCGGCGCTGGCGAATGCCCAGACCGTGACGGGCGGTGCGTCGCCCGCGACGATGATCAACAACATCTGCACCTTCATCCTCGGCCCGTTCGGCCAATCGCTCGCGGTGCTCGGCATTATCGCGATCGGCCTCTCTTGGATGTTCGGCCGCGTCTCGCTTGGCCTGATCGCCGGCGTGATCGGCGGCATCGTCATCATGTTCGGCGCCTCCTACCTCGGCTCGACCCTCACCGGCGGGGCGGCAGGCTAATGGCCGAGCGGCTGGAAGACGACACGCTCTATCTGGCGGCAACGCGACCCGCGTTGTTCGCCGGCGTGCCGCTTCCGGTCGCCGGCGCCTTCCTGATGCTGGCCGGGTTCGTCATCGTCATCCTGCAGAACCCGCTGTACGAGATGGTCATGCTGCCGCTGTGGTTCGGCGCCCGTGTGGTGGTCTCGCGCGACTACAATGCCGTCAACGTCGTCTACCTCTACTTGCTGACGGCGGCGCGCGGCGTCGATGGCGCGCAATGGGGCGGGGCCTCCGTCAGCCCCAACCCCATCCGCGTTCCGGCGCGCGGCCGGGGCATGATCTGATGCACGGCGACAGCGGCTATAGTGAGCGGTCCGGCGAGATCTATCTGCCCTATGTCGGGCATGTGGCCGAACAGGCTGTCCTGTTGCGGGATGGCTCGGTGATGGCGATGGGTCATGCCAGCGGCACCGCCTTCGAGTTGGAGGCGCCGGAGATGCGCAATGCGCGGCTGCGCAATCTGAACACGCTGTTCCGCAACATCGCCGACGACAACGTCAACATCTGCACCCACCTCATACGTCATTCCGATGTGGCCGCGCTTCCGGACGCCGCGTTCCGCTCCGGCTTCGCGGCCGGCCTCGACCAGACCTACCGGGACCGGGTGCTGGACGGGCGGCTGTTCCGCAACGACTACTTCGTTTCTTTGATGGTCACGCCGCGAAATGTCCTCGGGAAGGCCGGCAGCCGGATCGCGCGGTTCCGCAAGGGGCCGGCGGCAGACGTCAATGCGGATGTCCTGCGGACGCTGGAAGATTTGTGGCAGGTGTTGGCGAACGGCCTGGAGGCGTACGGCATCCGCCGCCTCGGCCTGCGTGAGAAAAACGATGTGCTGTTCACCGAGATCGGCGAGGCGCTGCGGCTGATCATTTCCTGCCGTTGGATGCCGGTTCCGGTTGTGAGCGGGTCCTTGGGTGCCTCGATCTACACCGACCGGGTGATCTGCGGGAAGCGCGGCTTCGAGATCCGCGCGCCGGGTGAAAGCGATGTGGGAACGATCTTCTCGTTCCGCGAGTACCCGGCCAAGACACGGGCTGGGATGCTCAACACCCTGCTGAGCGCCGACTTCCCGTTCGTGCTCAGCCAGTCCTACTGCTTCCTGACCCGGGCGCAGGCACACGGCCGCCTGGCAAAGAAGTCCGACCAGATGGCAAGCGCCGGCGACAAGGCGCTGAGCCAGATCGAGGGACTCGCCGAGGCGGAAGACGCGCTGGCGTCCAACGAATTCGTCATGGGCTCGCACCATCTGAGCCTGGCCGTCTATGGCGACGATCTCCACCAGCTTGGCGACCGCGGCGCGCGCGCCCGTGCCCGGCTGACGGACGCCGGCGCTGTCGTGGTGCAGGAGGGCATCGGAATGGAGGCAGCGTTCTGGTCGCAGCTCCCCGGAAACATCGAGTGGCGCACCCGCCCGGGTGCGATCACCTCGCGCAACTTCGCCGGCTTTTCCAGCCTGGACAACTTCCCGGCCGGTCAGCCTCACGGTCACTGGGGACCGGCACTGGCCCGGTTCCGCACAGACGGCGGCACGCCCTACGACTACGTGCCGCACGTCGATGATGTCGGCATGACGGCGATCTTCGGCCCGATCGGATCGGGCAAGACCACGCTGCTCATGTTCCTCCTCGCGATGCTCGAACAGGCCATGGTCGAGCGCGGCGGCGCGGTGATCTTCTTCGACAAGGACCGCGGCGGCGAACTGCTGGTCCGCGCGACCAGCGGCACCTATCTGGTGCTGCGCCGCGGCGAGCCGAGCGGCCTTGCACCGCTGCGCGGCCTGCAAGACACCCCGGCCGATCGCGACTTCCTGCGCGCGTGGGTCACCGGGCTGATCGAAGGCGACGGCAAGGGCGGCATCGCCTCCGAAGAGGCGCGGCGCTTGGAACGCGGCATTGCCCGCCAGCTCTCGTACGAGCCGGAGATGCGGTCCCTGGCCGGATTACGCGAATTCCTGCTGCATGGTCCGGCCGAAGGCGCGGGTGCCCGCCTGGAGCGCTGGTGCCGCGGTAACGCGCTCGGCTGGGCGTTCGATGGCGACACCGACGAAGTGCGGCTCGATGCGTCGATCACCGGCTTCGATATGACCCACCTGCTCGATTACGAGGCGGTCTGCGCGCCCGCCGCCGCCTATCTGCTGCATCGCGTTGCCTCGGTGGTGGACGGCCGCCGCTTCGTCATGTCGTGCGATGAGTTCCGCGCTTACCTGCTCAACCCGATGTTTGCCGCCGTCGTGGACAAGTTCCTGCTCACGGTGCGCAAGAACAACGGCATGCTGATCCTGGCAACGCAGCAGCCGGAGCATGTGCTGGAGTCGAAACTCGGCTCGTCGCTGGTCGCGCAGTGCATGACCAAGATCCTCTACCCATCACCAACGGCGGATCGTGCGGCCTACATCGACGGCCTGAAATGCACCGAAGGCGAGTTCAAGGCTGTCCGCGAGGACATGGCCCTCGGCAAGCGCCGCTTTCTGCTCAAGCGGGAGTCCGGCAGCGTCATCTGCGAGTTCGATCTAAGCGACATGCGGGAACACGTCGCGGTCCTGTCGGGGCGGGCGAACACGGTGCGGTTTGCCGAGCGGCTGCGCCGCGAGCTGCGGGAGGATCCCGCCGCCTGGCTGGGCCCGTTCATGGCCCGCTACCACGAGGCCCGGGATTGAACGGGGAAGGATGACGGCGATGCGGAAGACTCTCTTTACGATGGCGGCGCTGGCTGGTTGCTGGGCGTTCGGCGGTGCCGCGAACGCGCAGTATCCCGTGCACGACAGCGCCAATTTCGGGCAAGCCGTTCAAGCCGTGGCCACCGCGGCGAAGGAGTTGGCACAGCTCCAGGCGCAGCTTCAGCAGATGCGCCAGCAATATCAGATGTTCACCAACCCAACGAACATCACCGGGATGTTTTCGGCGCTGAACGCGCCGTCACTGCAGAACCCGATGCCGGCGGCAAGCGCCATACCCGGTCAGATCGTCGGCTCGACCAATACCCTGTCAGCCCTGGGCCAGACATTTTACAATCAGAACCACGTTTTCACCGCGACCGGCCCCGACCCGCAGGCCAGCCTGCTCAACCGCTCCGCGATCGGCACAGCGAACATCCAGGGCATCGCCGCGGCCAATCTGGCGTCCATCGAGCAGCGGCTGGCCACGCTGGGCGCGATGCAGGCGGAATTGCAGGACGCCACCGACATCAAGCAGGTCGATGCGATCAACGGCCGCATCGCGATCGAGAGCAACGCGATCCAAGGTCAGCAAGCCCAGGCGCAGAACCTCGCGGCACTGGCGTCCGCCCAGGCGCAGGCCGACCAGCAGGCGGCGCTGCAAAGCATCCGCCAGGGTCACGAACAGGCCGCCGCGCTGTTCACCGGAACGCTCAATTGATGCTGTCCCGCGCCGCCGGCTTGTCCTGTGCGAGACGGCCTAGCAACGCCGTGCGCCGGTCTTGCGGCCCGGTGGCGCGCTGGGTCCTGGCCCGCCGGTCGGCGTAACCCATGAACCAGACACCTTTTACCAACATGGCCACGGATTTCGGCGTCGCCTTCGGTGCCGGAACGCAGACGGCCATCACCGCGCTGCTCGCCGCGGTGGCAGCCCCGCTGCTGGCGTGCGTGACACTCTGGATCATCGTCCAGGGCATCCTGGTGATGCGCGGCGACCTGGACGCCAGAGGCGGGATCACCCGGATCATCAAGGTTGCCCTCGTTGTCGGCATCCTCACCTCCTCCGGTCTCTACACGACCTACGTGCAGACACTGTTCATCACGACGATTCCGAACTGGTTCGCCACCGCGGCGGGCGGCACGCAAGCCGCCATCACCAGCACGCCCGCCACCTTCGACAATATGTGGCAGGTCACCGAGCACGCGGTGGAGTCCATCAACGCGCAGATCGCTGTTTACGATATCGTCGATGCTGTCAGCGTGTCGCTGATCGAACTGTCCATCATGGTCTTGCTGGTCGTGACCTTCGCGATCTATGAGTTCGCCCTCATCGCGACCGGCATCATGGTGGCGATCGGCCCCGTCATCATCGTCGGCTATCTGTTCGAGGCGACGAAAGGTGTCACCGACCGGTGGATCGGCAAGCTGATCACCTACAGCCTGCTGACGCTGCTGATCAACGTCACGCTCAACATCGTGCTGACTGGCGAGAAGGCCTACATGCGGGTCATCCTGACGCAACAGGCGTCCGGCCTGACGGCGGTGCCGGCCGAGATCAAGGTTCTGATCGAGCTGGCGATGTTCTTCGCCATGGGGGCCTTCATCGTCGTGTCGCTGCCGGCGATCGCGGCGGCGCTCGGCGGCGGCGTGGGCGCCAGCCCAGGTGCTGCGATCATGAACGCATTCACCAACCTCGCGGTGCGTGCGGCGACACCGAAGCGCAAAGCGGCATAGCTCCGCTCCCCCACTGCACCCCACGCACATCCCAGGAAGGCGATTGAAGATGAAAACGCTTGTGATTCTGCTGGCGCTGGCCGGACTGGCCGGGTGCGGCGGCGCCGACACGCTGGCAACTCCAACGGGGCCAGGCTTCGCGTTGAACACCGGGCATTGGCAGCCGACGCCGGCCGACCTCACGCTGCCCAAACCCGGCGGCAGCGAATGAGCAAGGAGAGCTTCGCACCGCCGATCGACCGTGCCGGTCTGAGCGATTACTATAAACAGGTCGAATCGTTTCAGCATGACCGCGCGAAAGCCGCCCGCGGCATTTCGAAAATCCTTGCCGCCGTCGCCGGCATCGCGATCCTCGGCAATCTGGGACAGGCCTGGACGATCGCCTCGTTGCTGCCGCTGACCAAGATCGTCCCGGTCTATCTGTGGGCACGCCCAGACGGAACCATCGACAGCTCGGTCGCCCTCTCCCGCCTGCCGACAACACAAAGCCAGGCGGTCGTCACGGCGGCGCTGTGGGAGTATGTCCGGCTGCGCGAGGGCTACAGCTACGACACGGCGCAATACGGCTATGACGCGGTGTCCGGCATGAGCGCGGAGGCGCCGCGCACGCAGTATCAAGGCTGGTTCAACTACCCCAACGCGCAATCGCCCCAGGTGACGGTCGGCAAGAAAGGCACGCTCGCGATCGAGCACATCTCGTCGGCCAACCTCGCCCGCGACGTCCAGCAAATCCGCTACCGCCGTGTCCTGTCCATCATCGGACAGCAGCCGATCGTGACGACCTGGACGGCAACCTTGCAGTTCGAGACCGTCGCTGCGCTGCCGATCGCACAGCGGCTGCGCAACCCTGGCGGCGTGATCGTTGCGTCCTACCAGGCAGCAGAGGATAGCACGCAATGAAACGACTGATGTCGGCCCTGCTCTGCGCCTCGGTCCTGACGTCCCCGGCCTGGGCGAACGAGGATCCGGTCCCCGGCCAGGAGGACGCGCGCATGCGCTACCTCGCCTACGATCCGGACCAGGTGGTGCATCTGTCCACCGCCGTCGGTGCAACGCTGGTCGTCGGCTTCGGCGCCAAGGAGTCGGTGACCGCGGTCGCGGTGACCGACAGCAAAGACCTCAAGGCGATGCCGAAAGGCAGCTTTCTGTTCTTCAAGTCGCAGCAAGCCTTGGCGCTGCAGCCGGTGATCGTGCTGACCGCGAGCGAAGTCGGCGAGATGCGCCGCTACGTGTTCGAGATCACGACCGTGCCGGCAGCGAGCCTCGCCGTGGATACGCCGGGGATCTACTACAGCGTGCAGTTCACCTACCCGGCCGACGAAGCCGAGCGGCAGCGCGCGCTGGCAGCGGCGCAGGCGGCCAGGGATCTTGCCGCAACCGAGGCGCGCCAGGCGCGGTACCAGCTTCAGCGCGCGCACCAGAAGATGGAGGAAGCCGCGAGGGACCCCTTCGCCGGCGACCGCAACTGGCACTACATCGCGCAGGGCGATTATTCGCTGTTGCCGCTGGAGGTGTTCGACAACGGCTTCAGCACGGTGTTCCGCTTTCCCGGCAACGTCCGCATTCCGTCGATTTTCGTGATCAATCCCGACGGCAAGGAGGCGACGCCGAACTACGCGGTGAAGGGCGATCTGGTGCAGGTCGATTCCGTGGCGCGCGGCTGGCGCCTGCGCGACGGTCACACGGTGCTCGCGGTCTGGAACAAGGCGTTCGACCCCGTGGGCAAGAACCCGCAAACCCAGACCACTAGTCGCAATGTGCATCGCGTCGTCAAGGACGCGCCACAATGACGGTCGTCAAGGACGCGCCGCGATGAGCGACAGCAGAAGCCGTGTCGCCGCGACGGGGATTGACGACGCCGGGTCGGTCGTCTCGGGATCGCCCGGTCGGCAACTGTCCGCCTGGCAGAAGTTCGGCGTGGCCGGCCTGGTGCTGGTGGTGTTCCTGGCCTTCATCTGGATCGCTGAACTCAACAAAGCCACCCAGGCGGTGAAGCAGCCTGACGCCGTGCCCTCGACGGGCGGCGCCTTTCAGCCTTTCCCGGGGCCGCCCGCCGCACTGGCCGCCGCCCCGGCATCGCTGCCGATGCCCGCGGCGGCGGCGCCCTCGATCTTCGCGCCACCCGGGCACGAGAACAGCGCAGCGGAAAGCCCGATCTTCGCCTTCTCGGGAGGTGCTGGCGCACCCGCGGTGACAACGCCCGCCCCGGCCGCGCTGACCGGCGGCGATCCGGCAAGCGCGCCCGCCGGTCCGCCGTCCGCCCTGGCCAACCTGCTCAAGCCGACGGTTCTGACCGGCTCCAAGGCGCGCCTGCTGCCGCATCCCGACATGATGGTGACCATGGGGACAATGATCCCCTGCACCTTGCAGACGGCGATCGACAGCCAGCTCGCCGGCTTCGTCAAATGCGTCCTGCCGCAGGACGTGCGCAGCACCACCGGTAACGTCGTGCTGCTCGATCGCGGCACCACGGTCGTCGGTGAAATCAGCCATGGCCTGGTGCAAGGCCAGGACCGGGTGTTCGTGCTGTGGGATCGTGCCGAGACCCCGGACCACGCGGTCATCGAGCTGTCCTCGCCGGGCACCGACGAATTGGGCCGGTCCGGCCTGCCCGGCCGCGTCAACAACCATTGGTGGGAACGGTTTGGCGGCGCGATCATGCTGTCCGTCATCCAGGGTGGTTTGCAGACCGGCACCGCGCTTGCCGCCAACTCGGGATCGGGTAGCGGCACGTTCTTCAACTCGTTCCAGTCGAACGGCACCAACGTGTCCGACACCGCGTTGCAGGCCACCATCAACATTCCTCCGACGCTGGAGAAGAACCAGGGCGATAACGTGGCGATCTTCGTGGCCAAGGACCTGGACTTTTCCGACGTCTACAACCTGCACGTGACCGCCGATGGCCAGTGAAGCGGCGCCGCAGCTGCGCCATCTGCTCAGGCCGATCCTGCACTGGCTCGACGATCCGGCGACCGAGGAGATCGCAATCAACAAGCCGGGCGAGGCGTTCGTCCGCCAGAGGGGCGCTTTCACCCGGCATGACCTGCCATTCGGCTATGACGATCTGGAAGACATCGCGATCCTCGCCGGAGCGCTGCGCCGGCAGGACGTGGGACCGCGCAGCCCGCTCTGCGCCACGGAGCTGCCGGGCGGCGAACGGCTGCAAATCTGCCTGCCGCCCTCCGTGCCCAACGGCACCGTCAGCCTGACGATCCGCCGGCCGGGCACATCGGTATCCGCCTTGTCCGCTGTGAGCCAGCGCTATCACACCGCGCGCTGGAACAAGTGGGATAGGCGCGGCGAGACGGCGGACCGGCAGAACGCGGAGTCGCTGGCGTTCTATGACGCGGGCGATATCGAGGCTTTCTTCGCGACGTGCGTGCGCAACCGGCTGACGATGCTGCTGTGCGGGGCGACCGGCAGCGGCAAGACGACCATGGGCAAGACACTGATCGCGGCCATTCCTGCGCACGAGCGGCTGATCACCATCGAGGACACGCTCGAACTGGTCGTCCCGCATGCGAACCATGTCCGCCTGCTCTATGCCAAGAGCGGCATCGGGCTCGGTGGGGTCACCGCCGAGGCGCTGTTGCAGGCCAGTCTGCGCATGCGGCCGGATCGCATTCTGCTCGGCGAGATGCGCGACGATGCCGCCTGGACGTATCTCAATGAGGTAGTGTCGGGCCATCCCGGCTCGATTTCCACCATCCACGGCGCCAACCCGGTGCAGGGCTTCAAGAAGCTCTTTTCCCTGGTGAAAGGCTCGCCCCAGGGCGCGGCGCTGGAAGATAGGACGCTGATCGACATGCTGGCGGCGGCGATCGACGTCATCGTGCCGTTCCACACTACGGGCGAGGTGTTCGAGATCGGCGAGGTCTGGCTGGCGGCGGACGCCCGCCGCCGCGGCGAAACCGTCGCTGATCTGCTGTCCGCGGCCTGAGCGGAGGCAAACCCGAATGGCAGCGAAACTGTCGGTGCAACTGGTCGCCAAGACCGGTGTGGGCCTGGTGCTCATCGGCGTGGCCTGGACGCTCATCGCGTCGTTGGTCTTCTTGTTTGGCACGCGGCTGATCGGCTCGTTCGCCCATCCGTTCTATCAGTGGTGGACGTATCTCCTCTACGCACCGCCGAATGCCGTGGTGACGCTTTGGCTCAGGATCGGCGCCGGCGTGGCCTCCGCCGCGGTGCTGGTATTTGCTGTCTCGCTCGTGGTCCGGGGCCGCACGATCGGACCTTCTCTCCGGCAAGGGCTCTTTGGCGGCACGCCGCGGCCGATGCGCGGTGCCACGGACAACCACGGGCATGCTGACTGGTTGTCAATCGCCAAGGCCCGGGAGGTGTTTCCCGGTCCTTCGGCCGTGTTCGGCGGCGTCGTGGTAGGCGAAGCGTATCGGGTCGATCAGGACAGTGTCGCGGCTGTCGCGTTTGACCCGGCCAACAAGGCGACCTGGGGAAAGGGCGGCAAGGCCCCGCTGCTCATCGATCCCTGTCAGTCCGGACCCACCCACAGCCTGGTGTTCGCCGGGGCGGGATCGTTCAAATCCACCTCGGCCGCCGCGACGCTGCTGACCTGGACCGGCTCGGCTGTCGTGCTGGATCCGTCCGGCGAGCTTGGCCCCATGCTGGCCGGGGCACGCCAGAAAATGGGCCATACGGTTCACCAGCTCGGGCTGCGCGAGACGACCGGCTTCAACGTGCTGGACTGGATCGACATCGACTCCCCGCTCGCCGCCACGAACGTGCTGTCCGTCGTCGGTTGGGTGTGCGGCGATGGCCAAAACAGCGGCGGCGGCAACGACAAGGGGTCAGAGTTTTTCGAGGCGCGCGGCCGCGCCCTGGTGGCCTGCCTGCTGTCGCAGATGCTGTGGGACCCCAAGCTGCCGCCAGCGCTGAAAACCCTTCGCACGCTGCGGATTGGCGTTGCGACACCGGAAAAGGCGATGCGGACGCTGCTCGAGGGCATCCACAAGGACAGCCTCAGCCCGCTGGCACGCGACTACGCCGGCACGCTGATGGGCCTGGTGGACGAGACGTTCTCCGGCGTCTACGCCAATGCGGACGAAAGCACGTCCTGGCTGGCGAA
Organism: Rhodopila sp.; assembly: GCA_050010355.1. GTDB lineage: Bacteria > Pseudomonadota > Alphaproteobacteria > Acetobacterales > Acetobacteraceae > Rhodopila. Next base: position 2,849 of record JBEKLE010000066.1, on the reverse strand, counting down.
CCCCGCCTTCGCCTCGATCGTCTCCGGCAGCACCTTCAAGACGGCCGATCTCCTTGCCGGCAAAGTGTCCGTGTTCCTGCAAATCCCGCTCGCGGCCTTGCAGTCCACCCCGGCGATTGGCCGTGTGGTGATCGGTGCGCTGCTCAACGCCGCCTATGAAGCCGATGGACACGTGACGGGCCGCATCCTGTATCTGCTGGATGAGGCCGCCCGGCTCGGTCCGATGAAGATCCTCGAAACCGCCCGCGATGCCGGCCGGAAATACGGCATCACGCTCCAGTTGCTCTACCAGTCGGTCGGTCAGCTCGAACGCCAGTGGGGCCGGCACGGCAAGCGGGAATGGTATGACGGCGTGTCGCACCGGTCCTATGCGGCGGTGCAGGACCTCGAGACGGCGAAGGAGCTGGAGGAAACCTTCGGCACCTACGGCGTCATGGCGACATCCGAAGGCTCCAACACCGGCTCATCCGGCAAGTCCTTCGAGGTTGGGTCGCGATCGCGCGGCGCCAACACCAGCTATCACGAAATCAGCCGCCCGTTGATCCGCCGGGAGGAACTGATGAATGACTGCCGGACGGATGAGGCGTTCGTCATCATCCGCGGCGCGAGGCCGCTCCGGTGCGGACGCGCCATTTACTTCCGCCGGCCGGACCTGGCGGCCAGGATCGCGGCCAACCGGTTCAATCACGATGTCGCCGCCGACTGACCCATCAACCCACTTCGGAGATGCCACATGTCCAAGGAAGCCGCATCCGCCGATCTGCAAGCCGCCGCCTACTGGCGGAGTGTGGCAAGCACCGACCGGGCCGAAGTCACCGTCGCGGTGACCAAGGTCAGCGAGTTAACAACGGCCGCGAAGCGCGAGGGGAAGGACCCGAAGGATGGTCCCCGCCGCGCGCAGGGTTTGAGCGCAGGCTGATAAGCTGTGGACCACCGCTAGTCTAGGATCAACCATTTCGCCGCTGAACGGCTGAGATGGGTGGAAAACGGTCATTCGGGTCAGCGCAGTGATGTCGCTAGTTCGAGAAGGCCGCGAGAAGTGCTCAGCGCGTGCTGGTGGAGAGGTCGCGACAGAAGTCGATGAGCGCCCTGACTTTTGGCGACACTTGGTGGCGCGAAGGATAGTACGCCTGAAGAGGGAAGGTCTCATCGGGCCAGTCGGGAAACAGCTCGACGAGATCGCCACGGCTTAACAGCTCCTCACAGCCCAGCGCCATCACCTGCGCAACACCAACTCCGGCGAGGCATGCGCCCAGCATGGTGCCGACATCTGTAACGGTGAGCGCGCCGGAGACTGCCACCGGCACGACCTCGCGCGCGCGTCGGAACTCCCAGGCGAATGGCCTGCGGCTTTGCGGGTCGCGATAATGGATGCATTTGTGGGCCGCCAGGTCGCTGGGACGCTCCGGCCTGCCATACCGTTCCAGATAGGCCGTCGAAGCGACAGTGAGAATACGCGTCTCGAGCAGCTTGCGTGCGATCAGACCGTTGCCGGTCGGCTCCCCGAACCGTACTCCCAGATCGAAGCCATGCGCGACGAGGTCTCCCGGTGCCTCCGTGGTGATGAGTTCGATCGACAGGTCGGGGTATCGATCCAGAAAGTCGCCAAGCCGGGGTGCCAGCACGAGTCGCGAGAAGAAGGGATCCATCTCTACCCTGAGCCGGCCACGCACCGCTTGACGCGCGCCGGTGAGTGCCAACGTCGCGTCCGCGAGCCGGGCGAGCAGGGGCGCCGCTTCCGCGTAAAAGCGACCGCCATCCTCGGTGACTCGCAGCGAACGCGTCGTTCGCTCGAGTAAGCGCACACCGAGCCGTGCCTCCAGCCGAGCGACGGCCCGACTCACCCCCGAATCCGACAGACCCAGCGCCTCCGCAGCAGATACGAAACTACCGGTCTCGATCACCGCGACCAGCACCTCGACCCCGGAGAGCAGGCGGGTATCGACCATCGCGTCACTCCTGACATCTGGTCAGGAGCAATCTGACCAGAGCGCATTTTTTGCAGGAGTGGTCCTGTGGGACAAGCACCTCCGGAAGGAGAACGACGATGTATGCAATTACGGGTATTACGGGTCAGGTCGGCGGCGCCGTCGCCGGCACGCTGCTGGCTGAGGGCGCGACTGTGCGGGCGGTCGCGCGCGACGCGGTCAAGGCGGCATCGTGGGTAGCGCGCGAATGCGAGTTGGCGATTGCCGAGATGAGTGATTTCGCCTCGCTGACCCGCGCCTTCGCCGGGGCGGACGGCGTGTTCGTGCTAATCCCGCCGATCTTCGATCCGTCGCCCGGCTTCACCGAGGCGCGTGCGATTGTCGCCGCCGTGCGCGACGCGCTGGCTGAAACGCGGCCGCCTCGCGTCGTGTGTCTCTCGACCGTTGGCGCGCAGGCGACGCAGCCCAACCTGCTCAATCAACTTGCGATCATGGAGCACGAGATAGGCAGGCTCGATCTACCGATCGCATTCGTCCGCGCCGCCTGGTTCATGGAGAATGCAGCATGGGATCTGGCGTCCGCACGCGAGGGTGCAATCCGGAGCTTCTTGCAGCCGCTCGACCGCGCGGTCCCGATGGTCGCCACGGTCGACATCGGTGCCACGGCGGCGCGGCTGCTGCGCGCGCGGTGGACGGGCCGCCGTGTCATCGAATTGCAAGGCCCGGCGCCCGTGTCGCCGAACGAGCTCGCCGCCACTTTCGGCCGGCTGCTTGGTCGGGGCGTGCGCGCGCAGGCCGTGCCGCGAGCGGAGTGGGAAGCGTTGTTCCGTTCTCAGGGCATGCGGAACCCGGCACCGCGCGCGCAGATGCTCGATGGCTTCAACCAGGGTTGGCTCTCATTCGAGGGGGGCGATAGCATCG
>JBEKLE010000065.1:0-19769 GCA_050010355.1 Rhodopila sp. | reverse complement strand
GCGCCGATCAACCTCTCACGCCTGCCAGAAACGGTCTGAAACGCGGTTCAACCAGCAGGGGGGGAGGCATGGCATCACTCATTCTTATATTGCTATGTTCCGGTTGCCGTATGATGCCGTGAGTAAGACGGGCTAGCTTCGATAACAATCTCCCGAAGAGGCGGCCAAAACGCCAGCTTTCAACGGCCACCTCGACCAAGATTTGTATCGGATCACCCTTCACGAAGCCGTCTTCTTCCTGCTTATTTGGCACCGAAGGTCCCAGTTTTTCTGTCTTGTGCATGGTCATGCCCCGGCCCTCTGCCCGGCCACATCGACTGTGTTCGGCTTGAAGGTCTGCGCTATGTTTGGGGGGGAGAAGGCGTCCTGGTCGCAGGGGCCCATCGCCTGCCGCCAGGTCTCGAGTGCAAAGCAGCTTGCCTCTGGAGGGTTTGAGCTTGATGTTCGCGGTTTCGAGCATCCGGCCGCTTCGGGTCGAGGCCACGCCACAAAACGGGAGGCAGAGACGTTCCTTTGCGCCGTGAGGCGCCAAGTCACATCTAGTGGAACGCGACCGGGGTCTGGCACCGGTTCCAAGGCCCATCCTGCTGCTCGTGGCATTATCATGCCCGTTCTCCAGGCGTGATCGATGCCTATCCAAACAGGATAAGGCAAAAAGGGACCACTATAAAGGGTTTTGTAGCTCACATAGAGATGCGCGATGTCAATAAATTTGGGGATTCCCGAGGGTTACCGGGGTATGCTTTCTGAAGCGGCGTGGGGCACCGAGCTGTCGAAAGAAGGGCTCGTACGGCCAAAATGGCGGCGCCGGAACCGCCCGATTGAACCGGCCCGGTCGCACATATTCCGCGCATCGCCCGGCAAGACGTTCATGATGTGGGAGCCGGTCGACCCGTGCCGCTACACGCGGTTATTTTGATTAGAATTCCAATTTTCGGATCGACTTCCGCATCCGGTCGTATTCGAAAGTCTGTCCGCTGGCTGGGCGGGAACCTCGAGCTATCCGATCAGCGGCGCCGGGCCTCTCCAAACGGCGAGCATTTGGGCCGCCGGACCGGGATGATGTTGGCCGTTTGGGCGGCATTTTTGAAGGTCAGCCGAACTCGACACCGGCGTAGACCTCACCCAGCGAGAGTCCGATGTCACTCCTCCGGGCAGCCGGAGTGGTCAAAACATATCGGACGGCTCCAGATGCCCGCGGGTTCCGCCGGGCTCGCGCCGGAGCACGCGGAACGGTCCACTCTATAAGTCGACGATCACGTGGAAAAGGATGGCCCTGACTCGTGTTCGTCGAGCTTGTCCTTATTACACCTATGCCGGGTCATTATGTCCCGCCAACACGACCCAAAATCGGCGCTGGGATGGCGACACAGGACCGAGGCGGTAAGGAATTCGGCAGACCGATGCCGGTAATGAGCCGGTGCGAAAAATTCTACCTGTCGGCGGTCGCCGCGACGGAGGACGGTAGCGTCTGGCTGGTAAGGGTTCCCGCACCCGAATGCTGAGGGTCCCGCAGCGGACCGGCGCCTGGTCCAGGCGAGCCCATCGAGGCGGTAGACAGCCGGTAGGAAATTGGCGCAAGGTCCCAGGATGCGCGCGGTTGTCATTCTCGGCTTGCTGCTGCTCCCGGCCGCCTGTTCGGGTGGTCCCCAATCCTATGGCATAACTGGCCCGGGTACGCCGTCGGCGCCGGCCGGACCAGCTGTCCAGTCGCCCGATTCGTCCCCCACTCCGGGTGTGCCCACCTCGGGGACGCCTTATGGCCCGAGCAACGCGCCAACGACGGGGGGAAGCGGATTCTTCGGGTACAACTGAGAGTTTGAAAAAGGATGCCCTCTTGCCCTGCCGCTGACAGGAAAAGTTCAATGATAACAGAGGGCATTCTTTTGCAAGTTCGATTGACTACACGCTCTGAGGCGTTGGTATCGGCGGCCCATTAACAACACCGATACCAACCTGCCCAGTTCGTCAGGCGGACAGTGCCGCCGGCTCGGTCCGCAACCGCTTCACCATCAGCTTGTTCAGCGCATGGATATAGGCCCGAGCCGAGGCGACAATCGTGTCCGCATCCGCACCCTGGCCATCGACCATCTTGCCGTTCTCCTCCAGCCGGACCGTGGTCTTGGCCTGGGCGTCCGTCCCCTCGGTCACCGCGCCGACCGAGAACAGCACAAGATTCGCGTTATGCGGGAAGATCGAACGGATCGCGTTGAAGGTCGCATCCACCGGACCGTTGCCGTCCGCGGCTGCCGACTTCGTCTCGCCATCGATTTCCAGCTCCAGTTCGGCCCGCGCCGGCCCCTTCGACCCGGCATGCAGGTCCAGCGACACGAACCGGATGCGCTCATGGTCACGCAACACCTCGTCATCGACCAGAGCGACGATATCCTCGTCGAACACGACCTTCTTGCGGTCGGCGAGGTCCTTGAACCGGCGGAACGCGTCATTGAGTTGATTGTCGCCGACCTTGTAGCCCAGGGTATTCAGCTTGTCGCGAAACGCGGCTCGGCCCGAGTGCTTGCCCAGCACCAGGCTGTTCTTGGTCCACCCAACACTCTCGGGTGTCATGATTTCGTAAGTCGCAGCGTTTTTCAGCACGCCATCCTGATGGATTCCGGCTTCGTGGGCGAAAGCGTTGCGCCCCACGATCGCCTTGTTCGGCTGTACATCGAACCCGGTGATGGTCGCGAGCAGCCGGGACATCCGCAGCAGGCCCGTGGTCTTGATGTTGTTATGATGGGGAATCGCGTCCTGCCGCGTGCGGATGGCCATCACGACTTCTTCCAGCGAGGCGTTGCCCGCCCGCTCGCCGATGCCGTTGATGGTCGACTCCACCTGCCGTGCGCCCGCCCGGATCGCCGCCAGCGTGTTGGCGACGCCCAGACCGAGATCGTTGTGGTTGTGCGTCGAGAGGATCACCGTCTCGATGTCGGGTACCTTGGCGCGGATTTGGGAAAACATCCGCTCCATGTCCTCGGGCAGCGCGTAGCCGACCGTGTCGGGCAGGTTGATTGTCGTGGCACCGGCCTTGATCGCGGCCTCGACGCAGCGGGCCAGAAAATCGATATCGCTCCGGGTTGCGTCCTCGGCCGACCATTCCACGTCGTCGGCGTGCTGCCGGGCAAGCTTGATCGAGTCCACCGTCGCGACGATCACCTCGTCGGGCTCCAGTCGCAGCTTGTATTTCATGTGCAGATCGCTGGTGGCGATGACGATATGGATACGCTTGCGCCTGGCGTTGCGCAACGCTTCCGCCGCGCGCAGCACGTCCATTGAGCCGGCCCGGGCGAGGCTGGCGATGACCGGCGTGTCGTCGCGCTGGCCGACGCTCTCGGCGATGGCCTTGACGCTTTCGAAATCGCCGGGGGATGCGATGGCGAATCCGGCTTCCAGCACGTCAACGCCCAGTTCGGTCAGCGCCTCGGCCATCCGGATCTTCTCGTGCAGGTTCATCGAGAAGCCGGGCGATTGCTCGCCATCGCGCAGGGTGGTGTCGAAGATTATGATACGGTCGTCGTCCAGCTTGCCGAAGCTGGGATGCGTGATGCTCATTGGGTGGTTCCTCGGGATATTGACGCGACATTAGCCTCAGGGGTTCCCCTGAGCGAGCCGGCGTTCAGCAACCCGGCGAGGCGCTCAGGGGCGGCTAAGTCGAAGGAGGAGCAGGCCCGACGCGCGCGACCAGCTGGACGCGAAAGCGTCAACGGTAGGGCTCAAAACGGTCGCGCCGCAGAACATGAGGCAGACATAACCGCGATCGCGGTGGGCTGCAACAGTGTTGTACGTTTACGAGTCCTTAACTCGGATGGAGGAAAGCTGCCGCTGGATCATTCTTCCTGCATTCCTCCTGCATCTGGGAACCGAATTGCGGCAACCTCGTCCAGAACATGCAACCGACCGGGCAGCAATTCCGTCAGGCGACAACCTGGGTCGGCAACGAACCCTCACGATATCCCGGCCAGAGCATTTGCGGCCGGCTGGCGATCCTGATGACGAACCGCCAGCCCCGGCCGGACGAGTCGTCCTGGCATCCGCGCCGAAAATCCGAGCGGTGTACTGGTGCCGTTTCTGGCGGGATGCCCTGCGTCCCGAGTTCTACAAAAACCGGCCAGTCGTGGTCGTGTCACGTGACAACCGATTGGACGGCCCGGCCCTCGTCGCGCCCCTGACAACCAAGCCGCAGGGCGATAACAGGTCGGCCTACAAACTGACCGAGAATCCAAACCCCAGAAAGGCGTCTATCGACAGTTGGGCGGTCTGCAACCGCATTTATGCAGTTTCCTGCGCCCGGCTCGCGCAGATGGATGGCGGTGTCCGAGGATGAAGCCGGCCGACTTCGATGAGGTCGTCCGATTGATGCTCAGGGCTTTGCCAAATCCTTCGCCGGCGCCAGCCTGGGCTCGCCATTGCGCGGATGCCGGGACTGAACCAGACCTGCAATCGATCCGTATCAGAGATCGAGATTGCCAACAGCGGCACGTCCGCGAACCGAGGACAGAAACGTGCGTCTTTTCCTGTTTGCCCTGGGCGTGACCGCGATCGTGGCTAGCGGTTGCGACCGAACGCCCCACCCGTCAGTCGGCTCCGGTGTGCCGTTTGACCCGCTGGCCTTTTTCGACGGCCATACGCGTTCCTGGGGTGTCATCGAAAGTCGGTCCGGTGCACCGACCGAGTGGATCGTGACCGACAGCCATGGTGAGAAAGACGGTAACGATCGGCTGCGGATGGTCCAGCATCTGACCTTTCAGGACGGCACGCAGCAAGAGCGCGACTGGGCCTTGTGGCGCAGCGGTCCGGACCGGTTCGAAGCGACCGCCAACGACATGGTTGGTTCGGCCAAAGGTGCTGCGGACGGCAATGTATTCCATTGGCAATGGGTGCTGGCGCGCTCGCCCGGCAACAGCCTGATGGACGTGACCATGAACCAATGGATGTACCGACTCGAAGACGGCTCGGTGATGATCCGCACGACCATCAGCAAGCTCGGTATCATCCTTGCCGAGGTGTCAGAGCAGTTCACGCACCCCGACAAGAATCAATCCATGGGGTAGTCCCAACCGCAGCGGCTTGTGGCGGTCGGTCGGTGAGAGACGTAGCTATCCGCGCATGAACGCATTCAGCGCCGGGGTCGCGAGTGTCTCGTCGAGGTAGTCGAACGTCCCATGATCCGCGACCTCCTTCGCCGCATTCACCAAGCCTGTCATAGCAGCCCGATACAACGAGGTCGCGAGGCTGACGCGCTTGACCCCAGCCTGGGCCAGGGCCGCCACGGTGAACGATTTGCCCTTGATTCCTGCCATGAAGTTCACCGGCCGCGAAAGAGCCGCACACACCGCACGGACGGCTTCCAGGTCCGGCAGACCCGGCGCCATCAGAACGTCTGCGCCGGCCGCTTCGAACGCTCGCAAGCGTTGGATCGTGTCGTCGAGGTCTGGATTGCCCCGCAGGTAGTTCTCGGTGCGCGCGGTCAGCATGAAGGGAGACGGCGCCGAGCGGGATGCTTCCACCGCGGCGGCGATGCGTTCCCGCGCGTGGGAGAGGTCAAAGAGCGGTCGGGCCGGGTCGCCGCTCGCATCCTCGATTGACGCCCCGACAAGGCCGATTTCGGCAGCGAGGCGGATCGTTTCGGCAGCGGATTCCGGCGCATCACCGAAACCTTTCTCCAGATCGGCTGAGACCGGCAGATCGGTGGAATCAACGATGGCTCTGCAATGCGCCAGCGCCTCGTCGCGGGTCACCATGCCGTCCCTGCGGCCAAGCACGCCGGCGCATGCGCCGCTGGAGGTGGCCAGGGCTTTGAACCCAAGCGCGGCGAGGATCCGGGCGGAACCGGCATCCCAGGCGTTGGCTATGACGAAGGTTTCGGGCGCCTTGTGCAGCGCGCGAAAGATCTCGGCCTTTTGCGTCAGGCTCAGCATTGCTTCTCTCCATTACGATAGGTTTCTGCCCCGTCATTACGGGTTCAAGGATGAGGCAATCGGGTGAAGCCGTCCTCGGTCCAGCCCTCGCTGCCAACCCCGTGACGGGCGAAGAAAAGCCCGTCCGGATCATATTTCTGTTTCACTTCTAGCAGTCGAGAATAGTTTTTACCCCAGTATGAACGCTGCCAGTCGTGTTGGAAAAAACTGCTTTCGGCGACATAGGTGCCACCGTCAGGCACGACCTTGGCCAGTTCCGCCATCGCCTTGGCGATCCGCGTCGCGTGCAGACGAGCCGCCCGCAGGTCCGGTTCGTGGCCGGGCAAACCGGGAAAGGCCGGGGGTCCCTCACCGGCGATGATTGCGAGCGCGAAGGCATCGAGCACGGCCGGATTCATCGGCGTGTCGGCGGTCGCGTCCGATGCTGCCTCCGCCGCGCCGGCCAATCCCTTCTGAAAGTGAAGTTCGACTGACCACAGCCTGCCGGCGGCGCACAGGGCATCCGCCAAGTGGTCTCGCCGCGCCGGGTCGAGCAAGGCGGCGGGCAGCCAGATCGACTCGAACCCGTGAAGGAAATGGCCCGCCTCGGACAGGTTACTGGCCCAGAACATGTTGTCGGCGGGTGCGCCGGGGCGGTTGTCGAACATAACGGCGCCTGGGGCAAACTCCCGGTAGAACCCTGGATCCCAGCGATGGCGGGCCGGTATGGCAGAAACACGCGGTGTCTGGTCGAGGACGAAGTCATCAGGTGCGGCATCGACCCAGCGAAAGAACGGTTGCCAGATTGCGTCCGCCTGGGTGCGGTCGATGCCTTGGAATTCCATCGAGATGGCCAGCCGATTGCCGGGTTGGAGCAAAGCATTGTCGCCCCAGTGCGGATTGACAAGGTTTTCCGCCACGAAACCGACGAACTGGCCGATCAGGCGTCGAAACGCGGCATCCGATGAGGCCTGGATCGTGGCGAACACGAAGCCGAAGAAGGGAGGAAGCTCATGGGTTCGCAGTGTCAATCGGGTCACAACACCGAACGTGCCCCCGCCGCCGCCCTTCAAGGCCCAGAACAGGCCGGGGTTCGTGCAGGCATTGGCCAGCCGCACGACGCCATCAGCGGTGACGACCTCGGCCTCAAGGAGGTTCGATCCGCCGGTGCCGTAGGCTCGGGAATAATTGCCGAACCCGCCGCCCTGAACCAGGCCGGCGACCCCGACCGTGCAGCAGCCGCCACCCTGGACATACCGGCCGCCCTTGGTCGTAACCTCGTTATAGACATGCATCCAGACGGCACCGGCGCCGACCGTGACTGCCGGGGCGCGTTCGGCGCACCCCGACGGTTCGAACCCGTCATGCAGCGTGATTTCGTGCATCCGATGCGTCCAGATCAACAGGGAGTCGGGCGCGCTGGAGGTGCCGAGATAGCTGTGGCCGCCGCCTTTGACGACCAGGCGCAGATTGTGCTGACGGGCAAAGTTGACCGCCGCGACAACATCATCAGCGGTCTCGGCCGCCACCGCATAAGCACTTGGCTGCACAGTCCAGGCGTCCACCCAACCGCAGGTTTGCGTCAGGCCGACGTCGTCGCCGATCGCGTACGGGTTCTTCAGCGTGCGAAACAAATCGCGGCAGGACGCGGCGTCACGGTCATCGCGGCAACTGGCGAGCGAGGAGCGCATCTCAATCAGGCGACCGCTGGTCGCACGGTTCAATTGTTCCCATTCCTCGCGGCCTGGCCAGGCCGGATCGCCGGGGCGGACCCTCGATGCGGACGCCGCCCGCGCCGGCGATGCGCGCGCTGCAACGAACAAGGCGGTTAGGCACTGAAGCAGTGTGCGCCGGTTCAGCGTGAGCGGCTTATTCCGCGGCCTTGCGTTCGCTGAGGATTTCATCCGTGTGCTCACCCAATCGTGGGGCGGCGCGTCGAACCGACCCAGGCGTGGCGGAGAGTTTGACCGTGACACCCATGGTGCGGAACGGCCCGGTCACTGGATGGACGGTTTCCACCACCATGTCGCGGGCCAATATCTGTGGGTTGGTATAGACCTCATCGTAATGCAGCACCGGGCCGGCCGGAATGCCGAGCTTCTCCAAGCCGGCCAGCCAATGGGCTGATGGATGCCGGCGAAGCTTGTCGGCCAGCAATGCCACCAACGCATCGTTGTGCTTCACCCGTTCGGCGTTGCTGGCGAAGCGCGGATCGGCCACGAGTTCGGGTGCGCCGACCAATTTCGACAACTGGGTGAAGAACTTCTGTTGCGAGGCACCGAGGGTGATGTAGCCGTCCGCGGTCTGGAAGCACTGGTATGGCGAGCTTCCGCGATGCGCCTGCCCGATCCGTTCGGGGCGCATGCCGGTGGCGAAGTAGTTGGCGGATTCGTAGACCGCGAGGGATGTGGCGGCTTCGAGCAGCGAGGTCTCGACGTGCTGGCCCTCGCCGGTTCGGTGACGCGCCTCGACGGCCGCGAGAACGCCGAAGGCCAGGAACATCCCCGCCGTGACGTCGGAGATGGCGATCGGCAGGCGGTGCGGCGGACCGTCGGCTGGACCGTTTGTGCTCATGAGGCCGGACATCGCCTGGGTGATCAGGTCGAAGCCGCCGCGCCCGCTGTATGGGCCCGTCTGGCCGAAGCCGGAGATCGAAGCCAGGATCAGCCGCTTGTTGCGCTGGTGCAGAGGACGCCGGGACGGTAGTTCTCCACGAGGATATCGGCCTCGTCGACCAGGTTGAGCAGCTTTGCCTTGTCGTCCGGCCGTTTCAGGTCGAGCACGACGGAGCGCTTGTTGCGGTTCCAGGTCATGAAGGGCGCGCTCTCGCCATTGACGAACGGCGGCATGTTGCGGGCGGAATCGCCGCTCGGCGGCTCGATCTTGATGACCTCGGCGCCATGGTCGGCCAGCAACATCGCGGCGTAGGGTCCCGACAGGTGGCTGGTCAGGTCCAGGACCAGAAGGTGATCGAGTGCACCGGCCATGGTGTTTCTCCCTTTCGTGGATAGCGGATGATGCCACAACGCGTCCGTGGCGCGCGTGGCTCCGCGATGAGGCCTGCCGCCGGTCGATCTTGCTATGAAGATTGGCGAACCCCTAGTGTGCCCCCAACCAATCGAACGCCGCCAAAACGCGGGTCAAATCCGAGCCGCGCGCAGGCGGCGATCGTGAAATGTTTGGGAGGATCGAACAATGCGCAAAGACATTCAGTTCAAGACGACCGACGGCACGGTACTGCGGGGCTGGCACTATCTACCGGACGGTTCGGGCAGACATCCCACGATCGTCCTGGCACACGGCTTCTCCGCCGTGAAGGAAATGTATCTCGACAAATACGCTGAGGCCTTCGCCAAAGCGGGTTTTGCCTCTGTCGTCTATGACAATCGCAATTTCGGGGCGAGCGATGGCGAGCCGCGACAGGAAATCGATCCATGGCTGCAGGTCAGGGACTACTCCGATGCTATCACGTTCGCGCTGAGCCTCGAACAGACCGACGCGGCGCGCATTGGGATTTGGGGATCGAGCTACAGTGGCGCCCATGTCCTCGTGGTCGGCGCGATTGACCGGCGTGTGCGCTGCGTTGTCTCGCAGGTTCCGCTGATCAGCGGCTCGCAAGGCTTTCGCCGGCTGGTTCGCGCCGATTTCATCGCCCCGCTTCAGGCTCAGTTGCATGCTGAGCGCCTTCACCGCGCGGCGGGTGGCACCCCGATGATGCTGCCCGTTGTGGCGCATGATCCGGCCGCCCCCGCAGCATTGCCTACCGCCGATTCGCATCAGTGGTTCACCGAGACCGCCGCTTCCCGAGCGCCCGCATGGCGCAATGAGGTGACGCTGCGCACCATTGAATACGGCTTCGGCTACGAGCCCGGCGCATATATCGGTCTCGTCTCGCCAACCCCTTTGCTGCTGATCGTGGCGGTGAAGGACCATCTCACGGTGTCCGACCTCGCCATCGCGGCATACGAACGTGCCCATGAACCAAAGCGCCTTGTCCTGTTACCGGGCGGTCATTTCGATGCATACGTCGACGGGTTCGACCAATCATTCGGCGCCGCTTGTGACTGGTTTCGTGCGCACCTCAAGGAATAGCACGTCCTTCCCGGTTCAAGTGGTTGGTTTGTCACCGGTTACGTCACCCGTTAGACTGCACGGGTCCTTGGCATGGCGTTCATCCAGCCTTCGGATGCAACTCGCCGCTCCAGCGGAAATCGTGCCATCACAGGCTCGCGTAACGGAGAACGCACATTTGGATCAGATGTTCCTCCACTTGGACCCAGCGAAGTTCCGTGATCCCGCCATCACGGCGAAGGGCGAAAACCGAGCGACCGTGGCGCTGCGGGCACTCGAAACGCTGTGGTTCAACACGGGCACGTTGTGCAATCTGACGTGCCGGAACTGCTACATCGAATCGTCTCCGCGCAACGACCGCCTCGCCTACCTGACGCTGGCCGAGGTCGACACATACCTGGACGAAATCGCCCGCGACCGCCTGCCGACCAAACTGATCGGCTTCACCGGCGGCGAGCCGTTCATGAACCCCGACATCATTGCGATGCTGGAGGCGGTGCTGTCTCGCGGCCTGAACGCCCTGGTGCTGACCAACGCGATGAAGCCGCTGCGGAAATTACGCGCCGACCTGCTGACGCTGCGGGAGACATACGGCGACAGGCTGACCATTCGCGTCTCGATCGACCATCCCGACCCGGCCGTCCACGAACAGGAACGCGGGCGCCGATCATGGCTTCCCGCCCTCGACGGCCTGATCTGGCTTGCCCGGAATGGCTTCAATCTCGACGTTGCCGGCCGCCGTTTCACCGGCGAATCCGAACGGGCAATCCGCGACGGGTTTTCCCGACTTTTCGCCACCCACGACATCCCGGTGGACGCTTATGACCCGGTGCGCCTGATGCTGTTCCCGGAGATGGAACCGGACCGCGACGTACCCGAGATCACCACCGCGTGCTGGGGCATCCTGCACAAATCGCCCGGCGACGTGATGTGTGCCGGCGCCCGAATGGTTGTCAAACGCCGCGACGCTTCGACCCCGGTCGTGCAGGCCTGCACCTTGTTGGCCTACGATCCGCGTTTCGAAATGGGGACGACCTTGGCGGAGGCCTCCGCGCCGGTGTCGCTCAACCATCCCTTCTGTGCCTCGTTCTGCGTTCTTGGCGGTGCGTCCTGCAGCCGTTGAAGCATCGCGTGCGGCTGGAATGCCCTCACGCCGGGTCGGCCCGGCAGCAACCCCAGGAAATCCGGGAGGAACCGAAGACCGCCGTCAGGCAATGGCGAGAGCCTGCTTGGCCACGGTCATAGCGAGCAAATCGCCTATCGTGTTCAGACGGTCGATGTCGGGAAGCTCGAACTGCAGGCTGAACCGGCACTCGACTTCGACCACAATGGTAACCAAGTCCATCGAGTCCCATCCGGCCAGATCGTCGAACCGCGTGGTTGGCTTCAGTTCGATGTCGTTGTCACGCAACACATCCCGCAGGATGGTAATGATTTCGGATAAAATTGCGGCCACGCCCTGCTCCTTGATACGGAGCGGCAGACTTATAGACGCGAAATCCTACCAAAACGTTAACAAGCCGCGGTTTAAGCGTGCCCCGCGGTATCGGACAGCAACAGCGGATCAACGCGCAGCTTTGCGAAAGCGCGCCGCCATTTGGTGTCGTGTTCGCCGTCGAACAGCAAGGTCTCGTCGGCGGGGACGGAAAGCCACGCATTCTGCTGGATTTCCTGGTCCAGTTGGCCGGGACCCCAACCGGCGTAGCCCAGGGCAAGGACGCATTCGCGGGGACCGCCACCCTCGGCGATGACCTTCAGCACGTCGAGGCTGGCGGTGAGCGCCATCTCGTCATCGACCTTCAGACTGCCCTCACCGGTCCAGTCATTGGTGTGAAGTACAAAGCCCCGGGCGTTCTCGACCGGACCGCCGGCACACAGCTTGACTTGCCGGGCGGGGGGCAGCGGCTCGACGCTGAGTTGCTTCAGCAGGTCATCAAAGGTCGGCTTGACGATCGGGCGATTTAGTACCAGACCCATCGCACCCTCTGGCGTATGGGCGCACATGTAAATCACGCTTTGCTGAAAGCGTGGGTCCGCCATCGCGGGCATGGCAATCAGCAACTGTCCGGTCAGGAAGCCGTCCTGTGAAGAAGAATCGGGTCTGTGGCTTGAGGTGGCCATGGAACCGAACTTGGCCCTTACGCCCGCCCTATGCAAGCGGCGCGGCATGACCTCCTGCGGGTTTGTCCAATATCGCAGTCGTTGATAGCGTCCCGCCCCGACACCAGAGGAAACAGCGCCATGCCGAATGCGGCCTTATCGCCACTCGCCGCCTATATCGCGCACCTGAAGCGGGGCGAACTGGGCCATCAGTTCAGCCCGTCAACCAACCAGGTGGTATTCTATCCGCGCGTCATCGCGCCGCGGACGGGGGCGGCGGACCTGGAGTGGCGGGTCAGCAAGGGCCTCGGGACGGTTCACGCGACCACCGTGGTACATCCGCAGCAGGGCGGCACCTACAATGTCTGCCTCGTCGACGTGGACGAGGGCTTCCGGATGATGAGCCGTGTCGAAGACATCGAGCCGACCGCGGTAAAGATCGGCCTGCGGGTAAAATTCCGTGTCCACACACCGCCGGGCGACGACGACCCCTACCCCGTGTTCACACCGGCGGAGGGTTCGTGATGACCCGGGTCACTCGTGGCAGCGTCGCGATCGCCGGCGCCGCCGAGTCGGATCTGGGCGCGGTCGCCGCGCTGATGAGCCCGATCGACCTGATGGCGCAGGGGATCCATCGCGCCTTGGCGGACGCCGGACTGACCCTGGCTGAGGTTGACGGACTTTTCTGCGCGACGACTCAGGCCCGCACGTCGGCTATGTCACTGGCCGAGTACCTCGGGCTCCCGAACGCCTATACTGACAGCACGATCGTCGGCGGCTCGTCGTTCGAGGTCCATGTCGCCCATGCCCATGCCGCGCTGGAGGCCGGCCTGTGTTCGGTCGCGGTGGTCGCCTACGGCAGTACCCAGCGCACGGTCGGGCGGCGAGCGGCCAGTGCGCGGGAGTTCAATCCGTATGAGACGCCGTACAAGCCGTTTCTGCCGGCGAGCGCATACGCAATGGCGGCCAACCGTCACATGCACGAATATGGCACCACCCGCGAGCAAATGGCCGCGGTCGCCGTGGCGGCTCGGGAATGGGCCCTGCTAAACCCGGTCGCGTGGGAGAAAAAGCCGCTGACGATCGCTGATGTGCTGAATGCGCGGCCGATCAGCGATCCGTTCACGGTCCGCGACATCTGCCTGGTCACCGATGGCGGCGGGGCGATCGTGCTGGTCAAGGCGGACCGCGCACGGGCGTTGAACCGTCCACCTGTATATGTGCTGGGGAGCGGACAGTCGATCACACATGCCTCGATCACGTCGATGCCGGTGCTGACGAAGACGGGGGCGATCGAGTCCGGGGCGCAGGCATACCGCGCTGCCGGTGTAAAGGCGTCGGACATCAACGTCGTGGCGCTGTATGATGCGTTCACGATCAATACGATCCTGTTCCTGGAGGACCTGGGTTTCTGCCCCAAAGGCGAAGGCGGCCGCTTCGTCGAGGGTGGGAGGATTGCGCCGAAGGGGTCGCTGGCGGTTAACACCAACGGCGGCGGGCTGTCATACTGCCATCCCGGCATGTACGGGCTGTTCCTGCTGATCGAAGCGGTGCGCCAGTTGCGCAGCCAGTGCGGCGAGAGGCAGGTGGCCGGCGCGGACCTGGCGTTGGTGCACGGGAATGGGGGCGTGCTGTCGGCGCAGGCGACCACCATCCTGGGCGGGCCGGCGACGGTCTGAGATGCTTGAGGCAATGTGGTTGAGCTTATCGGTTTTCGGAGGTTTACGACGGTGCTTCGAAATCGGCCGCCTCGTCCCTTGAGCAGCCGCCAACAGGTCGTCATGACGGCGGAACCGGCGGGGCGCGTCGCCGGGTGCTGGACGGACAGCCCAAAACCGCTCTCAATGTCTAGCGCCTGACGCAAACCAAGAGGGCAACCATGGCGGGGATCAAGGGGAACAACCAGATCATCACCACCTCACGGCGCGGGGTCCTGATCGGGGCATCGCTGGCGGCGATCACGCCATTGCCCGCGGCCGCCGCAGAACCCTTCTGGACCGCGCGGTACGAAGCCAGGAAAGGTGACGTGACGCTGGCGATGTACCGCAAACGCCTTCACGCCCCACGCCAGGGGGAGCCAAAACTTCCGGTCCTGTTCCTCGTGCACGGCTCCTCCGTTTCGGCGCTACCGAGCTTCGACCTGACGGTTCCGGGCGCGGGTGAGTACTCGCTGATGAACGTTTTCGCCCGTTACGGTTTCGACGTCTGGACGATGGATTTCGAGGGCTACGGCAAATCCACCGTCACGTCCGGCAATTCTGACATTGCATCCGGCGTGGCCGACCTGAAGGCCGCGGTTCCGATCGTCGAGCGCGAGACCGAGCTGCGAAAATTCCATTTCATGGGCGAAAGTAGTGGCGCCATCCGGGCTGGCGCCTTCGCGGTCGCTGAACCGGCTCGCGTCGACCGCTTGGTGCTGGAAGCCTTCACCTATACGGGCAAAGGGTCCCCGACGCTTGCCAAGCGGGGCGAGCAGACAGAGTTCTACCGCACCCACAACCGCCGCCCCAGGGGCGAGGACATGATTCTCAGTATCTTCAACCGCGACAAACCCGGCACCTCGGACCCGCGCGTTCCGGCCGCCATCGCGAAGATGGAGATGCCGAACGGCGACAGCGTCCCCACCGGCACCTACCTCGACATGACGGCCAACCTGCCGCTGGTCGACCCGACTAAGGTACAGTCACCTGTTTTGATGGTCCGGGGGCAATATGACGGCATCTCAACCGAGGAGGACCTGCTCGACTTCTTCACGAAACTGCCAACGCCGGACAAGCAGTACGCCGTCATTCCCGGCGCCGCACATGCCGTCGGCATGAGCCTGGCACGTGCCGATCTTTGGCATGTCGTGCACGAATTCCTGACCCTGCCCAAAACGGCGCAGGCATAATCCGGGGGCAACGAATTTGGGTCTTCGAAGCGGCAATCGATCCATCCGCAACGGCGATTTGAGGAGGGCTGATGGGTATTTGCGTCCATAACCTGTACTGCGACGCGCAGGGAGAATCTCACTGGCGCGACATCCAGATCGACTGGGCGCAGGAAGGGCCTGAAGGAAAGACCTCTGCACGCCTGCCCGCCACCGGCATCATCTTCCGCCAGACGCAGGCAGAGCATGACCGTCCTTGGCACCCCGCGCCGCGGCGGCAGTACATCATCAACCTCGACGCCGGCGTGGAACTGACGGCCAGCGACGGCGAGGCGCGCGTCATCGGCGCGGGCGAGATCGTCCTGGTAGAGGACATCACCGGACGCGGCCACTTGTCGAAATCGGTGAACAATCAGATGCGGCACTCGATTTTCGTGCCGATTGAATAATGGAGGGAACAAACCAATGCGAATTCATAACATATACGTCGACGCCAGCGGCGAAACCCACTGGCGCGATATCGAGGTTCAGTGGGTCGAGGAACGCAACGGCAGCAAGCTGTCCGCCCGCCTGCCCGCCAACGGGATCATCTTCCGTGAGACCGGCGGCGATTATGACCTAAGCTGGCATCCCGCGCCGCGACGCCAGTATATCATCAACCTCGACGGAGGCGTGCGGATCACCGCCAGCGACGGCGAAGCACGCGAGATCGGTGCCGGGGAGGTCATTCTCGCAGAGGACATCAGCGGCAAAGGGCACCTGTCAAAGTCGATTGGCGGCAAGATGCGCCATTCGATCTTCGTGGCAATCGAATAGTAACCCGGCCCGGAAATACGATGGGATTGAATCGTTTCCAGCGCGATCACAGGACAGCCGTCCGCTAAACCAGCCAGGTCGCGTCGTTCTCCCCCCACTCCCGTCCGTCGCGCAGACGCCCATCCAGCAGGCGGAACTCCTCGATCAGGAAATCAATAACCACGCGCGTTCGTTGTGCCAGATGCCGGCGCGACGGATAGACGATAAATGCCTGGCGGCGCCGGGCCGTGTAGTTCGGCAACAGACGATACAACCGGCCCGCTCGGATTTCCGTGACGATCAGCGGATCGCCCAACAGCGCGATCCCGTACCCGGCCAACGCCGCCTGCCGCACCACGAGGGTGTTGTCGGACCGGAACGCGCTGCTGACCACCACCTCCACGGAACCGTCGGGACCGCTAAACGCCCAGTGATTACTTTCCGGCCCCATATCATGGATGATGCAGGTGTGGTGCAGCAGGTCGGACGGGTGTTCGGGTGCCCCGAGACGCTCCAGATAGGCTGGCGCAGCCACTGGAGATGACGCCAAGGTCGTGAGTGTTCGGGCCACCAGGGACGTATCGGCCGACGGCCCGAACCGCAGCGCCACGTCCAGGCGTCCCGCCACCAGATCGTCGGTATGTTCGCTCACCACCAGTTCCACCGCCAGGCCGGGATATTTGCTCAGAAGTGCTGTGAAACCCGAAACCAGCAGCAGCGCCGCACCCACCGGCAGCCCGATGCGGACCAGGCCGCTCGGCGTGCCGCCGTTCCTGCCGAAGGTATCCTCCAGATCCTCGGCCTCTTCCAGGAGGTGGCGCGCGCGCGCCAGCAGATCCTGACCATCGTCGGTCAGGCTGATCTTGCGCGTTGTCCGATGGAACAGCCGGACCCCGAAATGCTCCTCGAGTTGCGCGACCTGGCGGGTCACGGCCGACTGGCTGGAATTTCCTTCGCGCGCGACCGCCGAAAAAGAACCGGTCTCCACGACCCGAATAAATGTTTGCAGTCCACTGATCAGATCCATCGTTTGGCTGGCACCCGTCGTTCGCGCTGCGAATTTGAAGGCCGGATCGGGGCGGCCCGTCAATGTCCCGGGCGTGGCAAGCGATTCACACATGCCACTCAGGCGTGCAGTTCATGATGAGTCTGAGGGCGGGGTGCCTACATCTTGTTCGATGGCCGTTCGGCTCGAACCGGTTCGCCGGCGGCCCGTCAGAACGGAGGTTCCCAATGAAGCGGTTGATTTTGGCCGCGGTCGCGGTCCTGGGCCTTGGCGTCGGCACTACGCTCGCACAATCCTACTCTCACGAGGCGCCACCCACCAACACTCAGGCCGCGGCGAACGGTAACTGATCCAGGACCGGGGGCCGGCCTTCCAGCCGGTCCCCGGTGCGTCAGCGGGCAACCGCCTCGGTACGTGGCGTGGGTTGAAGAGGCTTGAGCGCGGACACGGTTGCCGTCACAGTCGTGGTCATGGTCATGGTCCCGGATTACATCGACCCTTGCTCAGGCGCGACTTTCCCGCTCGATCAGCCGCGCTGGTGCGGGGCGGACCAGGCACCGCTGCTGCTCTCGCCGTTGCCGGGGCTGACGCGGGAGCAGATCGACCCAACGATACGCAGCCTGTGGCGCTACCAAGCCGCGTTCCCGTTCGCGATCGACAACCCGATCTCCCTGGGCGAGGGCTGTACGCCCCTTATCAGCCGCACTGTTGCGGGCGTGAAGGTGCTACTGAAATGCGAGTGGTTCAACCCGACTTGCAGCTTCAAGGACCGAGGCGCGAGCGTGATGATCTCTTTGCTTCGCGCTCAGGGAATCGATCACGTTCTGGAGGACAGTTCGGGGAACGGCGGGGCGGCGGTTTCGGCCTATGCCGCGGCCGGCGGGATCGCGGCAACCATCATGACCCCGGCGTCAACCAGCCCGGCGAAAACCGTGCAGATGCGGGCCCATGGTGCGACGGTCGAACTTATTCCAGGCAGCCGCCAGGATACCGCGGATGCCGCCGTCGCTCGGTCGGCCTCGATCTTTTATGCCAGCCACAACTGGCATCCGTTTTTCCTGCACGGGACAAAAACGCTGGCCTATGAGCTGTGGGAAGACCTCGGCTTCCGCACCCCGGACAACATCATCACGCCCTGTGGTGCCGGCTCCAACGTGCTGGGCTGCCAGATCGGCTTCTCCGAGTTGCTGCGGGCGGGTCAGATTGAGAGCCTGCCGCGCATTTTTGCCGCCCAGCCGGCCAACTGCGCGCCGGTCGCGGCCGCCTTCATGGCGGGGGCGAATGAAGCGGTTCCAACAACGATTTTGCCTACCA
Organism: Rhodopila sp.; assembly: GCA_050010355.1. Taxonomy (GTDB): domain Bacteria; phylum Pseudomonadota; class Alphaproteobacteria; order Acetobacterales; family Acetobacteraceae; genus Rhodopila. Next base: position 1,717 of record JBEKLE010000065.1, on the reverse strand, counting down.
TGGCCGAGGGCACCGCGATCGCCCGGCCGATCCGCCTGCGCGAGGTTCTGGGCGCGTTGCGCGAAACGCAGGGCGGCGCCGTGACCCTGACAGAACAGGAGATCGCCAGGGCCACGCTCGATCTGGCGCTGACCGGGATCTACGTCGAACCTACCTGCGCCCTGGCCGCCGCCGCGTTTGGGAAGCTCTTGCAGACGGGGACGATTACCCCCGAGCAGACAACCGTGCTGGTGATGACCGGAACGGGGCTGAAGGCGACGCCTCGGATCGCGGATCTGCTGGGGATCGTCTTGTGATGGCAGGCAGAAAGCACCGGCCGGTGCTGGCGTTTGACCACCGGGCCGTCCGGATCCAACTGACATGAAGCTCGACGACCTGCCGACCCCGTGCCTGGTCCTCGACCGCACCATTCTGACGCGCAACATCCGCGGGATGGCCTCGGCCGTGTCGCGCCTGGGCGTCCCGCTCCGTCCCCACATGAAGACAGCGAAATCGATCGAGGTCGCGCGCCTCGCGACTCAGGGCCAACCCGGCGGCATCACCGTCTCCACCCTGGCCGAGGCAGAATATTTCCTCGGTCACGGCATCACGGACATTCTTTATGCCGTCGGCATCACGCCGCAGAAACTGAACCAGGTCTGCGAACTGAACGCGGGCGGCGGTCAAATTATTGTGATAACTGACGATGCCGACGTGGCTGACGCGATCGCCGCTCATTCCACTCCGCCGCGCACGTTGATCGAAATCGACAGCGGCGAGGAGCGTGGCGGGGTTCATCCTGACGGCGATCTGCTGCTGGAGATTGCCGCCCGCCTTGGCGGTTGCCTGACGGGGGTTATGACTCACGCCGGCCACTCCTACGCCGGCCGCGGGGTGGGCGAGATCGCACGCATCGCGGAAGCCGAGCGCCGGGCGGTCACCCGTGCCGCCGCGCGTCTGAGGGAAGCCGGCCACGCGATTGGAATCGTTTCGGCCGGCAGTTCACCCACCGCGCGGCATGCCGAAAATCTTGCGGGCGTGACGGAAATCCGTGCAGGCGTCTATATGTTCGGCGATCTGTTTCAGTCTGAGATCGAAACCCATGGCGCCGATGCGATGGCGGTGACGGTGCTCACCAGTGTGATCGGCCGGCGCCCCGGGCGGATCCTGATTGATGCCGGCGGTCTGGCGCTGTCGAAGGACCGCAGCACCGAAGCGACACCGCACGATTATGGTTACGGTCTCGCACTCGATATCGACGGCGCGCAGCGTTTCGCGAGGGCCGTCGTGCGCAAGGTCTATCAGGAGCACGGCGTCATCGAGCTTGATCCCGCGCATCCCGTCGCTCTGCCGATCGGCGGCAAACTGCGTATCGCGCCCAATCACGTCTGCATGACGGCAGCGGCTCATGACCGGTATTTCGTTGTCGATGGCGAGCAGGACGTGATCGCCATCTGGCATCGGGTAAACGGCTGGTAGTGCCGCACTGCGCCCGCCGTTTCCCGTAATGAGCGGACTTGCCCTGCGGCTCCCGCGGAGCCCGAAAGTTTGAAAACGAATGCCCGCCCACTCCGGAATCGAGGAAAAACGTCAATGATAGCAGAGGGAATTCATTTTCAAGTTCGATTGATTTTCGGTGCGCCAAGCGAAGCTGGCGCTTTCCAGCCGGTGAAAGTCCGGTGAGGGTAGGGCAGTAGCATGCCGCCCTTTAGCGAGTGTTGCGTGGTCGCCGGCGACG
>JBEKLE010000064.1:0-20327 GCA_050010355.1 Rhodopila sp. | reverse complement strand
GGCGGCCATTGCGCGTGGGGGATAATGCCGCGCTGTATGACGCATCAAGGCTTTCCTTTCGCTCAGCCAGCGCAGGCATTCGGCGTGCAGCGGGGCCAGGGTAGCTGATCGGCCTTAGTCCGCATGTCCGATAACAAAAAGTAACGTTGCAGATTAGCATGGTATGCGTCAATGGTTTTCTGGGAATAAAGTATTTTTTGAAAGACCCGTCTAACTACCCGAACATCGATCGTTTTTAGACGAGTCGGTGGATAACATTATGAAGTCCTGGTCAAATTGTCGTAGTAACATACAATTAACGGTAGTATGTTGTCGTGCAGGACCCTTCCGGTGGGGACGGCCGGCACGGAATGTCCGGTTGCTTCGAAAGGCGTGTAGCTCATTGGCAGAGCGCTGCTTGAACATGGCAGATGAGGGGGTTCGATTCCTTCCGCGCCTACCAACCACGCGCAAGCCGCTGTCGGAAGCTTGTTGTCCACAAGGCGACCGCGCCAATCCCGTTCCAGTAATGTTTGGTTCTTCGAGAGGTTAACGTGATCCACGATCGGCTCGGCCAGACACGACCAACCATTTCTTGGCTGACGCGCCGGTTCCCCGCCTTGTCCAAGGTGCCGAACCGTGCGCCGGTCCTGATGGTGGCCGTTATGTTTGGTCTGGCCGGCTGCGGCGGACCGTTCGGTTCACACGCGCCGCCGCCGGTGGTCGATAAGGGTGCCCCGAAGGCCGCGGACGACTATATCATTGGGTCGGGCGACGAGCTCAGCATCTTTGTCTATCACAACGCCGATCTCAGCGAAGGCGGCGTCGCAGTGCGGCCCGACGGGCGGATCTCGACCCCGTTGATCGAGGATATCGTGGCGGCAGGGAAGACGCCCACGCAACTGGCGCGGGAGATCGAGGGGCGGCTGGGCAAATTCATCCAGGAGCCGAATGTCACGGTGATCGTCCGCAGCTTCATCGGGCCGCCCGACCGGCAGGTGCGGGTGATCGGCGAGGCGACCGATCCGATCGCGCTTCCCTACCGCGACCATATGACTCTGCTGGACGTCATGATCGCGACCAAGGGACTGACGAAATATGCCGCCGGCAACCGAGCGGTGATCGTCCGCATCGACAGTGCCGGCAAGCAGCAGACCATCAAGGTGCGGCTGAATGATCTGATCAAGGACGGTGACATCAGCCAGAACATCGAAATGACCCCTGGCGATACGCTGATCGTCCCGCAGACCTGGTTCTGAGGCACGGCGCGCCATGGATTCGGTTCGCCATCTGCTTTCCCAGTATCTCCGAGCGGCATGGCGCCGCCGGTGGATGGGCGTGCTCATCGCATGGCTGGTGTGCGGCCTCGGCTGGGTCGGCGTTTACATGATCCCCAACCAGTTCGAGTCCAGCGCGCGCCTGTCGGTAGACGCAGACGCCGTACTGACGCCGCTGCTGCGCGGCCTTGCCGCGGACTCCGCACCGACGACGCAGCTTGAAATTCTTCAGCGCACGCTGCTCAGCCGCCCGAACCTGGAAAAGCTGGTCTCGAAGACCGACCTCGACCTGACCCTGAACGGCCCGTCCGATCGCGAACGGCTGCTGACGCGCCTGGGCAGCGAAATCCACGTCACCCCCCAGACGAAGAGTTTGTTCACCATCACTTATCGCGACAAAAGCCCCAAGCGTGCCCATGACGTGGTGCAGACTCTGCTGACCATTTTCATCGAGAGCGCCACCGGCGGCTCGCGGTCGGACATGGAGAACGCGCGCCGCTTCCTGGAGCGGCAGATCCAGTCCTATGAGCAGCAGCTTCGCGGGGCGGAAAAGCGGCGGGCGGATTTTCGCGGCCGCTACGTCGAGATTCTGCCGGCCGACAACAACCCCAATGTTTCGGCACTGGAAGGCGCGCGCGGGCAGGTCCAGGCGCTGGAAGGCAAGCTGCAGGATGCGGTGACGGCGCGCGACGCGTTGAAGCAGGAGGTCGACAATGCGCCGCCGATGCTGGTCGTTGAATCCGGCGGCCCGAACGGGCAGACCGGAAGATCCAGGCTGCAGGAGGCCCAGGATCAACTGCGGATTTTACTGCTGAAGGATACCGATCAGCATCCGGACGTGATCGCCCAGCGCAAACTGATTGAATCGCTGAAGAACGCACCGCGGGATCTGTCGACGGCGGCCGACGGTGCCACCAGGGATGCGCCCGGCGGGGTGAAACGCTCGGCGCCCAATTCGATGTATGAACAGTTAAAAGTCAAGCTGATCGACGCCGATACCAATTTGATCTCGTTACAGCGGCAGCGCGACGAGGCGGTGCGGTATCGCGAACACCTTGAGAAGATCCAGCAGGACCAGCCAGGTCTGATTGCTGAATACGAGAACATGGATCGCGACTATACCGTGCTGCGGCGCAACTATGAGGAACTGCTGGGCCGCCTGCAGTCGGCGAACATTGCGCAGGCCGCGGATATGCAGGCGGACAAGGTCAAGCTGCAAATCATCGACCCACCCGAGATTCCCCGACTGCCGGTCGGACCGAACCGGATCTTTCTGGTCACTGCGGTGCTGTTCGGCGGGCTGCTGACCGGAGCCGGCGTTACGGTGTTGTTCGGGCAGCTCGACCGGTCGTTCTCGACTGTGGACGAGCTGCGCACCCTGGGCCTACCGGTGCTGGGCGGCATCTCGGTTCTGGGCCTGGTGTCGTTGCGCCATCGTGTGATGGGGGTGCTGCGCTTTGGCGTGGCCGTGACGGTGCTTGTCTGCATTTATGGCGGCCTCGTGGCTCACATCCTGCGATCAGCGGCGCTGATCTAGTGACCCATCCGATCCAAGCGGCAACACGGTTTGGCGTCATGCAGAGGCGGGGGGCGCCCATTCAGCAGGGGCCCGGGGAGCTTATTCAGCAGAGGCTCGGGGAGCCCATTCTGGCGAGCCCCATTCTGCATCCGGGCCCAATGCCTGCGGTCGCGGTCGAGGGAGCTGAGCGGTCATGCTGATACCGAAGGCATCCCATCTAGTCGAACGCGTGGCCGAACGTTTGTTGCGGTCGGGCGCGCTGGATCAGTCAGCGGCGCAGCTGCTGCGCCAGCCGAGCAGCGTTGAACCGCCTGCCGATGTCGCCAGCGACGAGCGAGGGGCGGATGCCGCTCCGCAGGCGCAGCAGCTTGCCGGGGCGTCGGCTCAGCGATCGCCGTTATTCACGTCCCCGCCGTCTTCGGCCAGGCCTGTTCCATCGCTGTCGAATCCGCTGACAGGCCCGCCGCCGCTCACCGGTGCCGGCGGAGCCCCAGGGGGACCGGCCGACCCGGCGGCCGGGAGGCAGCAGGGTCCGGCCATGGTCGACACGGTATCGCTCGAACGCGCGGGCATGGTCGATTGGTCGCGCACCCGCACCCGCATCTCCGAAGAGTTCCGGCTGGTGCAGCGTCAGATCATCCGCGCCGCCTTTGGTCCGGGCGCGGAACCGGGCTTCTCCAACCTTCTGATGGTGACCAGTGCCAGGCCTGGCGAGGGCAAAAGCTTCATGTCCACCAATCTGTCGGGCAGCATCGCGCGCCAGGGCGACAACCAGGTGCTGCTGGTCGACGCCGACTCCAAGCGTGATTCGATAAGCTACAGCCTGGGTCTGGCCCAGACGCGGGGGTTGCTTGACCTGGCGGCGAATCCGAAGCTCGACCCGGAACCGTTGATCATAAGGACGCCGATCGAGCGGCTGTCGATCCTGCCCGTGGGCCGCGAGCGCGAGCGCAGCGCCGAGCTGTTTTCGACCAAGGAGATGACGCGGCTGATTCAAAGCCTGGGCCGCCGGTACTCGGACCGGCTGCTGATCCTGGACGCTCCGCCCTGCCTTTCCACCTCTGACCCGGCGGTTCTGTCACAGGTGGTTGGACAGATCCTGTTCGTGGTCGAGGCGGACCGCACGCAACGTAACGAGATCGAGGCCTCGCTGGACCTGATCCAGGCGTGTCCGACGATTACGATGGTTCTGAACAAGCAGCAGATCTCCTCGCGATACACGTTCGGCGCCTACTCGTCGTACTACTCGTCCTGAGTCGGCGGGCCGGGACATCAGCATGGCCGATCGTGCGATGACCTCGGCCGATGCCCGACCGGCGCACCCGGGCCGGGGGCTGCTGGCGCTGGGGCTGGCGGCGGTGTTGCTGCTGGCGGGTACGGGCGGGGTGGCGGCATTCCCGTTGCTCGACACCATCACCGAGGAGCCGGTTCCGCAGGGCACCGAACTCGAGGCACCGGCGGTGCAGGATCTGCGGCATCAGTTGCGGCTGGTCAACGGGCTTGGAGCGCCGGCCGGCGGCGGCTGGACCTTCGTGCCGCGCATCGACTGGCAGGAAGAACTGACCGACAATGTGCTGCAGGTGCACAGCCCGCGCGACGCGGACCTCGTGACTTATATCGCCCCTGGGATCGGCATCGCCGGCGACCTGCCGCGCGTGAGAATGACGTTCGATTTTGCGCCGACGTTGGCGCTTTATGCGCGCTCGAGTGACCTGAACGCGCTGACCGAGCAGATGAACGGCCTCGGCAACATCACGCTGGTTCCCGATCTGGCGTATGTCGATGTCCGTGCGGTCGCCGGTGTGCATAACCTTTACGGCGGACTGGGTGGGCTGGGGACCTTGGGTTCACCGGCCGGGGCCGCCGCGACGCCGCAGACCGCGATTCCGGCGCTGGCCGGCAACAGCCTGGGCCTCAACAGGGACAACGAGGTCCAGACCACCAGCGTCGGCATCTCGCCGTATCTGCTGCGTCGCTTCGGCGACTGGGGCACAGGCAAGCTGGGCGACTCGTTCAATGTCTCGCGGTCCGAAACGTTGCCGGGTTTCGCCGCCTCGCCGATTCCGACCGGAGGCGCCAATGGCCAGAGCCTGGTGTCGAATGAAGAGAACGCGCACTTCGTCACCGGCGACTTCCTGCAGTTCTTCCAGGACTCGTTCGACGCCGACCTGATCCAGAGTCAGACCACCACCGATGCCAACGGCGCAACGCTCGCCAATGGTCTGCCGGCACCGGCCGGTGCCTTCACCTCGAACCGCATTATCGTGACCGACCAGGTGAATTACGCGCTGACCCGCACGCTGAACGTGTTCGCGTCGGGCGGGCATGAGGATATCACCTATTCGAACCAGAGCGCCCAGTCGATAACCGGTGTCACCTACACAACCGGGGCGAACGGGCAGCCGGTGCCGAATTATACCTTCGGCAACACCGGTCCGCCATCGATCCATGACCTGACCTGGAGCCTGGGTGCGACATGGACCCCCGATCCGGACAGTTCCTTGTCCGTCAGCTACGGACACCAGAACGGCTTCGACTCGTTCAGCGCAAATGGGCATTACGCGGTGACCCCGCGCACCGTGCTGAACGTTTCGTATGGCAGCACGCTGGGCACACAGTTGGAGAATGTGCAGAACCAGCTCAATCTGGCGGGCACGAACGGCACCGGCACGCTGGTGAACGGGCTGACCGGCGGTTCGTTGTTTGGCGGCACCAATGCGCTGGGCGTGGAGGACGGGGTGTTCCGCACCACGACACTGACGGTGGGAAGCACGACCACGCTGGACCGCGATATCATCTCGATCAGCCTGCTGATGGCCAAACAGACAAGTGGGGGCGGCAGCAACGCCGCCAGCCTGGACAGCAAGACGGTCAACCTGGACTGGCTGCACCAGATGCGGCCCGACATGACCGTCAGTGCCGCGTTCTCCTACGCGATCCAGGACCAGGACACCGGGGTCCTCTCGGCGAGCAATCCGGGCGACAGCACGTCCATCGTGGCCGGGGTGGCGTGGCGGTGGCAACTTTCCGATACGGTCAGCGCCAGTCTGCGGTATTCATGCTTTGAACGTCAGTCATCTGTTGTAACTTACCAACTATCGCAGAATCTGATCATCCTCGGCATCTCGAAGCGCTTCTGATCGCACATAATGTTCGACAAATTCTATAACCTCTCCGGTCTGCCGTTCCTGCTGACGCCGGACACGCGCTTCTTCTTCGGATCGAGCGGGCACAGCCGCGCGATGGCGCACCTTGTTTACGGGCTGTCGCAACAGGAAGGCTTCATCGTCATCACCGGCGAAGTAGGTGCCGGCAAGACGACCCTGACGGAGCAGCTTTGGTCGCAACTCGATCGCAAGACCTATGTCACGGCACGCGTAGTGACGACGCAGGTGTCGGGCGACGACCTGCTGCGGCTGGCGATGGCGAATTTCGGCGTGGGGGAAACGCCCGGCACCGACAAGTCCACATTACTGCGCCGGTTCGAGCACATGGTGCGCGACCAGCGCAAGCAGGGGCGGCGCTGCCTGCTGGTGATCGATGAGGTGCAGAACCTTTCGCTGGCGGCGATGGAGGAGCTTCGGATGCTGTCGAACATCACGGTGGACGGCCGAGCGTCGGTGCAGACGATCCTACTGGGCCAGCCGCAGTTCCGTCCGATCCTGGCGAGCAAGGACTGGGAGCAGCTACGCCAGCGCGTGCTCGCGTCGCATCACCTCGGGCCGCTGACCGAGGCGGAGACGCGCGGCTATATCGAGCATCGGCTGCGGACCGTCGACTGGCGCGGCGATCCGGCGTGGGAGGATGCGGCGTTTGCCGCGATGCACCGGCACACGGAGGGGATTCCGCGCCGGATCAACACGCTGTCGTCCCGCGTGCTGCTGTTCGGCGCGCTCGAGGATGCCCATACGATCACCGGCGGCATGGTCGATGACACGGCCGAGGAACTGAACCGCGATCTTGGGGCCGGGCTGGAGCCGCCGGCGATGTCGTTCCGCGGGCCGCCGCCCGACTCGTTCCGCGGGCCGGCGGCGGATGACCGGGAGGATCTGATGCAGCGGATCGAGCAACTGGAGCGGAACGCGTTCCGCCACGAGCGGGTGATCAACCGGGTGATGGATCTGCTGCAAGCCAGCGTGACGGGGCGGGTATGAGCCCGATCTGCAACGCCATGACGGTGGATGTGGAGGACTATTTCCAGGTCCAGGCGTTCGCCCATTGTATTGACCGCAGGGACTGGGATGCGTTTCCCAGCCGGGTCGATCTGAACACCAACCGCATTCTGGATCAGTTCGACGCCGCGGGCGTCAAAGCCACGTTCTTTACCCTGGGCTGGGTGGCCGTTCGGTTTCCGGCCTTGATCCGCCGCATCGTCGGGGAAGGGCATGAACTGGCAAGCCATGGCTGGGATCATACCCGGGTCGATCGTCAGGACCCGGAGACGTTCCGCGCCGATATCCGCCGGACGCGGGCGTTGCTGGAGGATGCCGGCGGGGTCAAGGTGGCGGGCTACCGGGCGGCGACCTTCTCGATCGGCCCGCGCAATATGTGGGCGTTTCCGATCCTGCGGCAGGAAGGCTACCTTTACAGTTCGAGTATCAACCCGATCCGGCACGATCTGTATGGGATGCCGGACGCGCCGCGCGTGCCGTTCCGGCCGGACGCAGACGGTGTGGTGGAAATCCCCTTGACCACGGTGCGTCTGTTGGGCCGCAACTGGCCCTGCTCGGGCGGCGGCTATTTCCGCCTGCTGCCGACAGCGCTGTACCGGGCGGGACTGGCGCGGGTGAACCGGCGCGACCGGCAGCCTTGTATCTTCTATTTCCATCCGTGGGAGATCGATGCCGGGCAGCCGCGCATCGCCAATGCCGGCTGGAAGTCGCGGCTGCGGCATTACACCAACCTGTCGCGGATGGCGGGTGATCTCGATGATCTGCTGCGGGATTTCACCTGGGACCGGATGGATCGGGTCTATGCGCCGGTCATTGCCGATGCTGCGAGGAGCTGAGCGGAATGTCGGTCATCGTGTGTCCGCTGGAGAGGGTCAGCGAAGCTGCCTGGGACCGCTTCGTCGAGTCTATGCCTGATGGCACGTTCTTTCACCGCGCCGGTTGGGCGAAGGTGATCGAGACGGCGTTCGGCCATGTGACTCATTACTGTTTCACCGAACGGGACGGTGCGATCACCGGCGTGCTGCCGCTGGGGCGGGTGAAGACGCTGCTTTTTGGGGACACGCTGATCTCGAACCCGTTCTGCGTCTATGGCGGGCCATTGGCGGCCGACACCGAGAGCGAGGCGGCGTTGATCGCGCATGCCGAGAGTCTGCTGAAGCGGACCGGGGCGAGCGCGCTGGAGTTCCGGCATCGGGCTCCGGTGGCTGCGGCCGACGGGTGGACGGAGCGGCCGGATCTGTATGTGACATTCCGGAAGCCGTTCGAGAGTGATCACGAGCGGAACATGAAAGCGATCCCGCGCAAGCAACGGGCGATGGTGCGCAAGGCGATCCAGAACCGGCTTTCGTCGGTGGCGAACCGTGAGGTGGGTGTGCTGCACCGGATCTATGCGGAGAGCGTGCGGAACCTGGGGACTCCGGTGTTTTCCAGGCGCTATTTCCAGGTGCTGTTGGACGTGTTCGGGGATGCGGCGGATATCGTCACGATCATGGATCAGGAGGCGCCGATCGCCTCGGTGATGAATTTCTATTTTCGTAACGAGGTGCTGCCGTATTACGGTGGCGGATCGGCGGCGGCGCGTGGGCGGGCCGGTAATGATTTCCTGTACTGGGAGACAATGCGGCGGGCGGCGGATCGTGGCTTCCGGTTGTTTGATTTCGGCCGCAGCAAAATCGGCACCGGGTCGTATTCGTTCAAGCATAACTGGGGGTTCGAGCCGGCGAAAATGCATTACCGGTTTCGATTGAAACCGGGCGAGACGATCCCGGAACTTAATCCGCTGAACCCGAAATACCGGCTGTTCATCGCCGCCTGGAAGCGCCTGCCGTTGCCGGTGGCGAACGCGGTCGGGCCGTTTATTGTCCGCGGGCTGGGCTAGCGGCGCGATGATGCGACAGGCCTGGGTGGCCGGGGCGGTTTTGAATGAAAGCGGGCGTGCATGAAGGGGGGCTGCATGAAGGGCGGTTCGGCGCGCGATGAATGATCTCCTGTTCCTGGCGCAACGTTTGCCCTACCCACCGGCCAAAGGCGAAAAGATCCGGGCGTTTCATGAGCTGAAATACCTCGCCGAGAGGTATGACGTCCATCTGGGGTGTCTGATCGATGATCCGGACGACCTTCAGTATGTCGATACGCTTCGCGCGATGTGCCGCGATATCCACGTCGCTCAGATCAATCGGCGGGTCGGCCGAACCAGAAGTTTGCGCGGCCTGCTGACGGGCGAGGCGCTGAGCGTGACCTATTTCCGTGATGGCGGGCTGGCTGACTGGGTGCGCGGCGTGGCCCAAACGGTCCGGCCGGTCGTGACCTTCGTGTATTCATCGAACATGGCGCCCTATATCCTCGACCTGCCGCGGACCGGAAAGCGTTTGGTCGATCTGGTGGATGTCGATTCGGAGAAATGGCGGGTGTTCGCTGAAACAACGAAAGGGCCGATGCGCCATGTCTATCGACGCGAATGGCGGAAAATTGCCGCTCTTGAACAGCGGATCGCGCGTGAATGCGATGACTGTGCTTTCGTCTCGGAGGCGGAGGCAGCGCTGTTTGCGGGACAGTATCCGGATTGCGCCGCGCGAATCCGCGGCGTCAGCAACGGCGTCGATCATCGCTATTTCGACCCGGCGCTCAGGTATCCGCCGGTGTACGACACCGCGCGGCCGAATTTTGTCTTCACCGGCACGATGGATTATCCGCCCAACGCCGACGCCGTGGTCTGGTTCGCGACCGAGATTCTGCCGCTGATCCGTCGCAGCGTGCCGGCGGCCCAGTTCCAGATCGTCGGCAGCAGCCCCAGCGCCGCGGTGCGGACGCTGGCGCGGTTCGACGGTGTGTTCGTGACCGGACGCGTGCCGGATGTGCGCCCCTATCTCGCTCATGCCACCGCCGGTGTCGCACCCATGCGTATTGCGCGCGGCATCCAGAACAAGGTGCTGGAGGCGATGGCGATGGCGCGGCCCGTTGTGGTGACTTCCGGCGCCCTTGAGGGGATCGATGCCGATCCGGTTACGGAAACGATCCTGGCCGGCACCGCCGAGGCCTTCGCCGCCGCGTGCTGCCGCATGGCGACCACGCACGAGGGCACCGCGATCGGGGAAGCGGCGAGGGCCCGAATCGTCCGCGATTATGACTGGGATGTGACCTTGCGCCGGTTCGACGAGATGCTGCGGCCGAGGCAGTCCTCGCGCCTGACCGAAGCCGTGTAACGGAGCGGCCGATGGTTCGGTGTAACCGAAATGAAAGCGATACCTCATGAATGCGCCCGCGGCGGACCATGCTCACGTGACCGGGATCCCATTGGGCGACGCCCCAGCCGTCGCAGGCCGGGCATGGCGCCGGGCAGTGCTGCCGCTTGGGCTTGGCCTGCTGCTGCTGGGTGTGCTGTTCAACAAGGAGGTGGTGGCCGCGGTCCAGACGTGGAACTCCTCCACCGCCTACAACCATTGTTTTTTGGTCATTCCGATCGCGCTTTATCTGCTGTGGGACCGTCGTTTCGACCTCGTAGGCATCGCGCCATGGCCAATGCCGGCCGCTTTGGCGCTCGGGCTGCCGCTGGCGCTGGCCTGGCTGGTGTCGGAACGGTTGGGCATCATGGAGGGGCGGCAGCTTGTCGCTGTCAGCTTCGCCGAGTTGCTGTTCCTTGCTGTTCTGGGCGGGCGCCTGTGGTGGGCGATGGGCGGCCCGCTGCTGTATCTGTATTTCCTGGTGCCGTTTGGGGCGTTCCTGACTCCGGAGCTGCAGGATATCACGACCTGGTTCATCCGGGTCGGCCTTGAGATACTGGGCGTTCCCGCGTTCATCGACGGCTACACGATCGAAATTCCGCAGGGCACGTTCTTTGTCGCCGAGGCGTGTGCCGGACTGCGCTTCCTGATCGCCTCGATCGCGTTCGGCTGCCTGTATGCGCTGATGATGTACCGCAGTCCGGTGCGGCGCGGGGTGTTCATTCTGGTTTCCATCGTGGTGCCGGTCATCGCCAACGGGTTTCGCGGGCTTGGGATCGTTTATCTGGGATACCTGCTGAACAGTGCCCAGGCGGCGGCGGCGGATCATATCATCTATGGCTGGCTGTTCTTCTCGGTCGTTATTCTGGTGCTGATTGCGCTGGGGTTGCCGTTCCGGCAGGATGAGCGGTCGACACGTTCGGCGGCGCCGGCGGCTTCGGTGGCGGGATCGCCGGCCTCGATGTGGGGGATGCTGGCCGTCGCAGCGGGCATGGTCGTGGTGGCAGCCATCAGCCCGACGGTGGCGGCGGGCCTGACGATGGCGACAGCAACCCAAGGGCCGGTACCGGCATCGATCGATGTGGGCGCGGGTTGCGCCGTGCGGATTGCCGGCTCGATTGAACCTGCCACGTCCTTGGTTCGGACCGAGCGAGTGGTGTGCGACGGTGTTGCGATGGACGTCAAATGGGAGGTTTTCTCGCCGCGGATCACCGCTGGCCCTTTAATGGCAGAACGGCGGCGGCTTGTGTCGCGGGCGGAAACCGAAGGGCTGCAAGAGGCCTGGCTTGCGAGCGGCAGTGCATGGCGGATCATGACGTCCAGTGATCGGGCGTTCGCGATTGGCGTGTCGATCTGGGTCGATGGCAAGCCGGTCAGGCCGGGCCTGGCCATGCGGATCAGGATGGCGATCAACAGCCTGTTCGGAACGGGCTTTGTACCGGTGGTCGTGACGGTGACGCCGGCGGTGGACTGGGACCGGCTGAACGGGCCCGGCCGCCGGGACGCCGAAGCCAGTCTGCCGGCGTTCCTGCTGCGGCATCACGATCTGGACCGGATCGTGGGAACGTTGTCCGCGATTTAGTGGCGTCTGTGCGTGTGGATGGTCCGCTAGGGAGCAAGGATTTCAACACGGAGAAAAACGGAGGAGGCACCGAGCGGCACGGAGAAGGAAAATGCCTTGCCGTTCGTGCATGCTCCCTGCTTCTCTGTGCTAAAATCTTCGCTTGTTGCCGATCGGTCAGGTGCCCGGGTCCCATCAGCACAGTGAAGCCATCGTAGTCAGCTGTGCAAATCCCGCCGTTCCGTCTCTGGTCAGCGGTTTCGCCATACTGCCTGCTGGCGCGCGGGTTGCACTTCACTCGACTATCTGGCCGAGTTAAGCGGTTCGGCTTGGGTCCGTGCCATACCGATGGGCAGGAGGTGGCAGATGTCCGGTTTCCACGACCGCGTGCTGAGCAATCAGGAGCTTCGCGCGCTGCAAGGCCGCTCGGATCTGCGGGGCGGTGTCCGGCTGGCGATCCATCTGGCACTTCTGGCCGGGGCCGGTTGGCTGGTGGCGGATGCCTCGGGCTGGACGCTGCTGCCCGCGGTGTTCGCGCTGGGGTTGGTGCAGGTGGCGCTGTTCGCACCGGCCCATGAGACGATGCACCAGACCGCGTTCGCCTCCCGGCGGGTCAACGCCATCGTCGGCTGGCTGACGTCGTGCCTGTCGCTGCTGAACTGGCATTTTTATACTGCCTATCATCTGGCTCATCACCGTCATACACAGGTGCCCGGACTGGACCCGGAGCTGGGGGCGGCGGCTCCGGCTTCGGTGTGCGGTTACGCTCTGCGCATTCTGGGTGTGCCGTTCTGGACTTTGCGGCTTCGTGTGGCGGCGGATTGCTGGCGCGGGGATCTGAGCGCCTACCCTTACGTCCCGGCCGCGGTGGCGCCGAAGATCATCCGAAGCGGGCGGGCGATGACGGTGCTGATGGCCGGTGGTTCTCTGGTCGCGATGGCGGCGTTCGGCTGGGCGACGCCGCTGCTGTACTGGGTCGGGCCGCAACTGCTGGGTCAGCCGCCGTTGCGGGCCTATCTGCTGGCCGAACACACCGGCTGCTCGCAGGACCGGAACGGGCTGACCAACACCCGCACCACGCTCACCAGCGCGCCGGTGCGGCTGCTGATGTGGGATATGCCGTATCACGCGGAGCATCACCTGTTTCCCTCCATCCCGTTCCATCGGCTGGCGGACGCCCATCGCCTGATCCGTGAGAAGCTGGGGCACATTCAGCCGGGTTATGTGCGGTGGAATATTGGCTATGTCCGGTCGCTGGCCCGGCAGGGTTGAGTTCGCCTCGTTGGTCTGGCTCCGGACCTGGACGTATCTCCCCGGAGACGATCTCTTACAAGCAAGAGCATATCGCCGCCCTGCATGCGGCGATGAGCGTGGCAACTCTGCATGTTTGCGTCGATATCGAACTGATTTTCGTTGATGACGGGTCGCGCAACGCGACGGCCGCCTGTATCGCTGGCGCGGCTGCGCGCGATCCCAGAGTGCGGCTGATCGCCTTGACCCGCAATTTTGGTCACCAGGCCGCGCTGCTCGCCGGACTGCATGCGGCGACCGGCGACGCCGTGATTACCATGGACCACGCATAGAGTCGGTGTCGTTGCTGCACGCTAACAAAGCGACGCTTATGCCCCGCCGCCCCTCCCTGGCCCCAAGAGTCGATGTTGCGGGTGGCTGGCATAAGCAGGCAGTTTCCTTTCGCTTCTTGATCCTGCCGGCCGGCGCGGTTTGCATGAAGCCGGGCTATCCGAAAAAGCGCTCGAACCACGCCAGCAACTCTGCCGGCGACTCTTCGGCGATGTAGTGACCGGATTGGACCGGGCCGCCGATCACCTCGTTGGAGCAGTATTCCCGCCAGATCGCCAGTGCATCGTACCACTTGGCGATTTTCCCTTTCGCCCCCCACAGCGCCAGCATGGGGCAGCGGACCTTGATCCCGGCGGCGCGGCTGGCGCGGTCGTGTTTCAGGTCGATGCTGGCGGCGGCACGGTAGTCCTCGCACATGCCGCGCACCATGTCCGGCTGCCGGACGGCGGCGTGGTAGTCGGCCAGGGCGTCCGGATGGAACAGTTCGGGCAAGGAAGGATCGCGGCTGGTGTGCTGGCGCCACCAGTCCTCGGGCGCTCGGTTGATCAGCCATTCGGGGAACGGATGCGGTTGAGCGAACCAGAACCAGTGATAATAGCCGATGGCGAAGTCCATGTCGGCCCGCTCGAAGTGCTCGATCGTCGGGATCACGTCCAGGACGGCGAGTTTCAAGACGCGGTCCGGGTTGTCCAGCGCGATGCGATGTGAAAGGCGGGCGCCGCGGTCGTGGCCGGCCAGCAGGAACTGCCGGAACCCGAAATGGTCCATCACCGCAGTCATGTCCCTGGCCATCTCGATCTTGGCGTAGGGGGCATGGTCGGATGTCGCGGGCGGTTTCAGGGAAAAGCCATAGCCGCGCAGGTCCGGGCAGATGACGGCGAATCGTTTTGCCAGCGCAGGTGCCACGAGGTGCCACATCGCGTGGGTCTGCGGGTTGCCATGCAGCATCAGCAGCGGGGGACCGGAGCCGCCGTGACGCAGCCGGATCGTCCCGCCGGGCACTTGCACGTGGGCCAGGGTGAAACCCTCGAAGAACATCGCTTACTCCCCTTGGTCGCTTCGTTCGTAGACCTCGAGACTGGACCCGATCGCGACGGGATGCCAAGTCGGCGGGGCGAGGACGGAGCGTAGGCGGGCGATGGTGGCGATGCTGTCGTGGTCCTGTGCCAGCAGGGCGACGGCGACGCGGTGGTAGGGGGCGAGACGATCAGCGATCGCATCCCCGGGACGGATCACGAGAAGTGGCAGGGAAGCGGGGGCCTCGATGCCGAAGGCGCCGACGATGCCGACGCCGTCATTGCCGCGGGGGACCAGCACGGTCGCGCCGCCGGCGAGGCGGGCGGCTTCGGCCGCGGTGGCGCGGGCGGGTTGCATCGTGCGCGGGGACAGCAGGAGGCCGGCGATGCTGGCGACCAGGACGGTCAGGGTGAGGGGAAGCATAAGGCGGGCGAACCGCGTCCGTGCCAGGACCCAGGCGATCAGGAGGGCGATGAAAGGCAGCCCGAAGGACAGATACCGGAGCTCGATCGGTGTGTTGTCGAACACGGCGCCAAGCAGCAGCAGCCCGATCGGCGGAGCCACCGCTGCGGCAAGAACCAGCCGGATCGCGGGACCCGCGCGCCACGGGCGGGCGTGGCCGATGCAAAGGACAAGCATGACAACCAGAACACCAACAAAGGTCCCGACTGCCTTCCGCCAGAACCCGTCGACATACATCGGCAACCCACCAAACAGCGAGGCGGCCTGGTACTCGGCCAACCGCAGTATGCTCGCGCCGATTTTGAACGGCGGGAACTGTCCGGGCCGAGCGCCGTGCTGGGCGGCGAAGAACCAGGCGTCCAGGGCCAGGAACGGGAGGGCGGCGGGCACTGCGAGCCATGCGCCGGCGGCTGCGATCGCGGCTGCCGCGACGAACACCGCCAGGTAATTGCAGCAGCACGCGGCGCCAAGGCTGACGCCCGCGAGCAGCGGACGCCGCCCGAGCAGCAGGGCGATGCCGCACAGGGTCAGCATCTCTGCGGGGGCGAAACCTCGGGCGACGGCATTTGTGTAGACGAAGCCGCAGCAGCCGAGCGTGAGCAGCATGGGCGTGACCACGGGTATGGCGCAGCGCCGGGCGATGACCCCGGTCAAGCCGATCGAGACCACGCCGCACAGCACCGACAGCATGCGGGCGGCAAACAGGCTGGGGCCGAAAGCGTCCCGCCACAGCGACACGGCCCAGAAGTAAAACGGCGGATGCACGTCGGTGATCCGCAGGTCGCGGGCAATGCCGCGCAGGGTGGCGTGGCCGGCCTGCAGCGCCGTGACAGTGCCGGCGGGGAATGCGGTCTCAGGCCAGTCGGGCCGCGCCGTGCCGGCGGTCAGGAACAGCGTGTACTGCTCATCATACTCTGCTCCGCGCAGCCAGGCCGCCGCGGTCAGCACCAGGGCGGCGAGGATCAGCACCGCAACCCATGAACGAGATTTCGCCGCGTTAACCAATCGTTAGTACCTTCGCGCCATTCTGCCCGCTGCGTGTACCAGCCAATGGTTAACGGAGTGCTTATGCAGGAACTATTTCCGCATTCGGTGCGACGAGCGTGGCGGCCGACGATCTCGGTGATTGTGCCGGCTTATAACGAAGCGTCGGGGCTGGATGATTTTCACCGCCGCCTGACGCGCGCTCTGGTCGCCCTCGATAGCTGGGAGGTGGTGTATGTCAACGACGGCAGCACGGACAGCACGCTGTCGGCGATGGAAGCACTGCAGCGCACCGACGACCGGGTCGGACTGGTGAGCCTGTCACGTAATTTCGGCAAGGAAATCGCGATCACCGCCGGTCTGGACCATGCCGCCGGTGACGCCGTGGTGGTTATCGACGCCGATCTGCAGGACCCGCCCGAGCTGATACCGGAGCTGATCGCACACTGGCGAACCGGGTTCGACATGGTGTACGCCAAACGCCGCAGCCGGGCCGGGGAGAGCCTGCTGAAACGCGGCACGGCAGCGGTCTTCTACCGGCTGATGCAGCGCTTGGGCGACCTGAAACTGCCGGAGAACACCGGCGATTTCCGCCTCATGAGCCGGCGAGTGGTCGATGCCGTGCGCCAGTTGCGGGAGCAGCACCGGTTCATGAAGGGGCTGTTTGCCTGGGTCGGCTATCCGACAACCTTTGTGCTGTATGACCGGGAGGCCCGGTGTTCCGGCGTCAGCAAGTGGTCCTACTGGAAGCTTTGGAACCTGGCGCTGGAGGGGATCACCAGTTTTACCGTCATGCCGCTGAAGATGGCGACCTATGCCGGGCTGGGGGTGGCGCTGCTGTCGATGCTCTACGTCGCGGAAGTCCTGGTGAAGACGCTGATCATCGGCAATCCGGTCGCCGGGTATCCCAGCCTGATGACGGTGGTGCTGTTCCTGGGCGGGGTGCAGCTCATGTTTCTGGGGGTGATCGGCGAATACCTCGGCCGGGTGTTCAATGAGACGAAGCAGCGGCCACTTTACCTGGTTGAGCGGTACACGCCGAGTGCCGTGAAGGTCTCGGTGTGAGACGGCGGGTTGCCTTGAGTCTGGCGCTCTGGCTTGCGAGTGCCGCCGGTTTCAGCGCCATGGCCGGCAAAGACGTTGATGGCGGGCCGTCGGCGGCCATGTCGGCGCGGCTGCGGCGTGGCATCAACATCACCGCGTGGTTCCGGTTTCCCGCCAGTCGCGAGCCGGCTGCGCTGGCGGCGTATATCAGCGACCAGGCTTTGGCCGATCTTCACGCCGCCGGGTTCGACTTCGTGCGGCTGGCGATCGATCCCGAGGTGGTCGACAGCGCGGCGCAGCGGGCGGCGCTGATCGTGGCGATCCGGCGTATCCAGCGCCAGGGGCTGGCGGTGATCGTGTCGCCGCATCCGCAGGGCTGGCGTCTGGAAGCCAGCGAGGCTGACCGTGACCGGCTGCGTGCGTTCTGGAAAGCACTCGCGCCGGCGCTTCGGCCGCTGGACCCTACGCGAACCGTGCCGGAGGTGTTGAACGAACCGGTTTTCCCCGGCGATCCCGCTGGCTGGGCAACGTTGCAGCACCGCTTGCTGGGCGATATCCGGCAGTCACTGCCCAACGCAACGGTTGTGCTGACGGGCCAGGACTGGGGCAGCGTCGGCGGCCTGCTGGCGCTGACGCCGGAAGACGACGCGAACGTCCTCTACAGCTTCCATACCTATGATCCGGTGGACCTCACGTCACTGGCGGCATACCGGCCGGGCCTCGACCGTGCGGCGCTGGCAAGGTTGCCGTTTCCGGTCGACGACAGGGCGCGTTGCAATGCGGCGGCGAGCGATTCTGCCGACCCGCCGACGCAGGACCTGATGCGGTACTACTGCGCCGTCGGCTGGGACGCACCTCGCGTGGGCGGGACGATCGACCGGGCCGCCGCCTGGGGCCGGGAACACCATGTGCAGCTGCTCGCGGGTGAATTCGGCGCGAGTGCGGAGTTGAACCCCGCTGCACGCGTCGCGTGGCTGGGCACGGTCCGGGACGCGTTCGAAACGCGCGGCATCGGCTGGGCCCTTTGGGGTTACGACGATGTCATGGGTTTGGCCGTCAGCCGGCCGCCGGGGCCGCGGCCAACGCTGGATCGGGCGGTCCTGACCGCACTCGGTATGACGACACGGATGTGACTACGCGCCAGGAGGGCGTGATCCGATATGCGCGACATGGAAAGCCTTGATCCCGTTGACTGGTCCGACCTGCGCTCGCTTGGGCACCGCATGGTCGACGACATGTTCGATCATCTGGCCGGTTTGCGGGACGGCCCGGTCTGGCGGCCGATGCCTGAGACGTCGCGGGCGGAACTGCGCCGCGCTTTGCCGCGCGAGCCGAGGCCGGCTGAGGCGGTGTATGCCGACTTCCAGCGGCTGGTGCAGCCATACGCCACCGGCAACCTCCACCCGCGCTTCATGGGCTGGGTGCATGGCGGCGGCAACCCGGTCGGGATGCTGGCGGAACTGCTGGCAGGCGGGTTGAACGCGAACCTGGGCGGCCGCGACCACGCGCCGATCGAGGTCGAGCGGCAGGTCATCGCCTGGGCCGCCGAGATGCTGGGATTTCCCCGGGACGCTTCCGGCGTGCTGGTCACCGGCACGTCGATCGCCAACCTCATCGGCGTGCTGGTTGCCCGGTCGGCCAGTGTCGGGCCAGACGTCCGGCGTGACGGCGTGGGCCAAAGCAGGCTGGTGGCCTACACCTCCGCCGCCGCGCATGGCTGCCTGCCGCGCGCGATGGAAATGGCCGGCCTGGGCCATGACGCGTTGCGGATGATCGCTTGCGACGACGAGGGGCGGATCAGGGTGGACGCGCTGGCGGCCCGTGTGGCGCAGGACCGGGCGTGGGGAGCGCGACCGTTTCTGCTGGTGGGCACCGCGGGGACCGTGGATATCGGCGCGGTCGATGACCTTGCCGCGCTGGCCGATTTCGCCGCGGACGAGGACCTTTGGTTCCACGTCGATGGGGCGTTCGGGGCGATCGCCGCGCTGGCGCCGAAGCTGCGGCCGCTGCTGGCCGGTATCGAGCGGGCGGATTCGGTTGCCTTCGACTTTCATAAGTGGGCGCAGGTGCCGTACGACGCAGGCTGCATCGTGGTGCGCGACGCGGCGCGGCAAGTGGAAACGTTTGGCGCCGAGGCTGCCTACCTGCGGCGGGAGGCTCGGGGCCTGGCCGGTGGCGGGGTCTGGCCGTGCGACCTCGGGCCCGACCTGTCGCGGGGGTTTCGTGCGCTGAAGGTCTGGATGACGCTGTCGGTCTACGGGGCCGACCGGATTGGTGCCATTGCCCAGCAGACCTGCGATCTGGCAGCCGCGCTGGCCGCTCGTGTGGACCGGGAACCGGCGCTGGAGCGTCTGGCTCCCGTGGCGCTGAACATCGTCTGCTTTCGCTTTGTGGCCGCCGGCTTGGATCTGGACCGGTTGAATTCCGACATTGTCGCCGATCTCCAGGAAGCGGGGATCGCGGCGCCGTCCACCACGATTGTCGATGGCGTGCTGGCGATCCGCGCGGCGATCGTGAACCACCGGACGAACCAGGACGATATCGCAATCCTGGTGGACGCGGTTCTGGCGGCGGGTTTCGCTCGGGTCAAGGCAGACGATCGGGAAGCAGCCGATTGGCGGCGTCGGACAATTGAAACCGGCCCGGTTGCCGCGCGATCGGCGGCTTGAACAGCGTTGCCGCCAAACGCTGGCACAAAGAAGACCCCGCTGGATCGATGATCCGGCGGGGCAAGGTACAGGGAGGCTTCACGTCTGGGAGACGCGGGGACCAGAGGCC
Source organism: Rhodopila sp. (assembly GCA_050010355.1). Lineage (GTDB taxonomy): Bacteria > Pseudomonadota > Alphaproteobacteria > Acetobacterales > Acetobacteraceae > Rhodopila. The sequence continues at coordinate 732 of JBEKLE010000064.1, read as the reverse complement.
CCCTTCCGACGACACGCGCCGGAACTCTGGCGGCACAACCGCCGTAACTCGTGAGGCGTTCTATACCGCACTTGCGAAGGGAACCACTGCCGAGAACCGGCACCCGGCATGTTGCGGGCGCATGCCCTTCACGCGGCATCCGGCGAATACGCAATGGCTGCGTCCCGATCGGCTGTTTACACGGCACAGCCGTATGTTGGACTGACTCCGATTAAGACGCAGAGGTCGCGGAGCGGTGCGCAGAGGCCGCGGAGAAACCCATCGGGCGATGGCTGGTGTGCCAAGACTCTGAGGACTCGGCGCACCGCTCCGCAACCTCTACCGTCTGAACGCTTGCTTCTCCTGGCTCGCCACACCACCCGAGACCTCACAGCGTAAGGTGCCAACAAACAACGCGATATGAACCTTCTTTTCAAGCGCTCAGTGCATCTCCGCCAGCCGGGCGAGCAGGAAGTCTCGGAACACCGCGACCCGCTTGGAATTTCGCAGCTCCTCCGGGTAGACGAAAAAGACGTCCACCTTCGGCCCCTTTAGCTCGGTCAGCACATGCACGAGGTCCGGGCTCTCGTTCACCACATAATCGGGCAGGGCGCCGATCCCCATGCCGGAGCGGATCGCCAGCAGAACGGCGTGGATCGAATTCACCTCCAGCAGCGCTCGGCGGGGATTGCCCGGACGCCGTCCGGCATCCGCCAGCCAGTTGACCTCCGGCACGGGAGGGTGATGGTTGCC
>JBEKLE010000063.1:0-20091 GCA_050010355.1 Rhodopila sp. | reverse complement strand
CGAATGGATGGACTCTCCCTCTTTGGACTGTTCGCCGTCTCGGCAATGCTGGTGTTCTACGCGCTGGAGCCTCGGAGCCGATGGTTCATTCTGGCATTTTCGGGCGCCTGTGCGCTCGGTTCAGCCTATGGATTTCTCCAGGGGGCCTGGCCGTTCGGCCTTGTAGAGGCGATCTGGTCCGCAGTGGCCGCGCGCAGGTGGTGGCTGACGTATCGCAGCCGCGAGCCAAACCCGGGATAACGGCTTGCCGCCTGATCATCGACGGCGTTTGCGCCGGTCTGTTGCTGGTGGCCAGCAGTGGATTGAGTCCGGGGACGGCGCAGACCGCGGTTGACGAAGCCGCGAGCACACCAGACAAGTCGGGCTACACGTTGTTCGACCCCACCCCGGACGATCAGATGCGCAGTTTCTGCACCGACCGGCCGCCCAAGGCGAACCTGCCTTGCACCGTGGATGCCGGTCACTTCCAGTACGAAGCCGATATGGTGAACTGGACGAACCTCCACACCGGCGGCGTCACGATGAACACCTATCTGTTCGCCAATCCGACACTCAAGCTCGGCCTAGCCAACCGGATCGACCTGGAACTCAACATGGATCCGGTGGAGACGGTTTCGACCTCCGGTGCGGGTCGCAAGCAGACCCTGACCGGCGTTGGCGACCTGTTCGTGCGCATCAAGGTGAACCTGGCGGGCGCTGAAGGGGGCGACTTTCAGGCGGCGCTCATTCCTTACGTGAAGATCCCGACAGCCAAGGCCGGAATCGGCAACCAGGCAGGGGAAGGCGGCGTGATTGCGCCCCTTTCGTTCGCCCTGCCACGTGACTTTACCTTGCTGTTCGATCCCGAGATCGACATCCTCCGCAATGCTGCGGATTTCGGGCGGCACACGAATTTTCAGACGCTCGCGAACCTGAGCCACGCGTTGTCCAGCAGCGTCACCGGATATCTCGAGCTCTGGGGCCAGTTCGACAACGACCCCGCGAACTCTACAAAACAAGCCTCTCTCGACCTGTCCGTGTCGTGGATCGCATGGCAGGACCTGCCAAATTTACAGTTCGACATGGGAAGCAATATCGGCCTGACCTCAGCGACGCCGAGTATTCAGCTTTTTCTTGGCATCTCTCAGCGATTCTGATCGGCGGCCTGTTTAGCCTGCCGCAGAATCTGGATTTGTTCTATGCTCCAAACGGAAATGACACCGACATATACAGGGCCGACTTGAACACCAGTCTTGCGCGGGGTATGCCAGTTGACAGCCTGGTGGAAAATGGGTTCTTCACCAGCGAGATCAAGTCCGTGCTGTTGATCTCTCATGACAATGCGCACAGTCGCCGTGCGTGGCTGAAGCACGTGGAGGCAACCGGAACGTTCGGCCGCCGGACGACCGTAGCTGATCCCAACTCCCCTTATCTGGTGTCGCGAATGGTTCCGGGGACCGCTGACGCCGTGGCGTGCGGGAAAGCGGCGCCTTGATCGGGATCAATGCGACGCGGTCGTGTCTCGGCCGTTACTCGAAGAATAAACCAGAAATCGGAGGCGGCAAACGCAAGTGGGAAGGCCGGGCAGTTGTGGTATGGCCCCCGGTCGAACAGGAGGTTACAAACTGCCGACAGGAGGGCAAGTCGTCAATTCCGCGCTTCAGTGCGTGACCTCGGTCACCGGACTCAGCGCGGCGCGCCGGACCCGATAGCTTCGAACGCCGCCGGCCGGCGATTATAGTGTTCAGGCCAACAAGTCTCATATAGGCAATGGCCGGTCGGGCTCGCGGTGAATGGTGCTTGAACGGCCAACCCGATGAGACAGCGGACGGAGGGTGTCGTGCCAATGAGTTTTAGTGATCGAGAGCAGGCCTTCGAGGCTAAATTCGCACACGATGAAGAGTTCCGCTTTCTGGTGCTGGCACGGCGGGACAAGTTGTTTGCGCGATGGGTCGCAAACAGGCTGCGATTGAATGATGAGGCGACCGAGATCCTGGTCAAGCAGATCCTGGCCATCTCGAACGGGATCGAGCACGACCGGGCAATGCTTCAGCATATCGTGGATGTCCTGTCTGGGCAGAAGGCCGAGGTGTCTGAAAGGGACCTCCCCGCGGCGTTGGACGCGTGCACGCGGCAGGCGCTGCAGCAACTCACCGAGACGCCGCCTGATCACACCGAAGTGATATGAAGCGGAATCATGTCCAGGACCACTGCGCCCGCAATGTCAACTGGGACGGCGGACCTGCCGATCTGAGCCTCTGTTGAACGATATCAACACGACCTCGCCAGAATCACCGAACTTCCCGACAGCACCTCGCTGGCCGCGAGGCGTGGGCCAGCGACTCAGTGGCCCGGTCCCCCAACCATCCGGCAATTTAGAGCCGAAGACATGCAAAAAATAATGCGTGCATCGAATGTGATGCCTGCCGGCTCCTGCTCCAGAATGCGGTACAGGGGGACCACCACCTTTGTCAGTGTCCAGCGGTTCCTCCGAATCTCTCCTTGAGAGACGCTCCCAGTCTATCCTGTTTTGTCAGGGTCAGCCCGGTCGTGGCCGAGCGGTGACCGTCCCGTTTGCGGTTCCGGACAGTGAGTGCCCGCGCCCGCCTTCCAGTCCCGTTCCGGGGATCAACATAAAAGGGCGGACCGGCGCGCAAAGACGAATTGCGTCACCGACGCTGGGCTGGCAGCATAGTACGATGTTCTTCCTATAACACAATAAGTAAGGATCACAGGGATGGGTGGTACGACCTTGCCTCAAACCCGCCGTCGGGGGCTGCAATCGGTTGCCCCGGTGTTTGTTGACCTCTTCGAACGCTTCATGCCCGACCCCTTCGTGCTGGCGATCGGGCTGACCGCGGTCACCGCGATCCTGGCCCTGCTGATTGCGCCCAAGGGTTCGCCGGAAATGATCGTCAGCACATGGTATTCCGGAATCTTCGCCATCCTTGGCTTTGCTTTCCAGATGATCCTGATCCTGGCGACCGGCCACGCCCTGGCTCATGCGCCGGTGGTGGAGCGCTTCCTGCACCGTCTCGTGGCCATGGCGCACACGCCCAACCAGGCTGTCGTCCTGACCTTCCTGGTCGCCGCGGTCGCCTCCCTGCTGAACTGGGGTTTTGGTCTGGTCGTCGGCGCCATCCTGGCGCGCGAGGTTGCACGCCAGGTGCGCGTGGATTTCGGCTGGCTGGTCGCGGCCGCTTACTCGGGTTTTGCTGTCTGGGCGAGCGGCATATCCAGTTCGATCGCCCTGACGCAGGCAACCCACGGCAACGCACTGAACATCGTGGAAAAGATCACCGGCCAGTTGCTGCCGCTGTCCGACACGGTGTTCGCAACCTTCAACTGGCTGCCGACGCTGCTGATCGTTCTGGTCATGCCGATCGTGTTCATCGCCATCCGCCCCGCCGAATCCGACGTTGCCGCGTTCGTGCCCGAACCCGAGGTGCCATCGACGCCACTTCCTGTGTCCAACTCTCCCGCCCGTCGCATGGACCGGTCCCCGGTGGGCAGCCTGTTCCTGGTGGCGGCCGGCCTCGCGGCGATGTTCGTGCTGTGGCTTCAGGGCGCGCTCAGCCTCGATGTCAACATGGTTATTCTGGTCTTTCTGATCGGGGGCATCGCCCTGCACGGTTCGCCGGTCGCCTATGGCGCCGCGATGAAGAACGCCGCGAGGCAGACCGGCGGCATGATGCTGCAATATCCGTTCTACGGCGGCATCATGGGCATCATGTCGGGGACTGGACTGGCGGACTCCATCTCCAAGGCGTTCGTTGTGGTATCCAGCGCCCACACCCTGCCGTTCTGGAGCTATACCTGCTCCCTGATCATTACGTTCTTTGTGCCGAGCGGCGGCGGTCACTGGGCGGTGCAGGGACCCTTCGTGGTGCCGGCGGCAGCCACCCTGCATGCTTCGATGGCAGGCTCCGCGATGGCGGTGGCGATGGGCGAGCAGGTGGCCAACATGCTGCAGCCGTTCTGGGCGTTGCCGGTGGTGGCGATGGCCGGCATCGGCATCCAGCGCGTGATGGGTTACACCGTCATTACGTTTGTGGTGACCGGCCTGATCTATGCGCTGGGCCTGCTGTTGCTGGTCTGACCGTCGCCCTGTGCGTCGCACCACGCGCTAACGCGCTCCCAGGCTGAACTGGGAACCGTCAGCGCGAGCAACGTTACCCCGACAGTTCCAGTCAGGGTAATGTTGCTCTAGATATCGACCTCGATACCGACCTCCACGACCTGGGCGGTCGGAACGCCAAAAGACGCCGCAGGCAGATTGGCGTTCAGGTGCATCGTGGCGAACAGCGATTTTCTCCATACCGACATACCCCCACCTTCGCCGGGGATCACCATCACCCGCCTGAAATAGTAGGTGATATTGTCCGGATCGATCCCGTGCAGTTCAGGCTCGCGGCAGGCGAGCCTCAGGCCCTCCATCACATCCGGCGTTTCCATGAAGCCGAAGTGAAACAGCACGCGGGTAATGCCGGAGCAAACCGGGACGAGCTTGATGCGCTGCTCAGGCGGCACGCGCGGCTCGTCGGTGACGATGACGGCAATCAGCAGCACGCGCTCGTGCAGGACGCGATTATGCCGCAGGTGATGGGTCAGGGCCAGCGGGATGCCGGTACTCGCGGCGGTGAAGATCGCGGCCGCTCCCGACAGCCGGATGGGCGGTGTGTCGAGCACCCACGCAATGAAATCTTCCTCGCGCTGGCGCAGCTTGGAGCGCTGGTGCTCAAGCAACAGCCACCCGCTTCGCCAGGTCAGCATCAGGAACGCGATGACGCCGGCCATCAGCAGCGGGAACCAGCCGCCGTCGATCAGCTTTGTCATGTTCGCCGCAACAAAGACCAGTTCGATCAACAGGAAGAATCCGTTTACCGCGATGATCATGATCGGGTTGTAGCCCCATCGCAGGGCTACCAGGCCCGCCAGCACCGTGGTGACCGCCATCAGCATCGAAACGGCTATGCCGTAAGCGCCGCCAAGTGCATCAGACGAGCCGAACAAGAGCACGGCCGCAAGCGTGCCGGCGGCCAGCAGCCAGTTGACGACGGGAATGTAGACCTGACCGACCGCGTGGCTGGCGGTGTGCATCACCCGCATCCGGGGAAGGAAGCCAAGCTGGATCGCCTGCTGAGTGAGGGAATACGCGCCGGAGATGATGGATTGCGAGGCGATGACGGTCGCCACCGTCGCGAACACAACCATCGGATAGTGCCCCCACCCCGGCACGAGCAGGTAGAATGGGTTCTCGGCTGCGTGAGGGTCCGCCAGAAGCAGTCCGCCCTGCCCGAAATAGTTGAGCACGAGAGCGGGCAGCACCACGGCGAACCATCCAAGCTGGATGGGCGATCGGCCGAAATGGCCCATATCGGCATACATCGCCTCGGCACCGGTCAGTGCCAGGAAAGCGGCGCCGAGCACCGCAAACGCGATGCCCGGTCCGGCATGGATCAAGTAGAAGACGGCATAATGGGGGCTGATGGCGGCCAGTATGCCCGGTGCCCGCATGATCCCGAGCAGGCCGAGCAGGCCGATCGCAATGAACCACACCAGCATCAGCGGGCCGAAGATGTTACCGATGAAACCGGTTCCCTTGCGCTGGACCAGAAACAGGGCGATCAAGATCGCGATGGTGATGGGAACAACCATCGGCGCGAGCGATGGCGCGTCGATCTTGAGTCCCTCGACGGCGCTGAGGACCGAAATTGCCGGGGTGATCACGCCGTCGCCGTAAAGCAGTGCGGCCCCGACCAACCCGACGATCAGCAGCGAAGCCCGCCAGCTCCCACGCGGTGCGTGCCGCACGTCGAGCAGCGCGAGAAGCGCTACGATCCCACCCTCGCCGTGATTGTCGGCGCGCAGTATCAGGATGGCATATTTCAGCGCGACGATCAGAATAAGCGACCAGATGATCACCGACACGACGCCCATCACGGTTTCCGGCGTGGGCGTTCCGCCCGCCTCAACGGCCTGCTTCAGACCATACAGCGTGCTCGTTCCAATGTCGCCGTAGACCACACCAAGTGCGGCAAGCGCGGCGACGGCGGCGGGCTGTTTATGGTGGTCCTGGGCTGGCAACACGGCGGTCAGAAGGGTATCGGGCATCGCGGCGTCCTTCCCTTGTTTTCGCAAGTCTCCGTCGACTTCGTTACGGGCAGAGCTTAGCCGGTCAAACTGCATCGCTCGAGGCAGCCCAGTGCATACCGTGGCTTAATCGGGCAAAGCACGCAACCGGGCAAATGACCGCCTATCGCGCCACGGACACCCTGATGCTCATGCCTTCGAGCTCGGCCTGGCGCTGCTCCAGCCGGGCCAGGTCGTCGGCGGGCAGTCGCCCCCGGCAGCCTTCCACAACGCGTGCGCCGCGCTCGACGAAACACCGCCGCAGGGACTCGTCGTCGACGGTGATCACGACGTCGTGCAGCAGCCGCAGCAGCCGCAGGCTGACCGCGGCATCGTTCGTGGCATAGGCGCGGATCTGTTCGATGGCGGTGTTGAGCAGCCCATCGAGGTCGATCCAGGGCAGCACGACCCGCAACACATGAGCGGGGGCGTACAGCATCGACTCCGGCGGGAACCGATCGACCCAGCGGATCAGGATCCGGCTGAGCTGATCGATGCAACTGATCGCGGTGCTCGGGTCGTTCACCGCCGGCGAAATCGCCCGCAGTGCGATGTCGACGATCTGGATGACACCGAACTCGACATCCTGCTGCAACGTGCGCATCGGCCCAATGTCGAACGCTCCGGTGAGGTCCACGGCGTGGTGCCGATCCAGCCGTGTGCGACGTGACACCATCAGCAACGGCACGCCCGCCGGCACGAAATGGCCGACCCGGCGGGTGACACGCACCCGCAGATGGTGCAACCGGGCAAATGCCAGCAGGCGCTTCGTGTCGATGAAGCGGATGTAGCCGGAGACCTCGTTCAGGATCGGGAATTCCTGCTCATCTGGCACCAATGGTGCTGCGGCTGGCTGATACAGCCGCGTCCGCAGATGCGGCATCAGCGTGTCGATCACCTCTTCCGTTTCGCGTGCAATCCGGTCAACGATGTGGTTGACGCTGATGGCGTGGGAGATGTGGTGGATGAAGAACAGCAGCCAGCCGACGGAGGCCAGCGCCAGCAGCATGGCGCCCAGGACCGTCAGCACCGGCGCGAACGGCTGCGGCATCGACCGCGCGGCCGGCAGTGCCGCCAGGCAGTAGGAGAACGTCCCCAGGAAGATACCGAGCGTCCATTGCGTGCCCCGGTCGCGCACGAAGCTGATCAGGATGCGGGGCGAGAACTGCATCGAGGCCAGCGTGAGGGTCATCAGCAGGATCGCGAAGACGATCGACACGACCGTCATGATCGACGTGGCAATGACGCTGAGGATCACCTGCGCGACCTGCGCGTCCTGGTGCGAGGGAAACAGCGTAGCGGGCACCCAGGCTGAAAGGGTGGGGACCGCTTCCTCAACCGACGAGAGCACGGCCCCGCACATCCCCAGCACGACGGCGATCACCAGCGGGCGCACCAGGAAGCCGCCGCGCAGAGCATATCCGGCCGATCGCAGCCGCAGGGGCAGTTGGTTCAGCACCTCGGAGTCCCTCGAGATTGGATACCTGAGTGTCCGTCCGAGGAGCCTGGCCGCGGAGAGCCGGCGAGGGATTTTCGCCGCTGGGAAAGAGGCGGCGCAGGCACGATGCGGGGACATCGTGGCAAGTTGCCGACGCTCCCAGCGGCGAAAAGCACCGCTGGACCGACTCGCGAGACTTCTCGGACGGACACTAAGTAACGGGTTACGCGCGGCGAGGGAACTGATTCAGGAAAGGCGTTCCGCCGGCCGCCGCGCCGATTGGCGCCGGTGTGAAATAATGTGACTTCCGTGTATGGACAATATTGCCCCACCCGTTCATGTCTGCTACGTTCCATTCCAGTTGCAGGACGGGCGATCGGCGGCATGCGATTTATCGATCGACAGCGGAATAAATCAACGAAACAGCGAAGCGCCGGGGTCGCCATCCCGTGACCTTCACCATCAACGTCACCTACGATGCAAGCGTCACGGGTCTCGATACGCCAGGCAATCCCGCCTACAACCCCACCTTATACACCGATTACACGGGTGCCGTTCAGACAGCGGTTCAGTTCTACGAGAACGACTTCACCAACCCCGTCACGGTCAACATCAGCTTCGGCTGGGGCGAGGTCGCAGGCAGCCCGCTCGAACCCGGGGCACTTGGCGAGTCCACCACTTACACAGACGACTTTAACTATGGCCAGCTTCTCGCCGCGGTTCAGAACAGCGACACGATATCGGTGGTGCAGCAGACAGCGGTTCTGACGCTTCCCGCACAGGACCCGACCGGCGGGGCAACATTCTCGATCGCAACCGCGGAGGCGCGGGCGCTGGGGCTGGACACCTCTTACAACGGGCCGGACGGATCGGTCGGTCTGAACAGCAACAGCATATACAGTTGGACCCAGACGAGCATCGCCGGCGGAAGCTATGACACTGTCGGAACGCTGGAGCATGAGATATCCGAGGTTCTGGGGCGGGAAGATGACGCCGGCGTGGGCAATAGATACACGCTGCTGGACATGTTTCGCTACACGGCGGCGAACGGCCTTGCGGGTGATGCGCCGGGATCGGCGGCCGGGCAGCGCGATGAACCGTTCGTGCCCGGCTACAGCACCACCGCGGCGGCCAGTGCCACCGCCGGCCTCAACTCCTATTCGTATTTCTCGTATGATGGCTCGACCGTTACGCTGCAATACGACATTCCATCCGCTGTCGCGGACGGTGCCGATATAGGCGACTGGGCCGCGACGACCGTTGGCGACTCCTATGGTTACGCCGGCCAGGGACAGGCAGACCAGGTCTCGACGACCGATCTCCAGGAGATGAACGTCCTGGGCTATGACCTTGTTGCCTGCTTTCTTCCCGGCACCGGAATCGCGACGCCGTCCGGTGAGGTGCTGGTGCAGCATCTCGGCGTCGGCGACAGCGTCCTGACGCACCGAGGCGACGTGCGGCCTATTGTCTGGATCGGGCGCGGCACGGCCAGGCCGGCCCCCGGGCGGCGCAGTGCGGTCACGCCGGTGATCGTGCGCAAGGGGGCGATCAGCGATAACGTTCCCAGTTGCGATCTACATATCACCAAAGGCCACGCACTTTATATTGATCGCGTTTTGATCCCGGTCGAATTTCTGATCAACCACCGCTCGATCCTCTGGGACGACGACGCGGGCCAAGTAACGGTTTATCATATCGAATTGGCGGTTCACGACGCGATTTTGGCTAACGGGACCCCCACCGAGAGCTATCGTGACGACGGCAACCGGCGGTTGTTTCTGAACGACAGCACTGGCGGCCCACAGCCCGCGAAGCCGCCGTTCGCTCCGGTGCTCACCGGCGGCGCTGTCGTTGATGCGGTCTGGAAACGCTTGCTGGACCGCGCCGGACCGCGGCGCGGCATGCCACTGACGGATGAGCCCGGTCTCCATCTGCTGGTGGACGGGCTTCGCGTGGAGGGCCTTCGCCGGCCTCGTGGATGTTATGCATTTCGGCTGCCGCCTCGATCAGGCGCGGTTCGCATCGTCTCGCGGGCGGGTGCACCTGACGTGATCGGGCTCGCACGTGATCCTCGGCTGCTCGGGGTAGCCGTGCGCCGAATCATTCTTTGGAGAGGACGGCGTCCGACGGTCATCGAAGCGGTCGACCAACGGTTGTCGGATGGCTTTTACGCCTATGAGAGTGACAACGACTTTCGTTGGACCGACGGCGACGCTGTTTTACCGGCACTGCTGCTGGATGGCGGCCGGGGCATTACAAGCCTTGACCTGCACGTCGCGGCAACGATGCGATACCCGTTGCTCGGAGACCCGGTTTCGGTGGAGGCAGCCTGACCCCCGTCGCCGCAACCGGAGATCCGACACTCCCGCCGGTCGGTGATGCCAATTTTGCGTTGAAATCGACGCTCCGGGCATGCCACCTCGTCATGCCGACGCCGGTCGGCATCCACGCCTTTCCCACCAATAATCAAAGGCATGGATCATGAACCCGCGCCCGCCACGACGATGAGGGTCGGGCCTCGTGGGCCGGAAACCACCGATGCCGATGGGTCAATCTCACGGGCGTCGGGTAGGTATAGTCAGTCGCGGCGATAGACACCATGCTCAATTGCAAGAATATCTGACCGGCTCAGGCCGACGTCCCATAGTTCCCGGTCAGTGAAGCGATAAAGCTCGCTTATCTGGCGGGACCGCGTCCGACGTTGCGCCATATAGGCGCCCAGACGCTGGAACGGCGCCAGCATGGAGGCCAGCCACGTCTCATTATTGCTCGGCTGGTCACAAGCGGTGAGATAGGCGTCTTTGGAGATGTTCATTGTTCACGTTCCTTCGGTAATGCCGGACCAGGCCGAACACGGGGCGAAGGACGTTCTTCCCTAATGGTGCACTGCAGCATATAGGAGCGCTAGCGTGATAGGCCAGCATTTCTGACGAATTGTCATGTGGGTGTGATACCACTCGGCGTTTACGCTGACTGGTATGCGCGCAGGGTTGCCAGGGGAAGGCAGCATGCGGCTACGCGCAAAATCAATGAGATACCAGCCGCCCGACCGTCGATTGAAAAGTCGATTCTTCGACCGGCTGGTGTGATAACCCGGACATGCCACACCGCCGGTGTAGATACCGGAGTAGGTATATTGAATGCCCGGCCGCGCGTGACGGCAGGCAGGACATGAACGTCAGGCCGCCATCACGCCCGGATTTGCCTCAGTACCCCGGCGATGTCGCCCATACCCCAATGCTCCACGATGCGTTCGTTTTCGAGACGGAAGATGTCGCAGGACGTAAATCGAAGCCGCCGCTCCGTCGGGGCGATACCAAACAACGGGCCGCCATGGGTGCCGGTATAGACGAAGCTCGCAGCCACCATGCCGGAGGCTGCCACGACCGCCTCTACCGCGACCTGAAGATCGGGGATCCCGGCGAGGCGCGCCGCGAAAAAGGCAACCGTCGCCTGTTTCGGCGTCTTGCCCGCCGGAGCGGGAGGAGCCGCCGCGCTGATCTGGTGGTTGACGTAATCATCCGCGAAAAGTGCCGCGAAGGCGGCAATGTCGTGCGCGCTCAGCGTTGCGGCGAAGCGGTCCGGCACGGCACGTGATCCTCCGGCATCCTGCGCGGCGGCCGGGAGCGCGAGCATGCCGCCGGCCAGTGTCAGCAGCACTCTACGATCCATCCGGCCTCTCCTTTGCGTCCGGCGGCGGCTGCAGATCCGGCGGAATCGGGTCCGGCGTGGCCTTGGGCGGCGCGGTGTCCAGCAGCAGGTCCTCGCGCCGCGGCAGTTCGCGCAGGTCTTTCAGTCCGAAATGGGCCAGGAACTCGGGCGTCGTGCCCCACAATGTCGGCCGTCCAGGTGTCTCCCGCCTGCCTTTCGGCGCGATCAGGTTCAATTCCAGCAGCGAGTCCAGCGTCTGCTGCGACAATGCCGTGCCGCGGATATGCTCGATCTCGGGCCGCGTCACCGGCTGGTGGTAGGCGACGATCGCCAGCGTCTCCATCGCCACGCGGGGCAGGCGGCGGGGCGATTCGATCACCTTCCGCAACCGGGGTGCGAGGTCCAGCGCGGACCGGAACATCACCCCGGGACCCGCATCGACCAGTTCCACCCCTCGGCCCGCATAGCGCGCCCGCAGCACGGCGAGAACCGCGCCGGCGTCGATATCGTCCGGCAGCACCCGCGCCAGCCCTCGCGGCGTCACCGGTTCGGCACTGGCGAAAACCAGCGCTTCCGCCAGACGAACGGAATCTTCGTCCGGTTCGCGCAGGGCCACTGGGCTGGCCGGCATTGGGCTGGCCGGCACAGGGCCGCCGGCAGGAAGCTGTTCGGATTCGTCACTCATGCGCCATGGTCCATATCACCGCTGCAACGGCGCACCAGAATCGGTCCGAACGCCTCCTCCTGCCGCAATCGCACCGCCCCGCCGCGCGCCATCTCCAGGCTCGCCAGCAATGTGCTTGATAACGCTGCCCGGCGTTCAACCGGGCTGTCCAGGTGGTCGGGCAGGAACTGCTCCAATATGGTCCAGTCCGGCAAACTGCCGACAAGGTCGGCCAGACGCCGGAGGGCGTCCTGCACTGTCCACAAAGTCAGCGCGCGAGGTGTATAGGGCGAGGATTTCGTGCCGCGCCGGAGTGCCTCCAGATACGCCCGGACGAACGGACCGGGTTCGATCACGATGCGAGACCGGTCATATTCGTGGTGGCTTTCCGGTGCGCCGCGGGCGAATACCTCCTGCCCAAGCACCGGGCGCGCGGCGAGCCAGGCGGCGAGGGTGCGGATAACGTTCATCTCGCGCAGGCGTTCGGCGAGCGCCTCGGCCGCCATCTCGCCGCTTTCGAGGTCGTCCTGATCCGCGGCGGGGACCAGCAGGCGCGATTTCAGCCAGGTCAGCCAGGCCGCCATCACCAGCCAGTCCGCTGCCAGTTCCAACCGGATGCGCTTGGCCCCCTCGATCACCGCCAGGTACTGATCGACCAGCGACAGGATGGAGATTTTCGCGAGGTCCACCTTTTGCGACCGGGCGAGGTCGAGCAGCAGGTCCATCGGTCCCTCGAACCCCTCCAGGCGAAGGACAAGGTTTTCCGCCGGTTCGCCGTGGACACCTGCGCCGATGTCAGATGAGGCTTCCATCAAAGCCATCGGTGTTGCGGCCGGCCAGCCAGAACAAGGTTCGGAAGGCCCAGGGCAGGACTTGTCCCAGCGCCTCTCCCACCGGATCGAACCCGATCAGCCGCGGCAGGATGAACACCACCAGGATGACGACCAGGATGCCGGCCTTCTCCAGCCTCGCCCACATCTTCGCCAGTGCCAGCGGCAGCAGTCCGACCGCGATGCGGCCGCCATCCAGCGGCGGGATCGGCAGCAGGTTGAACAGGCCCAGCACGATGTTGGACAGCATGAAGTAGAGCAGGAACTGCTGGATGACGTCCTGCGTGGGCGTGGGAAAGTCGGTCAGCGGGATAACCAGGGCGCCCAGCCAGGCCAGAAAGAAGTTCATCAGCGGGCCGGCGCTTGCGACCAGTGCCATGCCGCGCCGCGGATCGCGGAACTTCCACGCCCCGATCGGCACCGGCTTGGCCCAGCCGAACATGAAGAAGACCTTGTGCGGCGGAACCAGCAACTGGCTGATCAGCAGGAAGCCCGGCAGGATGATCGTGCCGACCCGATCGATGTGCCGGATCGGATTGAGCGACAGGCGTCCGGCGTCGCGTGCCGTCGTGTCGCCGAGCGCCAGGGCGGCATAGCCGTGCGCGGCTTCGTGCAGGGTTATCGCCAGGACCACCGGAATGACGGCCAGCGCGAGGTTGAACAGGAAGTGGTTCACGTCAGCAGCCTGGCCCGTTCGTCTTCAAGCCGCGCCGGGTCCAGCTTCAGACGCCGGTTCGCGGCAGCGTCCCGCCCGGCACGCAGGCGTTCGCCAGCGGCGGGCGTAGCTGGGGGGCAGACTCGCAGCAACGCCTCGGTCGGCGCGAACTCGCCGCCGCAGTACAGCGCGATATCACAGCCGGCTGCCAGTGCCTGGACCGCAAGGTCGGCGGGGGCGCCAGAGAGTGCTTTCATCGCCAGGTCGTCGGTCACCAGAACTCCTTTGAAGCCGATCCGTCCGCGAATGACCGACCCGATCACCGCGGCGGAAAGCGTCGCCGGAAGATGGGGATCGAGGGCGTCATACACGATATGCGCCGTCATCATCCATGGCAGGTCGGCGTTCAGCGCGAAAGGACGGATATCGGCGGAGAGATCATCCTCGGCCACTCTCGGCAGCAAAAGATGGCTATCCACCCGCGCTCGGCCATGCCCGGGGGCATGTTTGCCCACCGGAAGCACGCCCGCCGCGAGCAGTCCGTTCGCGACTGTCCGGCCCAGGCGGGCGACGGCAACCGGATGCCGGGCGAAGGCACGGTCGCCGATCACGTCGTGGGCGCCCGGCACCGAAAGATCCAGCACCGGCGCGGCGGCGATGGTGAAGCCGGCGGACCGGCAGTCGCAACCGATCAGCGCCCCGGTGAGCCACGCCGCCCTCAGTGCCGCTGCGGGGTCGGTCTCAAACAGGCGGCCGAGCGTGGCGGCGGGCGGGTGTGCGTGCCAGTTGGGCGGTTTCAGGCGGGCGACCCGGCCGCCTTCCTGATCCACCATGATGTCGGACACGGCGGGAAGAGCGGCCCGCAGCGAGGCCACCAGTGCCGCGACCTGCGCCGGGTCCTGGACGTTGCGGGAAAACAGGATGACGCCGGCCGGTGGAAACGCCTTGAACAGCGCCGCTTCCTCGGCCAGCAGCACCGGGCCTGAAATGCCAACGATGGCAGATGCGGCCTGCTTCACCGTGCTGTCCCGGCGACGTGAGCAGTTCGCCGCATCCCGCTTATCCTGAAAATCGCGCAATCAACCATGTTGCGCCCAGGGGCCGGTGGTTCCGCCCCCCTTGCACCCGCATCCGTCTAGAAATCAGCCACCGAACAGCCGGCGCCTTTCGCGCGGACACGGTCGCAGAAGGTGCGGGCCTGCGCCGCATCCGCGAAGCCCGCTGTTCGCACGCGCCAGAACGTGTGCCCATACCGTTCGGTGCGGGAGAACACGGGTTGCCGGCCGTTCAACAGATCCGGCATGCGCTTGGCCAGCTGCTGCCATTCGCTGCGTGCCGCTTCCTCCGATGTGAGGGCGGCCAGTTGCACCATTGCCTGATGCGCAGACGCGGGCGGATGCGCCTCCGCGGCGGCGGGCGCGGCGAGGGCGACAGCCTGCTTCGTGATCGGCGGGGGCGGCAGCGGCAGGGCCGCGGCAACCGGAGCGGCGGTCGTAACAGCCGGGGGCGCGGCAGGCACGGTGCGCAGTGCCTTGGCATCGGGGTTCTCCGACGGCGGCGCCAGCTTGGAATTGGCGGTGTCGGACCCGGCGGAGAAGACATCGTTCTCGGCCCCGTCGATCTTCATGCCGCCGGGATTGTCCGGCTTCACCCGGATGGGGCGGCTGTCGGCAGCGATGATCGGGACCTCAGTGCTGTGACGGCCGATCAGGGTCGAGGCGCCGATCAGCGACGCAAGCACGACGCCGAGGCCACCGGCGAACAAAATCAGGCGACGTGTATCCGGGTCCATGGTCTCCTGGATCCGGCTCTGGCTGACGCCGTAACGGCCAACTCGGGTGCCACTGTAGCCCGGGTTCGGGATGCTTAAATCGTCCGACACTTTTCCGCTCTTTCCCGCTTCGCCTCGGCCGGCGGGATCAGCCGGCCGTCAGCGCATTTCTTCCACTGGGTTGACGCCCATAACCGCGAGGCCGGAACGGATGACGACAGCCGTCGCTGCGACCAGTGCGAGCCGCGCGCGCGTCTCGGCCGGCCGGTCAGCCTGCAGGAATCGCAGCGTCGCATCGTCCTTGCCTCGGTTCCATAGCATATGAAAGTCGGCGGCCAAGTCATAGAGAAAAAACGCGATCCTATGCGGTTCCCTTGCGATTGCCGCTGCTTCGACGGTGCGCGGCCAGAGCGCGAGCCGCCGGATCAGCGTCAGTTCGGGGCCGCTGTCCAGAGTATCGACCGATCCGGCGGCCAGATCCCGGTCCGACAGGCTCGTGCCGGGGAACATTTCAGCCGCGGCCCGCAGGACAGATCGGCAGCGGGCGTGCGCGTACTGGACATAAAAGACCGGATTTTCGCGCGTGGTCGCCAGGACCTGGTCAAGGTCGAACTCCATCTGTGCGTCGGCCTTGCGCGTCAGCATGGTGAAGCGGACGGCATCCTTGCCGACGTCCTCCAGCAGGTCGCGCAGGGTGACGTAGGTGCCGGCGCGCTTGGACATGCGGACCGGCTGGCCGCCCTTCATGACGCGGACGATCTGGCAGAGGACGGCATCGAATTTGACGGCGTCGGCGGAAATCGCTCGGACGGCGGCCTTCATGCGGGCGACGTAGCCGCCGTGGTCGGCGCCAAGCACGTTGATCAGCACGTCGTAGCCGCGCGCGATCTTGTCGGCGTGGTAGGCGATGTCGTTGGCAAAGTAGGTGTTGCTGCCGTCCGATTTCCGCAGCGGCCGGTCGACGTCGTCGCCGAATTCGGTGGAGCGGAACAGGGTCTGCGGACGCGGTTCCCAGTCCTCCGGCGTCTTGCCCTTCGGCGGTTCCAGCACCCCTTCATAGATCAGGCCGCCGGCCTGGAGTTTCTCAATCACCGCATCGACCGCACCGGTGGCCACAAGTTGGCGCTCGGAGCTGAAGATGTCCTGCTGGACACCCAGCAGCCGGAGGTCTTCGCGGACCTCCGCCATCATCATGTCGATGGTGATGTCTTTAACCGTGTCCAGCCAGATTTCGGGCGCTGCGATGGCAAGGTTGTGGGTGGCGAGGGAGCCCTGAAATCGGGCGGCGAGGGTTTGGCCGACGTCGATCAGGTATTCACCCTTGTATTGCAGCCCGCCGGGGACCTCCGACGCGAATTCTTCCTCGGTCATCGGGGAGCCGAGCGCCTGGAGGTAACGCCAGTAGGCCGCCCAGGCGAGGGCGGCGACCTGCGCGCCGGCATCGTTGACGTAGTACTCCTTGGTGACGGCGTACCCGGCTTTGGTCAGCAGGTTGGCCAGGGCATCACCAACGACGGCGCCTCGGCAATGGCCGATATGCATGGGGCCGGTGGGGTTGGCGGAGACATACTCGACATTGACCTTCGTCCCGGCGCCGGTAGTGGCGTCGCCGTACGCTTCGCCGCCGGTCAGGATGATCGGGAGCAAGGCGCGAAACGCCTCCGGCCGCAGGCGGAGGTTGACGAAGCCGGGTCCGGCAGCCTCGGCTGTCTCGATTTCCGGGCCGGCGGTCAGGTGCTGGACCAAGGCAGCGGCGATCCTGGCGGGCGCCAGGCGGGCCGCCTTGGCCGAGACCATGGCGGCGTTGGTCGCCATGTCGCCGTGCGCCGGATCTCGGGTGGGGGCGATCTCGACGCGCGCGGCGATGTCCGCCGGGAGGTCGGGGATTATCGTCGCCAGCGCGGTGAGGACGGTCTCGCGGATACGGGCGTAGAGATCGGACGGGTTCATGGGGGCGTGTTAGCGCGGAACGGGAGGGCGGGTCGATGGTGATGGGGTCTCCACGGCAGTTCAGGAACCCGGCGATGTCCCGGCGATACGGATGCGGCCTTCCGCGAATTGTCACGATCGACCCCGGCAACTCGGGTCCGTGCCGGTCGAGCAAATCGGCCATCAGCGCGATTCGGTCGGCGGCGGGAACATCTGGCAAACGAACAATGCCCGCGTGGGCGGCACCGAAAAGTTAAACCAACGTGCCGAAGTCACTGTCGATCGTTACCAGAATGCGCCCTTCCTCTGCCGCTGTGTTCAGCAGGGCCGCATCGCCTGGGTCCGGCTCCTGCTGCCAGGCGGGTCGCACGCCGTGCCGCTTGGCTTCGAGCCAGGCCGCCAGTCGTTGGCCGGCACAGCGATCAATCAGAAACTTCACACGTAAGGCACCACCACATCGTCAAGCCGGTCGTTGGCAACTACCGCATGGGCGTAAGCCAGGCAGGCGCGGATATCTTCAGGCTGCAAGCCGGGGTAGTCGTCCAGGATGGACTCCTGGGTCTCACCCTGGGCGAGTAGACTTAAGATCAATTCCACCGAGATACGCATGCCCCGCACAATTGGTTTTCCGCCGAAGATGGCAGGATCACTCGCGATCCGATCGAGCCGGCCCATGGAGCCTCCGGGATGTCCGCAACAATCCCCATACCCTAATGGTAGCATAATACCAATCGGTTCAGTCCGTGGGCCGTCCCGTGCCGGCAAAATACCGCGGCGTCAGACCAGGCGCGTTGTGCGTCCGCGGCGACGAGAACAGAGTATGCGGCAGCGCGGCTGCAGGTGCGCCGCGGCGCGTTCGGAGACATAAGGGCGCCCAACAGGAGGTCGCTCTCCGAAGCAACGCGCGCCAGCCACTCTGCGTTCAAACCGGATGAAGGGCATCTCAATTTTATTCTACCCATTCACACTGACGTCCGTCAGCCGGCGATGCTCGTCCATCGCATACCGGTCCGTCATCCCGGCCACATAATCCCCCACGATGGTGGCCGCGCGGTGCGTCCCACCCTCCCCTGCACGGGCGCGCCAGTCGTCCGGCAGAAGCGTCGGGTCTGTGTGCAGCAGGCGATACAGCTCCTCGGTCAGCCGCTTGGCCTTGGCGGACATCCGGTTGACGCGCCAGTGGCGGTACATCCGCGTGAACAGGAAATCCTTGATCGCCTGATTGGCCTCCGCCATCGCCGGACTGAACGCCACCACGCGGTGCTTGTGCCGGCGGATCGCATCCGGGCTGTCGGGGTCAAGCTTCGCCAGTCGCTTCTCCGTCTCGATGATCAGGTCTGTCACCATTGCATCGATCACGCGCCGCAGAGTCTCGTGCCGCAACCGCGGCGGCGGAACGTCCAGGCTGGACATCCGCGCCGCGGCCAGGGACTCGCCCACCAGCGGCAGGTGCTTGAGGTCGTCCACAGCGAACAGCCGCGCCCGCAGTCCGTCGTCCAGATCGTGCGAGTGATACGCAACGTCATCAGCGATCGCCGCGACCTGCGCCTCGGCGCTCGGCTGCGTATGCAGATCGAGCCTATGCCGGTCATTGTAGTCGGCGATATACGAAGAAGGATGGCGCAGCGGGCCGTTGTGCTTGACCAGGCCCTCCAGCGTTTCCCATGTCAGGTTCAGGCCGTCCCAGCCGGCGTAGCGGCTTTCCAGCAAGGTCACGATCCGCAGGCTCTGGGCGTTGTGGTCGAAGCCGCCGAACGGTTTCATGACCGTGTTCAGCGCGTCCTCGCCGGCATGGCCGAAGGGGGGGTGGCCGAGATCGTGCGCCAGGGCCAGCGCCTCGGTCAGATCCTCATCCAGGCCTAGGGCGCGGGAGATGGAGCGGGCGATCTGAGCCACCTCGATGCTGTGCGTCAGGCGGGTGCGGTAGAAGTCGCCCTCGTGATTAACGAAGACCTGAGTCTTGTATTGCAGCTTGCGGAACGCCGAGCTGTGGATGATCCGGTCGCGGTCGCGCTGCCAGGGGGAGCGGGTTGCCGCCTGCGGTTCATGGTGCAGCCTGCCCCGCGCCGCGGCGGGCGTGACAGCATAGCGAGCCGGAGGGGGCCGAATGAACATTCCCCGCGGATACACCCTGCCCAGCCTCGCTTCAATCGCGCCGTTTCAATCAAGCCGCTTCAATTCCGCTGAAGAAGCGCCTATCTTCAGGGCTATGGAACAGTTCGCCGTAACAGAGCGTGCCGCCGCACGGATTGCCGAGATCGTCGCCGAGACGAATCAGGCCAACGAAACCGCCCTCCGCGTCGCCGTTCTGGCCGGGGGCTGTAGTGGTTTCCAGTACCGCTTCGAGTTGGATCCGCAAACCCAACCCGACGACCTTATCATCGAGCGCGGTCCCGCTCGGGTTGTCGTCGATTCCGCCAGCCTGGACCTGCTGAGCGGTTCGGAACTCGATTACACCGACGAACTGATGGGCAGCCACTTCGCGGTGCGCAATCCCAACGCGAAGTCAGCCTGCGGCTGCGGCACAAGCTTCGCAATCGATTGAAAAGCCGGCAGATCCCGCGCGCAGTGGTGCGGATTTAGGCAGCGCGGAGGCACGCGCACGTTGCCTGTTCGGACCGTTTGACCCCAACGGTTGGTGCAGGCGCCGTTCGTCCAGCCTTGACGGTGCCGCGACGATTCGCCCGGAAGGACGGATCGGCGTGGCGTAGCGCTTACCGGCGTGGCGTAGTGCTTGCAAGAGCTGACCGGCGACCAGAAGGCCCGATTAGCATGACCGAAACCGCCACGCTCCCCGCCATCGCTGCCAAGGGCCTTACCCGCTGGGGCCAGCTCGGTCTTGGGCTGGTCTGCATGATGGCGATTTCCAGCCCACAGTATGTGTGGACGCTGTTCACCAAGCCCCTGGCATCCGCGCTGGGTGCTGCGCCTGCGTCGCTGCAGGTGACGTTTTCCTTGCTGATCGTGCTGCAGACATTCTTCTCGCCGTTCCAGGGATGGCTGGTGGACAAGTTCGGCCCGAAACTGCTGATCGGGGTCGGC
>JBEKLE010000062.1:0-20523 GCA_050010355.1 Rhodopila sp. | reverse complement strand
CTGCTCGGGTGCGGCTTGTTGGTTCCCGTTGGAATGGCGGTCGCCGGCATCGGTGCCGCCGCGGCCTCGCGCAATCAATTCCTGGCGATGGCGCGGTTGCAGGCGCGATTCCTGGATCGCGTGCGCGGCATCGCCACCATCGTGCTGTGTGGCCGTGCCGAGGATGAAGCCCGCTCGTTGTCCCAGGCCGCCACGGAACTGCGGGTCCGCACGATGCGGGTGCTGCGAGTGGCCTTCATGTCGTCGGTTGTGCTCGACCTCGCTGCCGCTCTGGCGATGGTGGTGCTGGCGATCCACTATTTCGGCTTGTTGAGGCAGGACGGCGGCGCGGCGGTTCTCTGGCCGGCCCTGGCTGTGCTACTGCTGACGCCAGAATTTTTTGCGCCGCTACGGACGTTCTCCGCCGCCTATCAGGACCGGCTGCACGCCACCGGCGCCGCGGAGTCGCTGATCGATCTGCCGCCGCTGCCTGAACCCGCGCCTGCACGCGAAATCCGCACCGTCGCCGCCCAGGGGGTGACCGTCGCGTTCGACAATGTGCGGCTGACCTGGGACGCCTCGCGCGGGGCGGCGCTGGACGGGCTGTCGTTCCGGGTGTCCGCGGGGGAAACCCTGGTGCTGGCCGGACCGTCGGGCGCCGGCAAATCCTCTGTGATCGAGATCCTGCTGGGCTTCGTTCGTCCCGACAGCGGGCGCGTGACCATCAACGGCGCCGATATTTCCGACGTCGTGCCGCAGGCGCTGTCCCGCGTGACCGCCTGGATCGGGCAGCGGCCGATCCTGTTCTCCGGTTCGATCCGGGACAACATCCTCTTTGCCCGGCCAGAAGCCTCCCCCGACGAAGTCACCGCCGCTGCCACTGCCGCTCGGCTTGACCAGTTCACCGCGGGCCTGCCGGCTGGTCTGGATACCGTGATCGGCGAGGGCGGCTACGGTCTGTCGGGCGGCCAGGCCCAGCGAGTCGCGATCGCGCGCGCCTACCTGAAGAATGCTCCGCTGCTGCTGCTGGATGAGCCCACGGCGCATCTGGACCCGGCCACGGAACAGGCGGTGCTGGACAGCCTGCGCCGTCTGGCACTCGGTCGGACGGTAATCCTGGCCAGCCACTCCTCTGCCGCGCACGGCTTCGGCGGTCGGCGGGTCGACCTGCGCGACGGCAAGGCTGTTTCAGCGCGAGGTGTCGCATAATGAGCGGGCCGCTGTTCCGTATCATGGGTTTGTGGGGCCGCCAGACCGGCTGGCTGCTGGCCGGTCTGTTTGTGTCGTTGGCCGCTCTGGTGGCCGGGATCGGCCTGATGGCGGTGTCCGGGTTGACCGTCGGCGCGGCGATCCTGGCCAGCGGGCTGGCGATGCCGGCGGTGCTGCGCGGGTTCGGCGTCGCGCGCGTGGGGTTGCGCTACGCCGAACGGCTGGTCACGCATGGTGCGACATTCCGGGCGCTGGCGGATCTGCGCGTTTGGTTCTTTGGCCGCCTGGCTCGGACATCGGCCGGTGGCCTGGGGTTTCGCCATGCCGGCGATATGCTGGCGCGCCTGGTCGGCGATGTCGAGGCGCTCGACGGGCTGTATCTCCGCATCCTTCTGCCGCTGGCCGGCGCGGTGCTGCTGCTTCCGGTTCTGGTGCTGCTCATCGGGCATCGCGCGCCAGGCTTGGCGACCGAGGTTGGCGTGCTGTTTGCCGCCGCCGCGTTCGTGCTGCCTTGGCTGGCGGCTCGCGCGTCGGCCAGCACCGGGTCGGGGCTGTCGGTCGAGGCCGGTGCGTTGCGGATCGCCGCGCTGGATGCTCTGACCGGATTGCGGGAGGTCCGAGCCTTCGCCGCTGAGGGGCGTATGCTGGCGACGGTGCAGGCTCGGGAAGCAGCGCTGCTGTCCGCGCAACGGGGCATGGCGGACCGGACCGCACTGGCCGGCGCGGCATCGTTCCTGTGCGCACAGATCGCTGTTCTGGCCGTGCTGATCGATGCCGGCGCCAGTCCGGCCGCGGCGATCGTCGGTGCATTTCTGGTTCTGGCGTCCTTCGAGGCTGTGGGTGGGCTCACCCGTGCCGGGGCGCTCGCGGGCCATGCCTCGGCCGCCGCGCGACGTGTGCTGGAAGCCGCCGATGCGCCCGTGCCGGTGCCCGACCCCGCCGATCCGGCTGCCATGCCTGTAGGAACGGCGCTGCGGTTCGAAGGCGTCGAGTTCCGTTGGCAACCCGACCGGCCGCTGGTGTTCGACGGCCTGACGCTGGAGATCCCGCCCGGCGCGCGCGTGGCCCTGCTGGGGCCGTCCGGGTCCGGCAAATCGACGCTCGCGGCGCTCGCGCTGAAGGTGGTGGCACCCCGCTCGGGGCAGATCCGGCTCGGCGGGGTGGACATCGCGACGCTGCCGGCCGCTCTGGTTCGAGCGCGGATCGGCTGGCTGGGGCAGGCGACGCATCTCTTTGACGACACGATCCGTGGGAATTTGCTGCTGGCACGGCCGGATGCGGATGAAACGGCGCTCTGGGGCGCGCTGGATGCGGCGCGGATCGGCGATGTGGTGCGTGCGTTGCCGGACCGGCTCGATACATGGGTGGGCGAGGGGGGCACGCGGTTCTCGGGCGGCCAGGGACGGCGGCTGGTGCTGGCACGGGCACTGCTGTCGCCGGCGCCCGTGTTGATCCTGGACGAACCCTGTGCCGGGCTCGACGCGGACATCGAACGGGCGTTTCTGGAGACGCTGAACGAGACGGCGGCGGGGCGGACGGTGATCCTGATCACGCACCGGCTGACCGGGGTGGAACGGCTGGACCGGATTTTCCGGCTGTCCGCCGGCAAGGCTGTCGCAGCCGCGGGGTAGCGGGTCCGGTGACGACGTCGACTGCCGCAGGAGCTTCGCCGCTGTTTTCGGTCGTGCCTTGATGCTCACCATCAGGCGCCGGGTGCCCCAGGCGGACCCGCCGCTATCCGATCTCATGCAGGAAAATGTTCTTGATAAATTCCCAAGCTTGCTGTAAGAACAAAAGGAAAACAAATCCCGAGCAATCTCCCCCCAATGTCCCAATCTGCCCCGATATCAACGCCGGCCCAGCCCCCAACCCGCCTCCAGCCCGGACCCTTCCGCGAACGTCTGATCGTCTACCTGTTGCCCTACTTCATGCCGTTGACCGACGATTTCGAACTCGCCCGAGCTGAAGTCCTCGAAACTCTCGCATCCTACGGCGCCCGCACCCGATCCGAGATGATCAACGCCGCCCGCATCATCGCCTTCAGCTTCTCCGCGCTGGAAGTGCTCGCCGAAGCCGAAAGCGAGGACCTGCCCCCCGGCCTCCGGCTGCGCTACTGCACCAGCGCCAACGCCCTCAACCGCTCCTGCCAGCACACCGAGAAGACGCTGGCCCGGGCCCTGGCCTGCGACGTGCCCGTCACGATCGAACCCACCGCGGACCCCATCGACGACATGCCGCCGGCCCAAATCGATGCCGCGCTTGCGCAGGCCAAAGCCAGGATCGACACCTACCGCAACCGCCTGTCGGGCGCCCGTCCCGCCACCTCGCCACAGGCCATATCTGCTTCGCAACACGCCCCCGGTATGCGAGCTAGCGGCATTGCGATGCTGAACGCTCTCGCTCAAAACTGGAACCCGGCAGAGAGCCCCTCCCCGTCCTGACATCGGTGATCCAACGGTTCACGGGCACCCCGCACCAAATGAAATCGTCATTGCGGATCGTCGCCCGCTGCTCGCTGAAATCACCCGCCTGGACGCCGATCCGATCCCATCCGGCAAACGGCATGGCCGCTTCGTTAACCTGTTGTAAGACACCAGAATGACCTAGTATCCGATCGCAGAGAGGCGTGAGACGCGAAGCGGCTGCGATTCGTCGTGTGAATCGGATACTTCAAACATGTCGCGACGTATCGCGCTTCTCCGATGCGCGATACTAGCATGATCGCCGAAACGCGGATCAAAACGGGGGGCGCCGCAATGAAGTCCAGTCGGATGACAACCTACATTCTCATCGCCATGGTGCTGGGGATCGCCGCGGGCGGCGTTGTCCACGATCAGTTCGCCATGCCGGCAACCCAGAAACTCTTCGCTGGCTACGTCGCGATCGGCAGCACGATCTTCCTCCGCCTGATCAAGATGATCATCGCACCGCTGGTGTTCTCGACCCTGGTGGTCGGAATCGGCCACATGTCCGATGCCGGCACTGTCGGCCGTGTGGGCGGCAAGGCCATGCTCTGGTTCGTCAGCGCCTCTTTGGTGTCGCTTACCCTCGGCCTGATCCTCGTCAATCTGTTCGAGCCGGGGGTCGGCATCCACAAAGTCGTCAGCGGCGTCAGTTCCGGCGTGGACGCCCACGCCATGACGCTCGACGGTTTCATCAAGCACGTCTTCCCGGACTCCGCACTCCGCCCCATGGTGGACAACGAGATCCTCCAGATCGTCGTGTTCTCGATCTTCTTCGGCGTTGCCTGCGCGGCGATAGGCGAACGGGCGAAACTGGTGCTCGAAGGCATCGAGGGCCTGTCGCACATCATCCTGCGCGTCACCGGGTACGTTATGAAGCTCGCCCCGCTCGCGGTGTTCTGCGCGATGGCGGCGACGATCGCCACCAACGGCCTGGGCATCCTGCTGAACTATGCCAAGTTCATGGGGGAGTTCTACTTCGGCTTGGTCTGCCTGTGGCTGGTACTGGTGCTGGCCGGATTCTTGATCCTCGGTCCAAGCGTGAAGCGCCTGGTGCTGCTGGTGCGGGAGCCGTTCCTGTTGGCATTCTCGACCGCCAGCTCGGAGGCGGCCTATCCGAAGATGCTGGAGCAACTGGCGAAATTTCCCGTGTCTCGCAACATCTCCAGCTTCGTGCTGCCGCTGGGTTATTCGTTCAATCTCGACGGCACGATGATGTACTGCACCTTCGCATCGATTTTTATTGCACAGGCGTATGACATACCGCTCAGCGCCGGCACGCAGATCGCCATGCTGCTGACGCTGATGCTGACCAGCAAGGGCGTCGCCGGCGTGCCCCGCGCGTCGCTCGTGGTGATCGCCGCAACCCTCAGCCAGTTCAGCCTCCCCGAAGAAGGCCTGCTGTTGCTGCTAGGCATCGACACCTTCCTCGACATGGGCCGTTCGGCGACCAACGTGATCGGCAACTCGCTGGCCACGGCCGTGGTCGCCAAGTGGGAGGGGCAACTGGTCGCCGACGAAGACACCCTGGAGATGATCGAAGAAATGGAGGTGGAGCCGGTATGAGGCATCTGCTCGCCATCATTCTGCTGGTAATTTCGGCGTGCGGCGGTGCCCGGGCCGAGGATGACGTCCTGCTGTCCGGCACGCTGAAGACCATCAACGACCGTGGCACCATCCTGATCGGCTACCGCGACAGCGTGCCGCCGTTTTCGTTCCTGAACCCGGGGCATCAGCCGATCGGCTTTTCGCTCGATCTCTGCCACGGAATCGCGGAGGATGTCGCCCGCACCCTGAACCGGGACTTGCTGGAAGCGGATGCGCCGGCTTGGCAGACCGGTGTGCGCATCGTCTACGTGCCGGTCACCGCTGGGGAACGCCTGCCGAAGATTATCGACGGTGCGATCGACCTGGAGTGTGGCTCCACGACCGCCAACGCCGAACGGGAGAAGAGTGTGGCGTTCTCGCCGATTTTCTTCCTGGCGGGAACCAAGCTTCTGGTGCCTCTGGTGAACGGGCGGCCGGCGGTCGCATCCTATCGCGGACTGGCCGGACGGACTGTGGTTGTTGGCGCGGGCACGACCAATGCGGCCGTGATACGGCGGCTTGCGGCGAGTGTTTCGCCGCCGATTGCGGTGAGCGAGGTATCCAGCCTGGACGCGGCCTATGGCACGCTGGCCGAGGGGAAGGCGGATGCGTTCGCGTCGGATGATATCCTTTTGTCGGGTTTTGTGGCGACGCGTCCCGACGGGAAGCGCTTCGGCATCACCGGCGATTACCTGTCCTTTGAGCCTTATGCCATTGGGTTCCGGCGGAATGATCCGGCCTTCGCCGACCTGGTCCGCGACAGCTTTATCCGCATGGCCGGCGAGGGCACCTTGAACCAGCTTTACGCCCGGTGGCTGGTGGACCGGTTGCCGAATGGCGAGACGCTGAACCTGCCGATGAGTCCGCAACTCGCAGAGATGTACAGGGCTTTGGGGCAGCCGGATTGAGAGTTTAAAAATGAAATCCCTCTTGCCCCGCCGCTGTCAGGAAAACTCCAATGATTCCACAGAGCATGCATTTTCAAGATTGATTCTCAAGCTCTCAGCGCGGTTGTTCGCCGGCGTCGTCCTGTGCGCGTTCCCCGACGGCCCCGCGGGGACCACTCGCATCACAATAAAGCTCTCGGCGTCCGACCGCAGAGCAGCGTGGAAAGCGTGTGAAAGTCCCGCTTAGCCGATGTGCGATACTAAGGCCCGCTGTGCTGATCCCGCCAACGCAGGAAATCGCGGAACAGCGCCGCGCGCCGATCGCCGCTCATGCCGGCCGCCGTCTGCCCAGACTGATTGAGATAGGTGTCGAATGACGTGCGCAGATCGCCGGACTGGTCCTTCTTCAGCAAGCTCTGGACTTCCGGATACCGCGTCCAGCCCTGGATCTGGGCGGACAGATTTACCTCCTGCCATTTCGGGTCGAACCCCGGCTGGCGCAACTGATCGAACCGTTCGAACAACAAGTCGACGAAACGATTGACCCGTTTGGCGCGCTGGCTGTCGGAGGGCGTGGACAGGGTGACCAATGCCGATCCCACCGCGACCGTATCAATCTGTGGCCCGGTCGGAACGAGGTTTGGGTAGTGCTGGTGATCCAGGCTCGTCGGCAGGTACGTGTCCACGAGCTGCGCGTTCAGCGGGATCGACAGAAAATGCAGGCCGGTGCCCGGCTCGATCCCCTGCAGCATCGGCACGGGCTTGCCGCCGATGACGAACATCGCCGCGATTTCGCCGCGGCGCAGGCGGTCCAGTGCGCCGTATTCGGTATCATTCATGATGTTCGGCGTAATGTGCAGAAGATCCAGCAAGGCGGCAGCAGTCAGTTCCGTTCCGCTGCCGGTCGCGCCAACTGAAACCACTTTGCCGTTCAGGTCATTGATGCCGGCGATGTCCCTCCGGGCGAGGATATGAATCTCCTCCTGGAACAATTTGGCGATATACTGCACCGATCCTTCGCGTGGGATCATGCCGCGCTGCATGGTCTGTTCAAGGACATCTGTATGGACAATCGCCACATCGATTCCTTTCAGGAAAATCAGGTCGGCGATGTTCTGCGCCGAACCCTGGCCCAGAATGGGAAGCACGCGCAGTCTGTCGGCGTCATCCAGCACTTCGGCAAGGTCGGCGGCGATCCGCGCGTCCGTGCTGCCCGGACCGCCGGCGATCAGGCCGATCGTCCCATTTTGGACGGTTGCAATACGAACGGCGTCCGGTCCGGGCGCGTTCTGTTGCGCCGATGCCGGGCCGAACAGCAAGATCAGACAGAGGGCCGAAATCGTCATGCACCGGCGCGGCATTGATAATCTCCCGAACTAATAACGCAGACACGACTTGCTAATGAAAGGGTGGAAGCGAATCGATCGAACTCGGCCGACTGAACGCTGCGCCAACGCTTTTGGAGTCGGCAAGACCCGATATACTCGCGCGTACCGATTCGCCGGTCGATATCAAGGAGAAGTGTATGATCGACAGCTCGTTGCAGCCCGCCCTGTTTCACAGGGACGCGATCGCGGACGATACAGCAAAGGTGAACGACACTCTGGTCAGCCTGATGACCGGCCTGCCGGAGTGGTGGAACGTCGGCGCCGAGGCCGCCCGCGAAGCGCGGCGCCAGGGCCGGGGCCCATTCCCCCCGGCGATCATCTCACCTCGCGCTCGGACCATCGTCATCCCAGGGCGCGACGGCAATGAAATCCCGCTGCGGATCATCGCGCCCGATGAGCCGCGCGGGGTCTATCTGCATATCCACGGCGGGGGGTGGGTGTTGGGTTCGGCCGACCTGCAGGACCCGATGCTGGAGCACATCGCAGACAACACCGGACTTGCGGTCGTCAGCGTGGAATACCGGTTGGCACCGGAACATCCCTATCCGGCGGGCCCCGACGATTGCGAGTTCGCCGCCGGCTGGCTGGTGCAGAACGCCAAGGCCGAATTCGGCTCCGACGTTCTGACCATCGGCGGCGAGTCGGCGGGCGGCCACCTGTCGGCAGTGACCCTGCTGCGGATGCGGGACCGCTATGGCTACACAGGTTTCCGCGGCGCGAATTTCGTCTACGGCGTGTTCGATCTCAGCATGACGCCCAGCCAGATGGCATTCGGCAATCGCCGGCTGGTGCTGCGGACGATCGATATTCAGCAGTTCGCCAATGCGTTCCTGCCGACGATCGGCGACCGGCGGGTGCCGGCCATTTCACCGCTGTACGCGGATCTCAGCGGTCTGTGCCCCGCGCTGTTCAGTGTTGGGACACAGGACGCGCTGCTTGACGACACGCTGTTCATGCACGCGCGCTGGATCGCGGCCGGCAACGAGGCGGCCCTGGCGATCTATCCCGGAGGCGCGCATGGGTTCACGCTGTTCGTGAACCGCCTGGCGAATGAGTCGGCAGCGCGGTCGGAGGCGTTTCTGAGGGAGGTTGCGGGTTAGCGTTAGCCGGACACAAGACCGGTCACCGCCCACGTCATGGGCGCCTACTTCTCCTGCTCCCTCAGACGCTCGACCCCGGTCTGCAGGAACACGGCATACCGGTAAACCGTCTCGTCCGGCTGGTTCCAGCAGACATACCCGCGGCAGTCGTGCGGCCTGGCCTCGTAAACGCCGCACATGTGGTTCTCGTCGAGGAACTGGCAGGTCTTGTAGCCCTCCTTGATCCGCTTCTCACCTTTCTTGGTGACCTCGACGACGTGACGCTTCTCGAAGTCAGCCACGCTGATGTCCAGGTGCTTCGCCAGCCGCCGGATGTCCTCGCGTCTCACCCGCACATATCCAGCCATGCGGCAGCAAAGTGCCGGACATTTCAGGCAATCAAGACGCTCATGTGACGTCATACCCGATCATTGCGGCGGACGCGGCTCGGCCGCAATGCCTCGGAGCCTGAAAATCAATCGAGCTTGAGAATGAATGCCCTCTGGAATCATTGCGTTTTTCCTGTCAGCTACGGGGGTGAGAGCGCATTCATGTTCAAACGCTCAGGTCACATCCTCGGTCTTGAAATCGGCCGGGACAATGATTTCCAGCACCTCGCAATCAGCCGAGTAATCCAGCACGGTGTGCCTGATGCCGGATGGCTGCAGCCAGCAACTCCCCGCGGACATCATCTGCTCGCCGTAGCCGTCAAAGTCGTTCTTCATCCAGCCTTGCAGCACGTAGACGAGTTGCAGTTCGGCCTCGTGCGTGTGGCGCTTGCGGACGTCGTTGGTGCAGGGCGGGACGAACCGGATGACATGCGCCTGGCACAGCCCACCGGTCGCCGCGGCGATCCCGAGGTCCCGGTACCGGGCGTAGGCGCGCAGGCCATCGGCCTTGAAGTCGTCCTGGTTGAGGTGGCTTACGGTAAAGGTCTGCGGCGGGTTGCCGATGGGCTTGGCGGGTGGCGGCGCCACCGCCGCAGGAGCCTTCCGCGGCGGTGCCGAGGCGGGTTTTCGAGGCGCGGCGGCCGTGCGTGCACGCCGAGCGGCCGGCGTTGGCATGGCGGTTCGGATGACCGGGCGGCGGACGGCGGTCTTCTTCACCGCCACGGTCTTGGCGGCCGCCCTGGTCGGGGGCAGGGACTTGCGCGCCGGTCGCTTAGGCGGCGCGGCTTTCTTTGCCACCGCTTTCTGCGGCGCCGGGGCCTTCTTCGCGCCGGCCTTCTTGACCGAAGCTACCTGCTTTGGTGAAGAACCCTTGGCCGCGACAAATTTTTTCGGAGCGGCAGCCATTTTCGGAGTGGCGGATTTGGCCGGAGCCTGTTTGGCGTCCGCCTTCTTCGCGTCGACCTTCTTCGCGCCCGCCTTCCCCGCGCCCGCCTTCCCCGCGCCCGCCTTCCCCGCGCCCGCCTCCTTCTTGTTCGACGCGACCGCCGTGGTCTTCGCCTTCTTGCCAACGGCGGCCGGCGGAGCTGCCGATTTCACCTTGGCGGCCGTTACTCGCCCGGTGCTGGGTTTAGCCATGGCGTCGTCCTCGCGATACTTGTCGATTGAAAACAGTATCGACGCGATGACACCTCGTTTTCAAGAGGGCGTTACAAAGCTGATCGCGGACGGGCTGCCGACCCTTACCCGCACGCCGGTTGGCTTGAGGCCGCCGGCGGCCTTGTCGATATCGAACACGGTGATCTCGTCGCTGTCCTGATTTGCCACATACAGATGCCGTCCGCCCGGCCCCAGGGTGAAGAATCTCGGTTTCGCTCCACCGGTGGGGAAGCTCGCGGCGTAGGTCAACAGCCCGCTGTCCGGCGCGATGACAAACTGCACGATGCTGTCCTGGCCACGGTTCGAGACATACAGGTATCGCCCGCAGGGGGACGCGGCGATCTCGGCTGTCGTATTACGCCCGGCATAACCGGCCGCTACCGTCGCGATCACCTGCCGTTCGGTCGCGCGTCCGCCAGTCCAGTCGAACACCGACACGGTGGAATCCAGCTCATTGTTCACATACAGCACCGGAAGAGCAGGATGGAACGTCGTGTGCCGTGGCGCCGCGCCGGGTGCGGAAACAATAAAGCCCTGTTCGGTCGGGGTCAGCCGGCCGTCCTGGAACCTGAAGAAGAACGTGCGGTCAAAGCCTTTGTCCGGGACGATCACGAACTGTCCGGTGGGATCGAAGCTGACGGCATGTGGGTGGGAGGACGGCTGTTCCTTCGCGTCGGGACCGGGCGTGCCTTGAAGCGCGATCAACTGGCTTACCCCCTGCAACCGCCCGCCTTCGCCAACAGGCATCACCGCGACCGCGCCGGTTCCATAATTGGCGATGACCAGGAAGCGCTCGGTGGGGTCCAGGGCTGAATCGACCGGGTTGTTACCCTGACAGTCGACCTGATTGATCAGCCTCAGTGCCCCGGTGTCCCGTCCGATCTCGAACGCACTCATCAGAGTCCGCCCGCCGTGCACGCTGTAGAGGCGGTTGCGTTCGCGGTTCAGCGTGAACAGCGATGGGTTCACCAGCCCGCCGACATGATGCAGATGGCTCCATTCGCCGCTGGCCTCATCGACGCGATAGACGTTGATGCCGTTGCCGCGTCCGTCCCGATCGGGCGTGGTATAGCCGCCGACATAGGCAAACATTTCATTCTCCCTCCCGGTCACTGATCGCCGGATCACTGATCGCCTGATCCATGATGATCTGAACCATCATCGGATCGTCGGTCACAATGCCATTAAATCTCACCGCGTGCCCGGCCTCGCCGCGCGCCGTTTGCTCCGCCGCCACGATCGCCGGCACGTCGTCGCGAACGTGACCCCCGTGATTGGCGAAGAAGCCGATGATCACCACGGGGTGAGCGCGCAGTCCGAGCAACGCATCGGCGACGAAGGGTGTTTCCTCCAGACAGGCGGCCTCGACGCGGACAAAGAGCTCCGTCGCCG
Organism: Rhodopila sp.; assembly: GCA_050010355.1. GTDB lineage: Bacteria > Pseudomonadota > Alphaproteobacteria > Acetobacterales > Acetobacteraceae > Rhodopila. The sequence continues at coordinate 8,993 of JBEKLE010000062.1, read as the reverse complement.
CCACGCGCGAGGCATGCCGATGCAATGCCAGCGCCCGGCCGGGCGAACTGGAAGACCCGTGCCCGACGACCAGAACCGCCACGGCGCGCGACGGAATGCCCAGCCTGTCGCAGGCGGCGAGGGCCTGGCGCTCGATCAGGCCAGCCATCCCGTCGTGGACCCCTACGGGGGGACACATCAGTGCGCCGCGATCACCCAGCGCCCGAGGCACCGCAACGCGGCTGAAATAGCCGTCCTCCATGAAGAACGGCACGACCCGGATGACCCCCGCGCCGGTCCGGAGCAATGCATCCCGCACCGACGGCAGGCCGTTCAGCAGCCCGACCTCCACCTGCGCGAACCGGCCGGTCTCGCGCAGCCGTTCGGCATGCCGACACATCGCCGCGCCTGCGTCGGGGTAGCGCACAGATCCGTGACCAATCAGCAGCAAGGCGTCGTTGGCGGCCAAAAGTGATCCTCCGGCGTACGCGGTTAAGTGTTCAGGAGACCTTGCCAGTTTGCCCCACAAGGCAGTCCGGATCACCTAAGTCTGAATGCAAGTCACGACCGAGGGCAAGGGAGGCGATGATGGCCGAGGAGCTACCACAGCGTGAAGCGATGGAGTTCGACGTCGTGATCGTGGGTGGCGGGCCGGCAGGCCTGTCGGCGGCGATCCGGCTGAAGCAGCTTTCTCCCGACATCGCGGTCTGCCTGGTGGAGAAGGCCGCCGAGATCGGCGGCCAGATCCTGTCCGGCGCGGTGATCGAGCCGCGTGCGCTGAACGAGTTGATCCCCGACTGGAAAGAGAAGGGCGCTCCGTTGGACACGCCGGCGGGCGGCGACCGCTTCCTTTTCATGACCGAGAAGCGGTCGTTCAAGCTGCCTACCCCGCCGCAGATGCACAACCACGGCAATTATATCGTCTCCCTAGGTGACGTCGTCCGCTGGCTCGGACGGCAGGCCGAGGAACTCGGCGTCGAAATCTATCCCGGTTTTGCCGGCCGCGAACTGCTGGAGGAAGATGGCCGCATCGTCGGCATCGCCACCGGCGACATGGGCATCGGCAAGAACGGCGAGCCCACCGGCAACTTCGCGCGCGGCATGGAATTGCGGGCGCGCTACACGCTGTTTGCCGAAGGCTGCCGCGGGTCGCTCTCGAAGCAGTTGATGAAGCGCTTCAACCTGCGGGAGGGCCAAGACCCCGAGACCTACGCGATCGGTATCAAGGAACTGTGGGAAATTCCCGCGGCCAATCACAAGCCGGGGCTGATCGAGCACAGCCTCGGGTGGCCGCTGGATCGGTCGACCTATGGCGGGTCGTTCCTGTATCACTTCGGGGCCAATCTCGTGGCCTACGGTTTCGTCATCGGGCTGGACTACAGCAATCCGTGGCTGTCACCGTTCGATGAAATGCAGCGGTTCAAGACCCATCCCGACATCCGCAAGCACTTCGAGGGCGGCCGGCGGATATCGTATGGCGCGCGCGCGCTGAACGAGGGCGGGCTGCAATCGCTTCCAAAACTCAGTTTTCCGGGTGGACTGCTGATCGGCGACGCAGCGGGATTCCTGAACGTCCCGAAGATCAAGGGCACACATACCGCGATGAAGTCCGGCATGCTGGCGGCGGAAGCGGTGGCCGAAGCGCTGGCGGGCGATCGTCCGCCTGAGGTGACCGGTTACCTCGAACGGGCAAAGTCAAGCTGGGTGTGGGACGAGCTGTCAAAGGCCCGCAACATCCGCCCGGCATTCGCAAAGTTCGGCATGTGGGGCGGACTGGCATACAGCGGGCTCGATACATACATCCTGCGCGGCAAGGCGCCGTGGACGTTGCACCATCCGCACCCCGACAACGAGACACTGACCGAGGCCGATAAGGCGCCGCGTATCAACTACCCGAAGCCGGACGGGGTGCTGACCTTCGACCGGCTGTCCTCGGTGTTCATCAGCAACACCAACCACGAGGAAAACCAGCCGGTGCATCTCCAACTCGCTGATCCTGCGAAGGCCATCAGCATCAACTGGGACCATTTCCGCAGCCCGGAAACCCGGTATTGTCCGGCGCAGGTCTACGAGATTGTCGGTGCCGAGGAGGGTGCCCCGAAGTTACAGATCGCCGCGCAGAACTGCGTGCATTGCAAGACCTGCGACATCAAGGACCCGTCGCAGAACATCAACTGGGTGCCCCCGGAAGGCGGCGGCGGCCCAAGCTACCCGGGCGGAATGTAGGTGTGTCTCGCGCCACCATCCCGCACCCCGCCACGACCTCTGCTATAATTCATGCCGAATCATGGTAAGCTGAATGACATAGCGCTTGACGAATGTTAGACTGAGCGGATGCAACATGCCCGCACCGCTCGGCGGTCCGTCCTTCTCGCGCTTACCCTGTTGTCGGCCTGCGCGGCGTCCGAACCTTCTTCCGAAAACGCAACCGGCCAGGTGCCGAACGGGGTCATCGGCAACTATCTCGCCGGCCGCTTCGCCCTGGCAGAGGGCGACTCACAGACCGCCGCAAACGACCTGCTGAAGGCGGTTGCTGAAAATCCGGGCGATCCGGAACTGACTTTGCAAGCCTTCATCGCCTCCCTGGACGCCGGCCGTCCGGAAGCCGTCAAGCTGGCCCGGCAATTGCCGGACAGCCAGGTCGCCCAACTGGTGCTGGCGGACGTTGACATCAAAGCCGGCCGCTGGCAGGCGGCGGAGCAGCGTTTCCATGCTTTGCCGCGCCAGGGACTGACGCAGTTGCTGCAGCCGCTGCTGGTCGCCTGGGCGCAACAGGGTGACGGGCGGACGGATACCGCGCTGTCCACGCTGCGGCCCTATGTTGAAAACCCTCGCTTCCGGACGGTTTTCGCACTGCACGCCGCGATGATCGCCGACCTCGGTGACCGCCGGGACGAGGCCGCCAGATTATACCGGGCCACCGAAACCGATCTGTCGCAACCCAATGTCCGAATGGCGCAGATCCTCGCGAGCTGGGAGGCTCGTTCCAGCCAGCCGGGTGAGGCACAGCGTATCCTCGCGGCTCTGCCAACGGTCGCGCCGGATCTGGCGATCGCGATGCCAGCGATGATGGCGAGCGTCACGAAGCGCCCGGTGCCACGGGCCAGCGACGGCATCGCCGAAGCGTACTTCACCTTTGCCGCGGTGCTCCAGGCGCAGGACGCCGATGACTTCGCCCTGATCATGCTGCGGCTGGCGCTTGACCTGCGGCCGGATTTCGCCGCCGCCCGGCTCCTCGCTGCCGATATTCAGCAGAATGAGCATCACCCGGAGATTGCCCTCCGCACCTTGAACGAGGTGCCGCCGAGCGATCCGCTCATCGCCATTGTGCAGCTACGCCGAGCGGCACTGGTCGATCGGCTTGGTCGTTCGGATGATGCGATGCACGATCTCGAACGCCTGGCACGCGACTACCCTGACAGTCCGCTGCCGGATGAGCAGCGCGGCGACATCCTGCGAAGCAAACAGAGATTCCCGGATGCGGTCGCGGCATACGACAAAGCGATTTTGCGGACCACCCGCCCGGCGGCATCCGACTGGGTCCTGTTCTACGACCGCGGCGTGGCCGAGGAACGCTCGCACTTGTGGCAGAAGGCGGAGGCGGATTTTCATCACGCCTTGGAACTCTCGCCCGATCAGCCGTTCGTGTTGAACTATCTTGGCTATTCCTGGGCCGACATGGGTCATCACCTCAATGAGGCGCGCCAGATGATTCAGCGCGCGGCGGAGCGGCGGCCGAACGATGGCGCCATCACCGACAGCCTCGGCTGGGTGGAGTTCCGTCAAGGCGACGCCAGGGAAGCGGTGAAGACGCTGGAGCACGCGGTTGAGCTGGAGCCTGAGGATTCCACCATCAACGGGCACCTCGGCGATGCCTACTGGGCAGCCGGACGGAAGATCGAGGCGCAATACCAATGGCGCCGCGCCCTGACGCTGAACCCGACGCCGGATGACGCGGCTAAACTGGAGGCCAAGCTGAACACCGGGCGCACCGGCGCGGTTCTCAGCGGGCCATAGTCACGCTGCCGGTGGACTCTCTGTCGGAATTCGCACCGGCGAAGGTCAACCTGCATCTCCATGTTGTTGGCCGCCGGGCGGATGGTTATCATCTGCTCGACAGTCTGGTGGTCTTCGCCGGGGTCGGCGACCGGCTGACTGTGTCGCCGGCGGATGATTTGTCGCTGACGCTGACCGGGCCGTTCGCGAGCGGGCTGGAGCGCGAGGCCGACAATCTGGTTCTCCGGGCCGCGCGTGCCCTGGCGGCAGAGGCTGGGATACCGGCCGCGGGCAAGCTGGTGCTGGAGAAGAATCTGCCGGTTGCGTCGGGTATCGGCGGCGGATCGGCTGATGCAGCGGCGACAGTCCGGCTGCTGTGCCGGTTCTGGGGCCTGAACCCGGACACGCTTGACCAGCTTGCCAGTGGCCTGGGGGCTGATGTCCCGGTTTGTTTGGCCGGCCGGCCAGCGCTGCTGTCCGGCATAGGCGACGTTCTGGCGCCCGTTCGGAAGCTGCCGGATGTGGGGGTTGTGCTGCTCAATCCAGGCGTCGCGGTTTCGACGCCGGCGGTCTTCCAGGCACGGAGCGGTTCGTTCTCACGGCCGGCGCTTTTGCCGGAACACGGATGGCGGGACGCAGCCTCTATCGCCGCGACACTGCGTCCGATGCGCAATGACCTCGAAACGCCAGCCCGCCTGCTCGCACCGCCCATTGGCGATGCGTTACGCGCTGTCGCGGCTGCCCCAGGCTGCCTGTTGGCCCGCATGAGCGGCTCAGGCGCAACATGCTTCGGACTGTTCGCCACGCCGGCGGCAGCGCGGGCCGCGGTGCCGGCCATTATGCGCGACGGGTGGTGGGTCTGGGGCGGGGGCCTTAGCGGCAGATAGTGGTTCTGGCTTTACGGGAGCGGCCCGCCGACCTATCACGTCGGCGCGGGACCTGTTGGGGCGTCGCCAAGCGGTAAGGCAACGGATTTTGATTCCGTCATACGGAGGTTCGATCCCTCCCGCCCCAGCCACCTGATTTCCTTCGAAAAATCAAGAGTTTAGACGGTAATCCGGCAATCCTGTGTAGCACCTCTGTGTAGCAGTCGAGGTGCTCGTGGAACATGTGCAACGGCGCGGCGGAAGGTACGTCTGGCGATCACGGGTGCCGTCCGACCTGGCGGCGCTGCTTAACCGCAAGGAAATCACCAAAAGCCTTGACACTGCTGTTCCGCGGGTGGCACGCGAGCGCGCCGCGCAACTTCACGTGCGCGTGATCGAAATTTGGGCCGAGGCGCGGGCAGTGAGCAAGAGCGGAACGACAGCCGAAGAAATCCGGGCGTTGCTGACGCGGCTGCTGGGAGTGTTGGATGTCGCCCAGGCAGACGCAAGGCGCGGCCACGGTGGGCGCCCGACCATGATCCAGATTATGGAGACAGCGGAATGCGACGAGGTGGGAGAAGCCGCCCTGGCGGCGCTTCCCGGCTTGGTCGCGGCCGTAGCCGCGGCGGAGGCCGAGGCGAGCGAAACAGCCGATACAGAAGCCGCCGCGCGCGGGCTTGGGTCGGAAGGGGTGAAGAACCTAGAACGAATGCTTCGCCGCCGTGGCGCTCAAGTCTCCTTTAGTCCGACGCCGAAGGTGATCAGTTTCCTGGACACTATCTACATCAGCGAGCAGCAGCTTCGGGAGGATCAGAACCGTCACGTCGAGAATTACGTCAGGCTGTTCGCGCGGATCGCAGGAGATCGCCCGATGGCGGAGTACAGGCGGCTGGACATCCTGAACTGGGTGCGCACGCTGGAAAAGCTTAAAAACAGTATCGGAAAATCAACGAAGGATTCGAGCAAATCTATCCCTGAACTCAGAAAGGAATCGCGCGGCAAGCGGACGCTCGGCCAGACGACTATCGAAAAACACATAACCCACCTCAAGGCATTCTTCCTCGCAGCGCACAGGCATGAACGGTGGTGCGGCCGGGAGGATGTCGAAGCTCTCTTCCATAAGATCACATTGAGCAGGGACGTGCCGGGTGTCCAAGATCGTATTCCTTGGTCAATCCACCAGCTTTCGGAGTTGCTGGCAACCCCGACTTGGATCGGCACGCGCAGCCGCCGGGAAGACATGTCGCGACGGCACGAGGCCGGTCCACAAGTACACAGCGACTCATATTGGTGGCTGCCGATCGTGGCGTTGTTCACCGGTGCCCGTCTGGAAGAGCTCGCCCAGTTGCACCATGACGACCTGAAGCGCGACCAGGACGGCATCGCCTTCCTTGCGCTCAAGACCACTGACCCGCGGAAACAGAAGGCCCAGGACGAAAAGGCGCGCTCGAAGCCCGAGGCGCAGCGCCTGAAGAACAGGCACTCATTTCGAGCCGTGCCAATTCACTCTTTTCTGGCCTCGATCGGGTTTCTCGACCTTTTCCAATCCGACCGACCGGGAACGAGGATTTGGCCTGAGCTGAAGCCCGGCGGACGTCCGCCGTCCTGGGGCGCGGAATACACGCAGGACTTCACGAAGTACCGGCGCGAATGCGCAATCTACGAGGAGCTGCGCGACTTCCACAGCTTTCGCCACACCTTCATCACGTGCATGAAAACCCGGGCGAAGGCTGACCCGCTGACGGTCGCTGCCATAGTTGGGCACACAGCGCCCGATCCGAATCTCAAGGAGGCGATGCAGACCGACGACTACACCCATTTACTCCGTTGCTGCCAGAAGCGACGAGATCTGCAAGCTGGATTACGGGGCTTACGGGCTGGATCTCGAAATCCTGGTGCGCACCGCCGCGGTTTGCGGCCCGCGTGCAAGCTGTCGGGTCAAAGATCTTCGAAGGGCGGTGGCCGAGGCGGCTGGCTGACATGAGATGGGTCGTGGATGACTGAAGCCTCCCATGAGATAGCCGCCATCGTGGAAACCCGATCTAAGACACACTTCCTCCGCGCCGGTCCTCGTCCTTCATCGGCCCAGGCAGCATTGTGCCACAGAAGCCGTCACCGCCGCCTCCGCCAGCGAAAGTCCGGAGGGCCACACAATCGTCCCGATGGCGACCGGCGCCGCGATGACGGACACTGCTAGCCTGCTTGGTCTGGTCTTCATTGACCAGACCTTTGGCAACCCAGTTGGTCTCGGGCGGCGCCGTCTATACCCGGTGCCCACAGACCCATTTCCGACGCCCTGGTCGCCCCGTCCGATGTCGACATGATGCAGGCCCCCCAGGGCAGACTTGGACGATCCCGGCATGGAGGGTTACCACTGCCGAGGTCGAGACAAACGTATTTTAAGCTCGGATCATTGGTCGCCGTTAAGACCGAATGAGGTGCCTATATCGAAGGCGTCGTTTGCCGCGCGTTAGACAGCATGCTGAATGCCGACTAGGCCTCGCGATTAACCGCCGCGAGGAACTCATCAACATTGTCTTCGAGAGGGACAGACGGTTCGGCTCGGCGCTGGTCAATCAGCGCCTGCAACGCCCGATTTTTCAATGTGGGCGCTTCGTCGTCGCCACGTAGCATGGCCAATTCCTGATGGCGCACTGCGCTGAGGCTTAAATAGCTTCCTGTTCGTCGGTCAGAGAGATCGGTGTTTTCACAGTCATCGGCACCTCCCGTCTTGCATCTGATACCACACCAGTAGCACCCAAGCCATCCCGGAAGCCCGCTGGCGTTCGAGCGGCCTGAGCGGCATTCAGCTTCTCCGCCGGGACCCTTGTGCCGCACACGGCGGTCAACCGAGGGCAGGCGCAGATGACTGATGTCGACAAACCCATCTACGACGCCCTGGACGCCCTGTTCGCTAATGATGGCGATTCGTCCACCGGCGGTCTCCTCCCGGATGAACGACGTCTGGGCAACGCGGCGTTGGCCCCGTTGTTCTTAGGGGTTCAACGGTCCGGCCTCCTCCGCACTGGCAGTTCTGGGGCAAGTTTCGCGCCAGCTTGCAACCCTTCACCTGCCACCCCATCATCCTGCTCGACCTCGACAACCAACTTCAAGCATCGGGATCCTCTCGGTTCCTTGAAACAGAGCGCCGCACAAAGCAAAAGCGAATCCGATCACAAAATCCAGGCGCAATTGCGGGGCATAATCATATAAAATCAATTTGCTATAAGAGTTTACTAACAACATAACGACAACCCAGGCCCTTTAGGCCCGGGAGCTATTTTTTGTGAATCAGGCCTGCGCGCAAGTAAAAACGCACACGGCCGAAGGAGATCATAAGGAGATCGAGGTGTCCGGCCTCGGCGCGAATCACAAAGGAAAAAAGCATGGCCTCAGCGAGCGGGAGGGACAGCGCGACTGGTTTGCGGGCTCAAACCAGTCGCTAGCCAGCGTCCGTGCCGGCCAGAATCCAAATAAAGATGCCGACGCCTCCGGCCCGGCTGCCCACCGTCGAGCCGATTGTGGCAACATTGCTGGCATCACCGGCCGCCAACAAAGTTAGGCTTGGCTTTAGGCGCTTTCCTCCGCCACAAATCCGTAGCCGGAGCGGGACGACCTGACGCCGCTAGAATCTCATCATTAGGCGAGTTGCATCGGAGGTTGCAGATCACTGAAATTGAGGCGAGCTGTCCGCTTTCCAAGCCACCGGCTATAAGTGTCAAACCCATCCTGTGGAACGAGGTGGGCATAGTGATCCAAGACAGTTTTCAGCCCGTCGTGAAGGATGAACCATAGCGTAACAAAGTCACGGGTGGATTTTAGATACCCGGTCGCCACAATATGCCGCCACGCGTGACTTCGGAATGGCTTAGACCCGGGAAGATCTTCCAGATGACCTCCTGTGAGCCTGGCGAACAATTGAGACAGGTTCTGTGCCGCCGCAAACCGAGTTCCTCGATTAGTGAGGAAAACGCGGTCGGCATGTTTCCCACCCTTCTTGACCAGAACCCCCCTTCCGGAGTTCTCACCCGAGGGAGGTGGACCCCATTCGTTGGACAGAAATGCGGGTGAGTTAAGAGAGACTCCCGCCGGTTCCAATTCCCCCTACCCGTGCAAGGGGGCAATGAAGTTATAGCGCCTTTTCTAATTCAA
>JBEKLE010000061.1:0-27111 GCA_050010355.1 Rhodopila sp. | reverse complement strand
TGAACAGCAGTCCGACGCCGAGGCTGACCAGGATCGAGGGAATGATCAGGCTGGCGACGGTCAGCGTGAACAGCGGGCCGGCGCCCCAGAAGCGCCGCCGGAACGCCATTCCCGCGGCCAGCGAAACCACGACCGTCGAGGCCATAACCATAGTCGCCAGCGTGAAGGACCGACGCAGCGAGCCGCCGAAATCGCCGACTGCCTGGGTCTCGAACAGGCGGTGGAACCAGTGCAGGGAAACGCCGTTCATCGGGAAGGTCAGTCCGCCGTCGGGACCCTGAAACGACAGGACCAGAATGGTCAGGGTCGGTCCGTAAAGGAACAGAATGAACAGCCCAAGGAAACCGAGCAGCGCGTAGCGGCGGAGCGTGGCGACCATTACAGCTCCTTTCTGATGTCGACGATGCGCAGGATCGCCGCGATCATCATCAGCACGATCGACAGCAGCACGACCGCATTGGCGCAGGCGGCCGGATACTGCAATGACGCGATCTGGTTGGCGATCATGAGGCCGACCGAGGCGCTTTGGCCGCCGCTCATGAGCCGGACGGTGATGAAGTCGCCCATCACCATGGTGACGACGAAGATCGAGCCGATGGCGATGCCGGATTTCGACAGCGGAATGACGACGCTGGTGATGGTGCGCCACCAGCCGGCGCCGTTGTCCAGTGCTGCCTCGAGCAGGCGGCGGTCGATCCGCATCATGGTGTTGAAGATCGGTGTGACCATGAACAGGGCGTAAAGATGGGTGTAGGCCAGCACGACGGCGAAGTCGGAGAACAGCAGGAATTCGACTGGCTGGTGGATCAGGCCCAGTTTCAGAAGTGTGCTGTTCAGCAGGCCCTCGCGGCCGAGGAACGGAATCCACGAGATCATGCGGATGATGTTAGAGGTAAGGAACGGGACGGTGCAGACCAGGAACAGCACGAGCTGCGCGGTTCGGCTGCGGATCTCGAATGCCAGCACGTAGGCGACGGTGAAGCCGAGGATGGCGGTGACCGCCCAGACGATGATGGTGTAGCGCAACGTGTTGAGGTAGGTGCGCCAGGTGACCGCCGAACCGAGGACGTCGGTGTAGTTGGTGAACTCGAAGGCCGGGATGATCTGGACGCTGTGCCTTGCCGGTTCAGGTAGGCGCCTACCCAGCCGGACAGGTACCAGTTGATATATTCGTAGGCGGCGTCCAGTTCGAGGCCGCTCAGGTGTTTGGCGAGGCCCAGGCCGCCGGCCCAGGCGCGGTAGCCTTCCGCGAGAGGCTGATACTTGCAGGGGATGCCCTTCGACCGAACCGCGGCGACGGCGGGCGACCACATCGACTGGATGATCACCTCGCCCGAGGCCATCAGGTTCACGCTCTCATCGAAGCTTTTCCAAAACGCGCGGAACTGGCCGGCCTTTTTCGTTTCGATCAGGAAGGCGACGGTCTTGTCGATCTCGGGCTTCGTCATGTTGCCCTTGTCGGCGTATTTCAGGGTGCCGAGGGATTCCATGACCATCGCCGCATCCATGATGCCGATCGAGGGGATGTTCAGGATGGATGCCTTGCCCTTGAATGCCGGATCGACGAGATCCTTCCAGTTGTTGATCGGCCGCCCGACCAGATCGGGGCGGATCCCCAGGGTGTCGGCGTTGTAGATGGTGGGGATGAGGGTCATCCAGCCGGTGGCGCCCTTGGCAAAGGACTTGCCATCCGGGCCGTCGACGTAGCCCACGGAATATGGGGTGGTGCCCTGGGCGACCGGGCTGTCGGCGGTCAGCTTCCCCTTGGTGAAGATCGGCGCGATCTTGTCGTAGAGTTTGATCTTCTTCGCGTCCATCGGTTGCATCACGCCGGTGGGGAAGACCTTCTTGATGGCGAAATACTCGATATCGGCGATGTCGTAGGACTTTGGCTGGGTGACCGCTTTCTGCGTCACTGCATCAGTGTCAAGCGCGGTCATGGAGAGGGTGAAGCCCAGATCGGACTTCACCTTTTCGGCCACCGCATTCAGGTTCGACACGCCGGTGCCGAACTGGCGCAGTGTGATGTCCTTGATATTCTGTGCCCAGATTGTAGGGAAACCGGTGATGCCGCCGCTGCCGGCGACATTGATGGCGCCGCTTCCGGCGACCGCCCCGGCGGTGGCAAGAAGAGAACGACGGCTGAACCCGCGTGATCGAGTGGTTGCCATGTCTGTTACGTCCCCTTTGATTTATCGAACCGATCCTTGCATGGGCTGTGCCAACGGCGCGGGCTGGAAGGTGACAAATATCGTTCATGATTGAATTCCAGGCACTCAGCGGCGTGAGTGCGTGCTGGGACGGCAGCGAGGCTGTTTACGCGCCGCGTTATCGCGCCGACCTTGTCCGCGGATGGTGTCTAGCCGAAGGGGCGGGCTTTCGTTAGATTGGGGTCGGAAACGTCACAAGCGAACCAATGGATCTGTCTTTCGACCTGCTGGGCAACGCCATCGTGTCTGCGATCGACAAAGACCAAGGAGCTGAAGGACAGCTTCCAGCTTGCGGTGCTGATGGCTGAGCAGAACTTTACGCAAGCGATCCGGATGGCGGATCGGGGTTACGTGATCATGCACGGGCGAGTTCGAAGGCGGATCGGCCGCGGAACTGAACGCAGCGAGTTGATCCGGCAGTTCCACCTGGGGGCGTGAGCACCGGCCGTGATCGCAACGGTCCGCGAAAGGGCAACCGTCTAGCGCGGCGTTGCCAGACCGAGCGCATCACCGGCCATCGGCGCGGCGAACATCGATTTTGCGTCATGACCGACGCCCGGGACCCGGATCAGACGCCAGTTGAACGGCCAGTTGTGCTGCTGGGCGACAGCCTGGGCCTGGAGAAACACGATCAGCAGCGCCGCCGGCGTGCAGGCACTCGGGCGATACGTGAAGACCTCCAGATCGGTCTTGCGAAGGGTCACCATTTGCTCACCGGCGATCCCCGCGGCGGCGGCCGGCGCCACCGAGGCCAGGAGCGCGAAGACGATCCACATGTACGTTCTGGGCATGACCGAGCCTCACTCTACGACCATGCAGCCGAAAACCTTTGACGTCACCGTCACAGGGAGCGGTGCTGTTTTGGTACGGCTGGCCGATCTATGTGAGGTCGTCCGACTGCAGCAGAACATTCTCTCCGTCTGCCGCCCCGTTCTCACGAAGCCAGCGGTGCAATGCCCATTCCTCAGCCGCATCTTGCCAGTCGTACGAACCGACCGTGACTTCCCAGATCGCGCATCCGTCCACTTTACTGAGGTGAACCAACGCGATTGGGCGGATCGCATCCTGGATGAAGGCAGGCGCCAGACCGAGATCAAACAGCTTCACGGTCCGGAACGCCGCCTTCGCAACATCTTCGCTCCGCATGTTCACTTCTCCTGGACTACCGACCATAGCTGGGCCAAGCATAATAACCGTGAAGACGCTCTTGATAGGACTTGTCGATCAGGTCGAGCGGTTTCCATGGCGGACTGTTTTTGACGCGGTCACGCGTGAGGTTGAGGCGGACGTTCCGCTCCGTCCAATTGATGTGTCGCACAGCGAGAGGCGATATCAGGACATGCTGGCCGAACCACCAGTTCCTGGTGTCGACGACGAGGTAGCGGACGTCCCAGGTGACGTCGTCAAGAATGAAGCTCTCGATGTGGCCGATCGAGCCGTCCGTGGCCTCGACATGATATCCGTTGACGGCTGCCATGCTGCGCAGGTTCGGATCTCCTCCGTCCAGACCGGTCTTATACTCGGAACAAGGTCGGTCAAGCACTTCGGCCTCGCCATCCGCGAGAGCGGGGTAGCTGGCAAAATAGCCGCCACCACCCCATTCGGGGTCCCAGCCGTAGTAGCCGTAGATATGCTTTTCCATCTGCTCCGAGACTGGCAGGTCGAATGAGATTTCAGGGCTCGACCCGATCTGAGCCTTCGTCAGGTGGACCGGGAGGCGCAGGTGGTCAATATCGGGCCGGCCGAAAACCGACGGATGGATCAGAACTTTGCGTCCGGTCAGCCACATACGGGTGTCGACGACCAGCCAGCGCAGTTTCCAGTTTCTGTCATCGAAAAGACAGTCATGGACGCTGCCGATGCTGCCATCGTCCGCCTCGACGAGGTAGCCTTTAAGCGCGGATTCGACCAACAGCATCAGAAAGTCCTTTCGTGGTTCATTAACTCAGAGCGTGGACATCCATCGCCACCGAAACCCGACATATGGTGGAACCATGCTTAGGGCGGGAGGTTTGCCGCGGGAAGGTTCGGAAAACACCCATGTCCGCTCGTATCCGCGCTAATACGGCATACCGGTATGCGGTCCACAATCTCTGCCGCCGGTTACCGGAACTCCGCGACATTGCCACGTGCCCCCGCATGAACAATCCTGCGACCAAGCAAACCAGGGGGGACCCAGTCCATGCCAGACACCTACGACTTCATCGTCACCGGCGCCGGGTCGGCGGGCTGCGCGATCGCCGGCCGCCTCGCCGTATCCGGGCGTCACCGCGTGCTGCTGCTGGAGGCCGGACCGCCTGATAAGAACCCGTGGATTCACGTCCCCCTCGGCTACGCCAAGACCTACGTCGATCCGGTGGTGAACTGGAAGTTTGAAACCGAACCGCAGCCGCAGATGGCCAACCGCCGGCTGTATCTCCCGCGCGGCAAGACGCTCGGGGGGTCGAGTTCGATCAACGGCATGTTGTATGTCCGTGGGCACCACGGCGACTATGACGAGTGGCGCCAGCGGGGCTGCGTCGGCTGGGACTGGGACTCCGTGCTGCCGTACTTCAAGAAAGCCGAGAACCAGGGGCGCGGCGCCGACGACTTCCACGGCACCGGCGGGCCGCTGCACGTGTCCGACCAGACGGAGAAAGGCGAACTCTCGAATGCCGTGCTTCAGGCTTGCGTGCAGGCGGGCATCCCTGAGAACCCTGACTTCAACGGCGCGCGGCAGGAGGGTTGCGGGTACTATCAGACGACAACCAGCAACAAGCGGCGCTGGAGTGCCGCGAAAGCCTATCTCAGCAATCCGCCGTCGAACCTGACCATTCAGACCAACGCCCATGCCACGCGCGTTGTGATTGAGCGCGGCCGAGCGGTGGGGGTGGAGTACCAGACGGCGGCGGGCCGGGAGGTCAGTCTTGCTCGGTGCGAGGTCATCGTTTCCGGCGGGACTTACGGATCGCCGCAACTGCTGCTGCTGTCCGGCCTCGGCCCGGCGCAGCACCTGCAAGAGATGGGCATCGACGTCGTCCGGGACATGCCGGCTGTCGGGTCCAACCTGCACGACCATTTCAACACCGTCGCGAGTTGGCGTTGCAGCAAGCCGATCACGTTGAACGACCTGCAGAACAGCCCGCTCCGCAAAGCTCTTGCCGGCATTCGCTACGGGCTGTTCCGCTCCGGTCCGATGGCCAGCAACGGCATTACGGCGGGTCTGTTCACCCGATCCGATGCGCGTCTGGAGCGACCCGACATCCAGGTCAATCTGTTCGAATGGAGCACCAAGGAACGCAGCCGGGACGCCGTCACGCCGCATGATTTTCCGGGTTTCACACTCAGCCCGGTTCACTTGCGTACCGATGGCAGAGGCACGGTCCGGCTTGGCAGCCCCGACCCGTTTGCCTGGCCGGCGGTGCTGTTCGACTATCTGCGTACCGATTATGACGTTCAGGCGGCGTTGTTCGGCCTGCGGCTGGTGCGGAAGATCGCCGCGCAGCCGGCGCTGGCGCCTTATGTGGTGAGCGAAATCTTTCCTGGCGTCGATATCACCAGCGACGACGCCCTGCTGGACTTCGTGCGCCGCACCGGCGTGTCGAACCAGCATCCCACTAGCTCCTGCGCGATGGGAACCGGTCCGAACAGTGTGGTCGATCCGCGGCTGCGGGTGCATGGCATTGCCGGTTTGCGGGTCGCCGACGCTTCGATCATGCCGGTCGTGGTCGGCGGCAACACCAACGCGCCCACGATCATGATCGGCGAGAAGGCGGCGGCGATGATCCTGGAGGACGCCAAGGCTGGCGCTCCGTCACTGGCGGCTTAAGCTGTTTCGGAATGAGCTGGGAGCGAGGGGTGCTGAAACTATGACGAGCCGTTGGTCGGCAGCCCGCGTGGCACGGTTCAGCCGCTATTATGCGCGGGCCATTAGTAGGATAGTAGGAAGGCAGAACCGAAGGCGACGCCGCTGCTGGTCGCGGCGGCTCGGTTGATCAGGATCCCGACCTTGGGCTCAGATCTCACCGGCATTACAAATTGGCCAGCCTGAACCGCGGTCGCATCCGCTGTAATGCACGCCGCGTGCTCCGGCAGTGTCGCGCTGAATGCCTGGTCCGGCTTCACTTCCCTGCCGGCGATAAGCGCGTTTTTGACGTCGTCTGAAACGGGTCAGAAATGCACGTTCACGCTACCGATGACGCTACGCTCGACCGGCGGACCGGACGACTGGATCAGGCGCGACACGTTGAACTGCTGGCCGGTCAGCGCCACAGTGACGTTGTCGGTCAGCTTGTAGCCGGCGCGGGCCATTACGGCAACGCCCAAGAATTACTTTCGATACTCAGGCGCCGGCACGTCGTGGGTGGCCGGGCCAAGGCCGGCCATGACACCCGGGGGGCATGTTGCGGTGGGCGATCTCAGCCGACTCGCTTGTTTTTGGGCGTCGCCTTAGTGCGGAGCGACAAGCGTCTGGAGCGGCCGGACCTGCAGTTCAACATCTCGGCCTGGAGCACGATCGACCGCACCGCCGACGGGATCATTTCTCACCCATTCCCGGGGATTTCGATCAGCCCGGTGCATCTGGCGCCTGAAGGCCGCGGCACCGTCCGCTTACGGAACAACGATCCCTTCGCCCCGCCCGAGATAAAGTTCAACTTCTTACGCAACGAGAGCGACATGCGTGTGATGATCGCCGGCGTGCGCATCGCCCGCGGCATCGCCCGACAGAATGCGTTGCAGAGCCTGGTGGTGGAGGAAACCGCGCCCGGGGTGGCCACTCACACGGACGAGGAAATCGCCGCGGACGTGCGTCAGCGCGGGGTGTCGAACCTTCACGCGGTCGGTAGCTGCGGGATGGGCCAGGGACCGATGGCGGTGGTCGATCCGCGGCTGCGGGTGCATGGCATCGCCGGACTGCGGGTGGTGGATGCCTCGGTCATGCCGGTGATCGTGGCGGGGAACACCAACGCGCCGACGATCATGATCGCCGAGAAGGCGTCGGACATGATCCAGGAGGATGCGCAGGCGGCGGCCTAAGCGTTCCGGTGGCGTGAGCCTTGCGTGGCAGGTCACGCGGCATCGTGGAAAATCAAGCCCAGCGTGTGCCGGCGGCCGGAATGGATGCGGCTGACCCCGTGCCGCATTGTCAGCCGGTATGGCCCGCGCGTGCCGCTGGCTGGCCGGTGATGCACCGGGAAGATCACGGCCTCGCCCTGCCGCAGCGGGACAACGATGGCGCGAGACTGCGCCCGCGGCCGCTGCTCCACCATGACGAACTCGCCGCCGGTGAAGTCTTCCCCGGGCGCGTTCAAGAGCACCGTGACCTGGAGCGGAAAGACCAGGTCGCCGTAAAGATCCTGGTGCAGACAGTTGAACCCGCCTGGACCATAGCGCAGCAGCAGCGGAGTGGGACGGGTCTGCCCGGCCGCATGACAACGAGCCAGATAGGCGTCCAGCGTGCCAGGAAACAGCTCGGTTTGGCCCAGCGTGCTGCGCCAGGCATTGGCGACCGCGGCCAGCGGGGGGTAGAGCGCGGCCCGCAGGGCGGCGACCGGATCGGGTAACGGGTAGCCGAAATATTTATACTCTCCGTTGCCGTAGGCGTGCTGCTCCATCACCACCCGTTTGCGAAAACGGTCATCGTAGTCATATAAAGCCGCGAGGGTCCGGCACGTCTCGGGCGCGAGCAACGGCCGGGTGGCATATCCCTGGGTGGCCAGGTCATCGGCCAGAGCCCCGGA
Source organism: Rhodopila sp. (assembly GCA_050010355.1). Lineage (GTDB taxonomy): Bacteria > Pseudomonadota > Alphaproteobacteria > Acetobacterales > Acetobacteraceae > Rhodopila. The sequence goes on along the minus strand of JBEKLE010000061.1, from coordinate 19,181 downwards.
AGAGAGTTCGAACGTTTGCATTGGCAGATCATACAGGGTTTACGGCTGGCCGGCATTCCGGTTCGTGCGATGGAACCCGGCCTGGGCCTGCGCGTTGCAGTGCTTCCCGGTCAGACAGGAGGCTAGAATGAACGATCGCGTAGAAGGCACCGCCCGCGAATTTGGTGGCCGTATTCAGGAAGGCGTCGGCGACATCACCGGCGACAGCAAGACCCAGGCGCAGGGCCTGTATAACCAGGCGAGTGGCCAGGCGCAGCAGGCGGCAGCGCAGTTCAGCGACGTGGTGAAAGCGCAGCCGGTCGCCGCGGCGCTTGTGGCGCTGGCAATTGGCTATGTCCTTGGCCGTTTGACGGCCTGAGCTTATACTGAACAGGAACGGGGGCGATTTGCCCCCCTTTTTTTGCCTTGCTCCAACAAGAGGTGCCGATGCCCCTAGCGATCTCGAAGTCACGCTTCAGCGAAGGCTCTCCCTATCCGCTCGGGGCGACCTGGGATGGCCTGGGCGTCAATTTCTCGTTGTTCTCAGCCAACGCGACGAAAGTCGAACTTTGTCTCTTCGACAACAGCGGAAAGAAAGAGATCGAACGGATCGAACTTCCTGAATATACCAACGAGATCTGGCACGGCTATCTGCCAGACGCGCGGCCGGGCACGACCTACGGTTATCGCGTGCATGGTCCGTATGAACCGGAAGCGGGCCATCGGTTCAATCCGAACAAGCTCTGCCTCGACCCCTATGCCAAAGCGCATGTCGGCAGCCTGAAATGGGATCCCGCCGTTTTCGGCTACACGATGGGCAAAGAAGACCTGACCTACGATGAACGCGACAGTGCGCGTTTCATGCCGAAGTCCCGGGTTATCGATCCCGCCTTCACGTGGGGGCGAGAGCGGGCGCCCTTGGTCCCCTGGGACCGCACGATCATCTACGAGACCCATGTCCGCGGTTACACCAAGCTGCACCCGGCCGTTCCGAAGGAGCTGCGTGGCACTTACGCCGGCCTCGGGCGCAAGGAAGTCGTTGATTATATCAAGACCCTCGGTGTCACATCCGTGGAACTGCTGCCGATCCATACCTTTGTCAATGACAGCTATCTGCTCGACAAGGGTCTGACCAACTACTGGGGCTACAACTCGATCGGCTTCTTTGCCCCGGATCCGCGCTATTCCGCTGTGCCGGACTTCGTTTTCTCTGAATTCAAGGAGATGGTGGCGCGCCTGCATGACGCCGGCCTGGAAGTCATTCTTGATGTCGTTTACAACCATACGGCCGAGGGCAACGAGAACGGCCCGACGTTGTCGTTCCGGGGTATCGATAACCTGTCCTATTACCGCCTGATACCGGACAACCCCCGCTACTACATCAATGACACCGGAACCGGCAACACTTTGAACATGAGCCACGCCCGGGTTGTGCAGATGGTTACGGACAGTCTACGATACTGGGCGACCGAGATGCGCGTTGACGGTTTCCGGTTCGATCTGGGCACGATCCTGGCGCGTGAAGATCATGGCTTCAACGAAGCGCACGGCTTCTTGCAGAGCTGTCTTCAGGATCCCGCGCTGTCGGCCTCCAAACTGATCGCCGAACCCTGGGACATCGGGCCCGGCGGGTATCAGGTTGGCCGCTTTCCGCCGGGCTGGGCGGAATGGAACGACAAGTTCCGGGATACGGTTCGCGCATACTGGAAAGGCGATCCCGGCAAACAGGCCGAAATGGCAACACGTCTGTCCGCATCGGCCAACGAGTTTGCTCATCGCGGCCGCAAGTCCTGGGCCAGTGTCAATTTCATTACGGCCCACGATGGTTTCACGTTGAACGATCTGGTTTCCTATAATGAGAAGCACAACGACGCTAACGGCGAGGACGGTCGAGACGGCCATTCCGACAACCAGTCCTGGAACTGTGGCGTCGAGGGCCCGAGCGACGATCCGAACATTGTCGCGTTGCGCGAGCGGCAGAAGCGCAACATGCTGGCGACGCTTTTGCTGGCCCAGGGCACGCCGATGATACTGGCAGGCGACGAGTTCGGCCGCACGCAGAACGGCAACAACAATGCCTACTGCCAGGACAACGAGATAAGCTGGGTCAACTGGAATTTCGGCGAAAAGGAAGTCGATCTGGCGGAATTCGTCCGCAAGATCATCGTGTTGCGGCAATCATTTTCGATCCTGCGCCGCTCCCGGTTCGTGACGGGCGAATACAGTCCCGATCTCGACGTGCGTGACGTCCGCTGGCTTTCCCCGGCGGGTCAGGATATCGAGGCTGCGCACTGGGACGACGCGAATGCGCGCTGTTTCGGCATGTTACTGGACGGGCGGGCGCAAGCCAGCGGGATCAAGCGTCCGGCGATGGATGCCACGGCGCTGCTGGTGCTGAATGCCTATCATGACGTCGTCGCATTCACGCTGCCCGAGGTGGTGGGCGGCAAGGTCTGGCGTTGCCTGCTGGACACCAACAACCCCGACGACGGCAGCCATGAATCATTTCAGACAGGTGAAACTTATGAAATAACCGGTCGTTGCCTCGTGTTGTTCGTTTTGGAAACGGAGAGCAAGCGATCGGTCGCTTTGCGCCTCGCGATCGAGGGTTTCCGCCAGATGGCCGAACGTCCGATCCCGATGGCGACCCCGGAATCCGGACCGGAGGCGGAACGAGGTTTCTCGGATGGGCCCGGAATGACGTTTCCGTGACTATCAACCGGGCGGCCCGGCGGCTATGGTGACGTTGTGCCAAAGATGAAGCCGTCGGGGACAAATCTGCTGGCCATACCTTGAAGGAATGGCAGAAACAGCCCAAGTTTTGGGTGCCGGTCCTAAGTTATCTTCTATGAGGACATATCATGTCAGAAACATCGAAACCTGCCGAAGCCACGAAGAAGGCCGCGGACCAAACGGCAAGATTCGGCCAGGCGGCCGTAGATACAGCTAGCAAGACAGCAAAAGATTCGGTTAATGAAACGAGCAGGGTCGCGCAGAACGGGATCGATCGCGCAAGGGACGCTACTCAGAGCATAACAGAAACGGTTGCGGAGACCGCCAATGCGGCGGCCAACATGTCCAGCAAGGCGGCTGATCAAAGCCGCGAGGTTCTGATGTTAGGCGTTCGCACCGCAGCGGGCGTCAGCAGTCGCGTCGCCGATATCAGCTTCGGCCGCGGCCATCATATGCTCTCCTCCGCGGCGCAGGCGATGGACGTTTACCGTGACGCTTCCGAGCGCTCCGCCGAAAAAGTACAGTCGCTGTTCGCCAGTTGCATGACTTTGGGCCGCGGATTCCAGAGCATGCAGCACGCCTGGCTGGAAATGGTGGATCACACGATGGAGAACGCAGCTCACAAGCCGCAGGATGTGTTGCGCTGCAAGAATCTCGTCGAACTGGCCGAGGTTCAGCGCGATCTCTATATCGACGCGATCAACCACGCGTTTGAATCGACCAGCCGCCTGTTGGATATCGCTGGCCGCACAGCACAGGACGCCGTTCGGCCCTTGCAATCGCGCGCTCATTGAGCCTTCACACGCTGACGCTGTCGGATCCGCCGGTTCCACCCGGCGATCCTCCGGCAGTTCCCGATCCCGACGACCCGGCGCCGATCGAGGAGCCTCCTGGTCCCGTTCCGGTGCCTCGCGATCCGCCACCTGAGCCATTGCGGGCATGACCTGTTCACGCTAACGCCACCGCGTCATTTGGAACGACGCGGTGGCGCACGCAATTCTGGCCTGGTTTCTCCACAGCGCATTCATCAGCACGCTCGCTAGTTTCGCGATCGCGTTCATGCTCGGGACGTTGATCGGGGCCGAGCGGCAGTGGCGGCAGAGGACGGCTGGGTTGCGAACGAACGTGCTGGTGGCCGTTGGGGCAGCGGCCTTCACGGACCTCGGGACACGGTTGCTGGGCCCGGAGGGGGCGACACGTATCATCTCCTACGTTGTGTCCGGTATCGGATTTCTGGGGGCGGGCGTGATCCTGAAAGAGGGCACGCAGATCCGCGGACTTAACACGGCCGCGACCTTGTGGTGCTCCGCCGCAGTGGGCGCCTTCGCGGGGGCGACTCTTTGGGCCGAGGCGATCGCTCTGTCGGTCTTTGTCGTTGCCGGCAACACGCTGTTGCGGCCCTTGGTCAACTACATCAACCGCTTGCCGATCGATGCGCGCACGACCGAGGCGCGGTATCGGGTGCATGTCGTGACCGACCAGCGGAAGGTCGCCGCTGCGCGCGACATTCTCGACGAAACGCTGGAGAAGGTGGGTTATCCGATTCTGGAAATCGAAACGCTATCGGAGACCGAGACGCAGGTCGAACTCGCAGCGGTTCTGGTTCCGAGTTCGGCTGACCCCGTTGTTCTGGACGCGGTTGTCGCGCAACTGGAGAAATCGCCGCCGGTCTACAGCGCCACCTGGTCCGTCAGCACGACGCCATGAAAGTGCGCCTGGACCGAAGCGCTGTTGTTGGAGACGCGATCTAGCTCTGCCAGCGCCTCCGCAACGCCAGTGGTCCTGTCCGCAACGGTCCGTGAGGGTTGGCAACGCGATTTTGTGGATTTGAAGTATCATCATCCATGCGCTCAGCGGCTGTCCCCGTCCAACTTCTTCAGCATCTGCACGATGCCGCCCACACAGATTTCGTCCCAGTCTTCCTCGTCGTAGCCGATGGTCTGATAGAATCCCGCCGCCTCCGGGGTCGCGTAGACCACCGCCTTGCTGCATCCCAATTCGCGCACGAACTGCTCCACCCGCTCCATCATCGCTCGGCCATGGCCACCGCCCTGGAAGGCGGGGTCGATTGCGACCAGGCGCAAGGCGGCGGCGGCATTCCGCAGATCGTCGACCTGAATTGCGCCGATCGGCTGGTCTTCCAGGAACAGCAGCAGGGGGTGACAGTCCGGGCTGATCGGTTCGTCCGGCCGGGGCAAGTGAAACACCTTGCGGCGGATGCCGTGATAAGCGTGCCAATCCTTCTCGCAATGCGGCTTCTGAAGGCGGTAAGGGCCTTCGCCTCCTGGTTGGTCGATCGGCATTCTGCGTTTCCAGCGTGTCCCCGTGACCCAAGTCGTGTTGATCACGCTCTGACGATACGGCCAACGCCGCGGAAAAGCGAGCCGTCATCCACGTTGGTCCTGGCGTCGAATCGCGGGCCTCTGAAACTGTATGATATTATCGGTATGGAGTTGAATCGGATGGCGATCGTCATCACTGTTGCGCAACAGAAAGGCGGCACGGGCAAGACGACGCTGGCGGCGAATCTGGCCGCCGCGCTGGCACCGTCCCGCAAAGTGGCGCTACTGGATATCGACCCGCAGCACAGCCTGGCGCACTGGATCGAGCTTCGGCCCGGGACCGCTGCGAAGCTGACATTTTCCGACGTGTCGGGCTGGCGGGTGACCGGGGAGCTGGACCGGCTGAAGTCGGGGCACGATGTCGTTGTGATCGACAGCCCGCCGCAGATCGACACCGATGCGCGTCTGGCGATCCGAGGTGCCAACATCGTGTTGATCCCGGTGCAGCCCAGCCCGCCGGACATCTGGGCGGCCGAGGGCACGCTAAAGCTGGCCGCCACCGAGAAGCGCCAAGCGGCGATGGTGCTGAACCGCGTGCCATCCTCGGGCAAGCTGCGGGAGACGATGGCCGCGCAACTGAAGCGGGATGGCAAGCCGCTGCTGACAGCGACGATCGGCAACCGCACCGGGTTTGCGACCGCTTTCGCCGAGGGGCTGGCGGTGACCGAGACCGCCCCTCGCTCAATCGCGGCGAATGAGCTACGTGCGTTGCTGAGCGAGTTGCTGGAGCGGATTGGATGACGTTTTACGCGGGTCTCAGGGCACTGCATCTGCTGTGCGCGGTGCTGTGGGTGGGCGGTATGTTCTTTGCCTATGTGGTGCTGCGCCCGAGCATGGCGGCGATCGAGGCGCCGCAACGGATGCTGTTGCATACGCGGGTTTTCAAGAAGTTCTTCCTGGTGGTCTGGCACGCCATGCCGTTGATCATACTCAGCGGCTTCGCGATGCTGGCGCTGCAATGGACTATGGCAACGGCACCCTGGCAGCTCAACGCGATGATGGGGCTCGGGCTGCTGATGGCGGCCGTCTTCCTGGCGATCTTCTTCGGCCCCTACCGGCGTTTCCGGCGAACGACAGACCGCAACCGGATGGCCTCCAGCCTGGATAACATCCGCAAGCTGATCGGGGTCAATCTGATCCTTGGGCTGCTCACGGTCATCGTTGCAGGATTGCTGTAGTCGTCGAATCGGGTAGCTGGCGCCGTTAAACAATATGTTGGCGATAGAGGCGCCGAACCAGCATCGGCATCGTCAGTCCCTGCACCAGGATGGTGAAGACCACTACGGCGTAGCAGACGGCCAGCAGAGCCCCTCGATACGGTGACGGCTCCAGCGTGAGGGCCAGGGCAACGGAGATCCCGCCCCGCAGTCCGCCCCAGGTGAGAACGGCGATGCCTCGGAGTTTCGGTAACCGGCGCAGATGCACCAGTGTGGTGGGCACGGCGACGCTGATCAGCCTCGTTACCAGAGCCAAAGCGATGCCACCGGCGGCGGCGACTAACAGTTGTTGGTCGATCTCTACGGACAGCAGCGCGAAGCCCATCAACAGGAACAGGACGGCGTTCAGCAGTTCATCCATCAGGTCCCAGAACAGCATCACCTGCTCGCGGGAGACCTTTGTCATGGCGAGGCGGGTGGAGCGGTGGCCGGTCAGCAAGCCCGCGACGACCACGGCCAGCGGGCCGGACACGTGCAGCGCGGCGGCGAGGCTGTACGTGACGGTGACTAGGGCCAGGGTGATCGTCAGCTCCAGGGAAGGCTCGTTTGCCAGATGGAGCGCGCGATAGGCCAGGTAGCCGGCGGCGAGGCCGAGTGCTACGCCGCCGCCGCCCTCAGTTAACAGGTCCAGGCCGATCGAGGCGGCGGTGGCGGACTGGCCGTTCGCCCATTCCAACGCGGCGGCGAACACGACGACGGCGACACCGTCGTTGAAGAGGCTTTCGCCGTTCACGACGGCGAGCAGAGCGGGTGGCAAGCCGGCATCTTTCAACAGACCGCCGACGGCGACGGGGTCGGTCGGGGCGAGCAGGGCGCCGAGGGCGAAGCACCAGGGCAGCGGGACCGCCTTGTCGAAGATCAGCCAGATGCCGAATCCGTAGAGCGCCGTCGCCAGCAGCACACCGAGCGTCGCGAGCGAGAGGACAGTCCATTTCTGGGCGCGAAGGCTGTCCACATCGACGTGCAGGCTGCCGGCAAACAGCATGAACGCCAGCAGACCGCCGAGGAACACGTCTGGCAGGTTGGTGGAGGCAACCAGATCCTTCCACCATTCCCGCAGTTCGACGACGTCGACCGAGCGATCGACCAGGATGATGATGACCGACAATACCAGGGAGCCAGCCATCAGGCCGATCGTGCGTGGCAGGTGGAGATAGCGGTGGTTCACGATCCCCAGAATGGCGGCGAGCAGCAGCAGGGCGGCGATGAAATCGAATGAGGACATGAGGTTCCTTTGGGCCCTGTTGGCGGCACGCGTTGCATGGCTTGGGCATGTTCCCCAAAATGGGAGCCTTGATAGGGGAGAAAGCCGATGGAAGTCCGCCTCGACGGTCGCACCGCGATCATAACCGGAGCCAGCAAGGGCCTGGGTCTGGCCATGGCGAAGGAATTCGCTGCCTCCGGCGCCAATGTGGCGATTCTGGCGCGTAACCCGGAGACGTTGGCGGAGGCCAAGGCGATAGCGTCCGAGGGCGCTTCGGGCAAGGTCGCGACCTTTCAATGCGATGTCTCGAAGGCCGGCGACATTTCGAAGACCTTCGAGGCGGTTACCGGGACGTTCGGTCAGGTGGACATTCTGATCAACAACGCCGGGATTTCGCGCGCGATGCCATCGGATCAGATCACCGATGCGATCTGGCAGGAGGATCTTGACCTGAAGCTGTTCGCCGCGATCCGGTTGTCTCGTCTGTGCTGGCCAGGGATGAAGTCGCGAAAGTGGGGGCGGATCATCAACGTGCTGAACACCGGGGCGAAGGCGCCGCGGGCGAACGGGGCACCGACGGCGGTCTCACGCGCGGCCGGGATGGCGTTGATGAAGGTGATGTCGGCCGAGGGTGCACCGCACGGCATCCTGGTCAACGGTATGCTTGTGGGATTGATCAACTCCGATCAGCACAAGCGGCGGCACACGCGGGAAGGTGCCAATGTGTCGTATGAAGAGTTCACCGCGAAGATGGGTGCCAACGTGCCGCTGGGGCGGATCGGCAAGGCGGAGGAGTTTGCGGCGATGGCGTGCTTCCTGTGCAGCGATCATGCCGGGTTCACGACCGGGACGGCGATCAACATGGATGGCGGGGCGAGCCCGGTGGTTTAATGCGACCGTCGCAGAGACCGATCGAAAGGCGCGCAACCACCGCCATCTCGGGTAGAGGCCTGTAAAGACGCGTTCTTGCCAAGCCAAGAGAGTGGATACGGGTGGTCGCCGGCATGACGGGGCGCCGCCGCCGGAGTGACGGTGTCATCGCCGGTCGGTTCTGATATTCGGCTCCGACGCACTGCCCGGTTCGGGTTCGTCACGGAGGGCGGCGTTCTGGGCCACGTCCGGTGATAAAGCAGTTGCAATGCCTTGCTGGACAACGACCTTGTCTCGCTCAACGACGCGACGGAAATCCTCCAGTGTTGTTGCCCAGTCAAGGATGTCCACCCGGAAGGGCAGATCGGACTCGGAGAAGTCCTCGGCCATGTCCCCGCGGACCTTGAAGGGCAATGGCGTCTCGGTCATGATCGCAAGGTCCAAGTCGGAATACGTCCAGGCGGCCCGCTTCGCCCGGGATCCAAAGGCCCAGACCTGTTGCTTCGGCACGTGCTTGCGCAAAATATCCCGGACGATCCGCCAGTCCGCCGGTGAGATGTCGATCGGCGGAAGGGTCATCCGGTCGGAGCTCGAAAGCCAATCGAACATGAAAAAGAATGCCCTCTGTCAACATTGACGTTTTGGTTGATTCCGGTGCGGGAGGGCATTCTTTTTCAAGCTCTCAGGCGGGTTCGGAGCTTGTCGCGCAAGTGGCGCGCTTCTTCGAGGAATGGCGGAATACCCGCGACAACGTCCAGGGCAACCGCCTCGTTGTAGCTGTGGCTGGTTCTTGCCCGCATATCGCGGTAGGCCTTCCAGCGCGGCCAGTTTCCCAGCAGCAGGCTGTTCTCGTTACCGACCCGGATGATGTCCGAGAAGTTCATAGCGTTGATCAACTCCGGCGGCCCAGCGTTCGCTGCCAGGTAACGCCTCAGCAGCTTGTAGCACAACTCGTAGGTGAACTCGAACCGCTGGACCAACCCGTCGCGAATGAGCGACTGAGAGGTATCCTGCTGGTAGACCTCCACTGCCTCTTCGAGGCGAGCGATGGCTCGTTCCAGGGGTGCGATGTCGATGTCCATGGTCCGACCGTGATCCTCGGTGCGTGTCGCTTACCTTAACGATACACGCGCCGATGCGCGACAACGATACACTTGCCGATGCGCGACTGATGGCATCACGCCGTTAGAAACGCCTCCACCGGCACGAGGGACCGGGTGGGGTCTTCCTCCTGCGGGACGTGGCCGAGGTCGGGGAAGGACACCAGACGCGCATCGGGCATCACCTTCAGGTAATCCTGCGCGTTGCTGAACGGGATCAGCCTGTCCTTCTCCCCCCAGACCAGCAGCGCCGGCGCGTGGATGCGGCGCAGCATCGGCTCCGGGGGTCGCAGCATCACCTGCGCCGTCCGGTCCAGCAGCGCGCGCCGCACGCCCGGAGCAAGCATCAGGTCGCGATAGCGCGTGACGGTGGCCTCGGTCAGCCGTAATGGGTCGCCGTATGCCGGGGTGATGTTCATGCGCAGCATGAAGGTGGGCAAGGTGTATGGCAGCAGCCGGGCGACCATGGGGACCTCGGCTTTTTTGCCGTATTCGAAGCCGGGGCTGGCGTAGCCGTCGGGTGAGATCAGCACCAGTTTGACCACACGGTCGGGATGCTCCGCTGCGAATTGCCAGGCCAACTTGCCGCCCATGGAATTGCCGACCAGCGAGGCACGCGGAACCGACAGTGCGTCCATCAGAGCCGCGAGTACTGCGATCGACCGCGCGTCGCTGTAATCGCCGCTCGGGTCCGCGCCGGTGAGGCCGAAGCCTGGCAGGTCGTAGCGGATGACCCGGAAGTGGACGGACAGCGCCTCCGCCCAGGGTTCCCAGGTGTGCAGGCTGGAGCCGAGGCCGTGCAGCAGGATGACGACGGGGGCATTGCGCGGACCGGTGTCGCGGACGTGCAGGCGGATGCCGTCGACCTGCAGAAATTCCGAGGGTGGGCCGGCGTATTCTGCCTCCAGCGCGGTTCGGGATTTATCGGGCGTGTACAGCCAAGCGCCGCCGCCAATGAAGGCGACGGCTGCCAGCAGCAGAAAGATCGGCATCAATCAGACACGGTTCGAATCCGCGAACAGGCGCCGCGTGACGTCCAAGTTGAAAGGTCCGGGTTGCAATGTCTCGGGGTCCCATGCCTCGCGGGGTTCGTGCAGATAATCACCTCCGTAGATATGCAGCGCGCCGGTCATTCTGCCAAGCGGATTGGTGACCGAGTGGATCATGGCGACCCCAAGATCCCGGGAATCGCCGGCCATCAGACTAGCTGCGCCGGCAGCCTCAATCGGCCACCGCGCGTCGGGCGGCAAGATCCGCCAGAAAATGTTGTCCTCCCGCCCGCTATAGAGACCGATCACCGCCCACATATGGTGGTTATGCGGCATCATCGTCGTGTGGGGTCCCCAAATCATGTTGATTATGGTGACGTGTTTCGAAGCGTGCAGCAATGTGATCCCAGAACGTTGCGGTTCGCCGAGTGATGCCATCAGGCGGACCGGGTCGGCGACCGCCCTGGACACGATGTCCCGCACGGCGTGTTGACCTCCGTCGCGGGCCGCAATTTCGGTGTCGGCGATGAAACGGTCCTGGTCAAACATAGGGGTCCTCGCGTAGTGGCGCCAGGTCTTTACGATAGTAGTGAATGATGAAAAAAGGATTAACGGCCGGAGCAGCGTCACCCCAGGCGCGTGTTGCCTCGGGTCAATCGACGTCTCGCGTCAGGCCATACGGCTTCACGAGCGCCCAGACGTGATCGGGCACCATTGTGCGTAAGCGCTTCGGGTAGGTTCGGCGCAAGTGGATCACGGTTTCGACCGCTTTCATTTCGACGCGGGCGCGAGCGAACTCCAGCCCGCGCGGGCCGATTCGGGGCATCAGCCAGCCGACGACAGGACGCATCCAATTGGGCATGCCGCGCAATGGCAGGCCGCCGGCGGCACGTTCGGTGTTTTTCATAAATCCGGTGACCGGGCCCTTCCGCTTGCCGGCGCTGCCGGGTTCGGCGGTGCGGATTTCGTCGCCGAGCAGGGCTAGCAGGTCCTCGCCGCGTTTGTTGCGGACCAGCAGCCATTGCTCGCCCTGGCCGCCCATGTAGCCGACGGTGATGTCGGCCAGCACGTTGGTGTAATCGACGCAGGTGCGGCATGTCATCGGAAAGAAGTCTGGCGGGAGTTTCGATATCGGGAGCTGCAAAAACGGAATTTCCTTGGCGCGCCCGTCGGAGAAGCGCAGTTCCACATGATAGTCGGCGCGGAATTCCAGGTAGGTGATGGTGGCGGGATCCTCGGCCAGGAGGGCCAGGAACTGGTGGAAGCGTTCCGTCGTTGTGTTATCGGAACATGGTGTTCCGACGACGTACAGGTGGTCGAACCCGAGTTCCTGTTCCAGCGCGCGCAGCGCATAGACCTGGCAGGGTATCCCGATTACGGCCAGCCGCTTGAAGCCTTTCTGCCGAGCGGGTTCGAGCAGGGCGAGGAGGGGGGCGTAGCCCATCCGCATCCCTCGGCAATCGGCCATGCCGGCGGCGTCGGTGACGAGGACCGGCACTGGGTGCCAGCGATCAGCGGGGTCCGGCGCCATGGTCAGCACAGCATCGACCGCTTTGGTTTCCAGCAGGCGTTCGGCGATGCGGGTCGCGATGCCGGTCCACTGTGCGCCTTGCCGCGGTTCGGTCATCGATGCTCGCATCATGCGGTTGAATGGGCCGAAGAATAATTCGTCCGGGCGGGCGGGATCGCGGGTGCGGCCGTGCACGCGGGTTTCGAGCGTGGGATAATCGGGCTTTATGAACTGGCACGCTCTGCCACAGCGCTTGGGGTCGCTGGTGCGGGAGATGCCGCAATCGGTGCAAAGGCCCCGTGGCACCGCGGCGCGCACCTGGGGAGCCCAGACCTGGTCCGGTATTTGCTGATCGACATCCACGCTACGCCCGCCCTGTCCAGCCTTAAGGGAAGTTCGGGCTTTCCGGCGGCCGGCGCAAGCGCCCTCGGGTTCAGGCGGCCTAGGCGGCCGATCGTTCGGCAATGAGCTGCTTTGTCAACGGCAGCAGGCTGCATCACTCCCGCAGCATGGGCGCCACGATCTCAGCGAGACGGGCGTAGTCATTCAGTTCGTTGTATGCGAAGGCAGAAAGGCGCAGCCACAGGGCACCGTCCAGGGCGTGCACCGGCGCATCCGTGCTGGCTGCCATCAGCCGCCGGCGGATGGCTTGCGCGTTCGCCGGGCTAGCGTCCTCGATTGGCAGGCGGACGGTTGCCATCGCGCCGGCGACCACCCCTCTTGTTCCCACCTGGGTATTCAGGCGTTGGGCCATAAGCTCGGCGCCCTCTGCGGCGAGGTCCCGATTGCGGTCGCATAATGCCGGACCACCCAGGCGGTGGTGGAAAGCGATCGCCTCCCGCACCGCCAGAAATCGGCTCGGGTCGGTCGTTCCGGTCCAGTCGAACTCAGCCAGAAAGCCTCGGCCGTAGCCGTGGGAGATGGTGCCGGGGTGCAGACCGGCCTGTCGGTCCCGGGCGGCGTGCAGGAACGCACAGCCCTTCGGGGCGCAGAGCCATTTGTGGGCGTTGCCGACATACCAGTCGGCGCCGATGGCGGTCAGATCGATGTCGACCTGGCCGGGCGCATGGGCGCCGTCGATCAGCACGGGCACGCCGGCCGCGTGGCAGGCGGTGACGATCCGCTGCGCCGGCATGACGATCGCGCTGCCGGAGGCAATATGATCGATCACCGCGAGGCGCGTTCTGGGCGTGATCGCGCTGGTCACGGTGGTCAGCAGCGAGTCTTCCGCGGGATCGGGGAACGGAACGTCAGCCATGACAATCCGCGCGCCGGCGTTTTCTGTAACGAAACGCACGGTGTTGCACACGGCCCCGTAGGCGTGGCTGAGAATGACCACTTCATCATCAGGCGCGAATACGAGTGACCGCAGGACGGCGTTGCAGCCGGTGGTCGCGTTGTCGACGAAGACTATTTCATCTGCGCGAGCGTTGAGGAATGATCCCAGGGCCGCGGCGGCCTCGCGGATGGCGCCGGGGTAGATGGTGTTCATGAAGCGGCTCGGCTGACGCTCCATCTGGTCCTGCCAGGCACGCTGGGCCGCGCGCACGGAGCGGGGGGTTGCGCCGAACGAGCCGTGATTGACCGTGAGGAAATCGGGATCGAGGTCCCACTCGGCACGAACGGAATAGCCCAAAGTCGGCGTCATGGCTGCGGCGTTCCCGGTCACTGCGAGGGCGGTTGCGGTCAGGGAGACTGCTTCGCCGCCGCACCGGTTGCAACGACTGTTGCAGCGAAAGGCTGCGGGCGTTGCCATTCCAGTTGCAGGAAAGGCGGGATCTCCCCGACCTGGATGAAGCCGACGCGGCGGATCATGCGCAGCGATGCCTCGTTGCCCGCCATCACACTGGCGTGCACGATGGGGCAGCGTTCGGCTACCCAGTCCAACACGCGCTTGATTACGGCTGTGCCGATACCGGCGCCGCGCATGTCGGGCAGCAAAGCGAAATCGACGAAGGTCGCAACGCCGGCATCCTCGTGCACGATCAGCCGGCCGAACGGTCTGCCGTCGCGCTCCAGGATATCGAACCGGGCGCCTGCATACTGCGCAGCGTAGGTCATTGTCTGGGAGCGGAACTGCATCCGCAGCAGTGACTCCTTCACGGCATCGTCGACCGGCATGGCAGCGATGGAAGGGGCCATGTGGCTGCGAAACAGGGTGTACAGGAAACAGGCGTCTTGCGGCTGTTCCGGGCGGAGCGCAAACGTTCCTTGGGTCGTTTCGAGCAACACGGTCATGCCTGGCCTTCCCCCTTCGGTTGCTGATCGCTGGTCAGGCGTCGCTGGTTGCCAGGGTCGCAAACGAAGCGCTGGCCGCTGAGCGCGATCATGTTCTAAACGCTGACCCTATCGGGATGGAACTGCCGGGAAAGGGGCAACCTCGCCATGGCCGCATTGTCGCAGCATCAGGATTTCGCCCGGTTCATCGGCAAGCGTTTCGAATTCGCAGGCCAGCAACTTGTTCTGCGTCTGGCGGCGGTCGACGTGAAGCGACCCTATCCGGCAGCAGTCGCGGCTCGGACGCCGTTCACTTTGATTTTCCATGGTCCGGCGGACGCTATCCTGCCGGAGGGACAGTATCGCGCGCATATCGAAGGGGATGCCATCGCCGACCTGTACGTCATGCCGATTCACACGATCGAGCGCGACCGGCAGGCGTATCAGGCGGTGTTCAACTGAGGAGACCGTCAGTTGCGCGATGGGTAGATCCCCGAAAGGGCGATGCAGAAATTAAGCGTGTTGTACGGCATCAGGTTGCTGTGCGCCAGACCGCCGGTCGTGCTGATCGCCGTGGCCGCCATTGGCTGGCCAGGCGTGGCATCGGAGGCGTAGAGCGACAGCAGGAACGTGCTATTGGCCGCTTTGCCAACGGTCTGGGCCAGCACAACCGAATTGCCAGGCGCATTCGTGTTGGTGTTGGCGGCTGGTTTCGCCGCCGCCATGGCCAGATGAGTGTGGCTCGGCGTCTCGGTAACGAGCAAGGTGTGATTCTCCTCGCCACCGACCTCACCGATCGTGCGTGGGGTCAGCCCCGACCCGTTGCCCTGACCCATGGCGAGGCGGCTTCGCAAGTCCGGCAGCATGAACGTCGATACGCCGTTGCCGCCGTAAGTCGTTCCGATCAACGAGAAAAGGGCCGCGTTCTGATTGATCGGCAGGGTTTGTCCGGCACAGATGGCCCACCCGCGCGGTGGGTAACCAAACGCGAAGGCCTCGATCTGACCAAGATACGGTTCAGCCATTGTCAATTGCTCCCAAGGTTCGCCGCCGGCATTGTTTTTCCCGGCGGCGGCTGGTTACGGTTTCGTGGTGCTTTGATCTGCCGAGCCTCTGGGTTAGACTCTTGATGGAAAGACACCTGTCAGGGCGATGCAGTACCGCAACACCAGGAACGGCTGCGTGTTGTTGTGCGGCTGCGAACCACCGGCGGGCTGGATAGAACCCGGAGTCAGGCCGGTGTCCGGCTGCGCCACGTTATAAATTTCTCCCTTGTCCCCGTTGATCGGATTGCCCTTCAGCGCGGTTGCGAGCAACTGGCCGCTTGGCAAATTGACTGTTGCGGAGGCCGTGGTGGCATTCAATGCGTGGGTGTGACCCGGCATGGAACTGGTCGTTAGTGTGACAGTCTCCGCGCCTCCGGTTTCACCGATGACGTAGGCTGATCCACCTGGTTGCGGACCTTGCCCAACCGGCACCGCGCCCTGCAGGTTGGGCAACGCGAAATTCGTCTGGCCATTGCCGCCGTATTGGGTTCCCAGCAATGAAAACAGCGCGCTGTACTGGGAGATAGGCAGAAGCTGGCCGGCGCAGTCCGCCCAGCCCATCGGCGCGAAGTTATAGGGAAAGACGGTGATCTGCCCGAGGAAGGGTTCCGACATAAGGGTTTCTCCCGGCGTGTGCGATAGTCAGGCCTGAGAGGGATAAATCCCAACAGAGCTGATGATATAGTTGATGGTCAGGAAGGGCTGGCGGTTCTCGTGCGGCTGGCTGGCACCGGCGAGCCCGACTGCACTCGCGGCCAGCGTGGTGGTGGCCAGTGGAGAACCAAATACACTGACATTCGGGGCTTCGACCGTCGCGATGGCGACACTGCTGCCGGGCGTTGAGATCGTGCCGGTCCGCGCCGACGCCATTAGCGGGTGGCTGTGGGCGCCGATTTGGGCGCCTGTCAGGGTGACGTTTTCGGCCCCGGCGATCTGGCCGAGGACATGGTTCGAAAGTCCATTGCCCTGGCCGGCATTTAGCGGCGACCGGCCGCGCAGATCGGGGAGGCCGAAGGTGGTGGTGCCGTTGCCGCCGTAGGTGGTGCCGAGCAGATTGAACAGCACATCGTACTCGGAAATTGGCACGAGCGAGCCGTCACAGGGGAGCCAGCCTGGCGGAACGAAATTGAAGCCGACCGCGATGACCTGTCCAACGAAAGGCTGTCCCATGGTGTTTCTCCTTCCCCGGCCCGGTAGTCCGGGTTACATGTCGGTTTGTGTCGCTCAAGGAGATCTTGAGAACATGTCTATCTAGTTACAGTCAGCAAGCGGCGTCATCGGGACGCTCAGCGTGATTGCCTTCGAAACCACTTGATCCGTCTTCTGATACGATCCTAGGCCAGCCCCGGAATGAGATCAAGAGGCTTCCGGCGCGGTATTCTGTTTATTTCGAGCTGAAGATCCTGATATGGTTTCGCTGTCGTATCACGTACATTACGGAAGCTTGCTGACGCCGGGGTGCTGGCTTGCGACAGAGGGACTGCCGACGGTATCCCGACCGTCACATCGCCACAATGACTTCCGGAGGACTCCATCAAGTGGACAGGTTTGAGTTTCGCCGTCATCGGGCCGACGGGCGTCCGCAAGCGTTCGGGCAGACGGACGGGCCGCAGGACGGAACGTTCAACCTCGCAGCCGCGGGTTCGGCAATTGACTTGGACCCGGGCAACTCTGATGTGACGCAAGGGGCGACAGCGAGCCCGAACGGTCAGCCGGTCCGGCAGATCGTGTTCATTGAGGGCGATGTGCCGGATGCGCAACTTCTGGCCGCTGGGGTTGCGCCCGGGGCGCGGGCTGTCATCCTGGACGCGAGCCTCGACGGCATGCAGCAGATTGCCGCCTATCTAGCCTCGAACGATATCAGCAACCTTGCCGCCATCGATATCGTGGCGCATGGGCAGGATGGGCAGATTGCATTGGGCAGCGGCGTCCTCAGCGCCAGTAGCATCGGGCACTATGAGAGCGACCTGACGACGATCGGGGCTGCGCTGCAACCTGGCGGCGATATCCAGATCTACGGCTGCGACGTGGCGCAGGGTCCCGCCGGCGTGTCATTCCTCGACCAGTTGTCGGTGGCGACTGGTGGTTCCAACGTCGCGGCATCGTCGCATCTGGTGGGTGCCGCGGCGGATGGCGGCAGTTGGACGCTTGACGTCAATGTCGGCAACACCGCAGTCGTTGCTCCGTTCACCGCGGCGGCCGAAGCCGCTTACCCGGACGTGTTGCCGACGACGGACAACCAGTTGTTTGACGTGTTGAACGCATACAACACAGGCAACCTGGTCGGGACGGGGGTCGAACAGTTCGGTGTCAGCGGCGGCGCCATCGTCGGTGGGTCTTCGAAGGATGTCGTCGACGACAACGCGCTCCATCCCAATGACGACCAGTTTTACGGCCTGGCTGTCGATGCGCCGCTGGGGACAGACTTCTTCACGGTCTATGATTATCCGGTCAACGAGATCTTTTCGGACGATCTCTCAAGCGGCACTCTGGCTACCATCTACAACCAGCCGGCAACCAACAGCAGTGGCGATTACTTTGAACTCGATGGCCTTGCGCTGAACCAACCGGCGGGGGAACTCTACTTCGCGGAGGCGGCTTTCGACTCGAGCTTCAGCCCGCTCTCTGGTCAGGGCGGGATCTATAAGATCAGCGTTATCGGCGGCACCGCCACCAACGTGGTGTCCGGCGCGTTGATCCCGCAAGATCTGGCGCTGGACGTCCCCGACAATGCGGTGTTCTTCACGGACTCAGCGAGCGGCTTCAGTAACAACCTGGACGCCGGCAGCCTGTCGGGAAGCACCGCGGTCGTACTGAACTTGCAGTTGGGGTCGACGGTATCCGAATTGTTGTCCGGCTACAGCTCGCTCCTGTCGGGCGTGGCCGTGAACCCAGCGACTAAAACATTGTACTTCACAGCCTATGACGGCGGCACCACGCTCGGGAACACGACGACTGCCGACAGTTTCATCGACAGCATTCAATACACGGGGTCCGGCAGTTCGATTTCGCTCACAACGAGTTCGCTCAAGACGCTGTACTCGGGATCTGATGCGGGTCGCCCGCAGAGCATCACGATCGATCCGCAGGACGGGATTTTTTACGTCACCGACGAAGCGACCCAGGCGATACAGGAGGGCAGCCTGTCGGCGACCAACACTACGGCCCTTAAGACCATTTACGCGAACGGCACACTCGACACGGGCGGCACGCCGGACGCCTATCCGACCGGCCTCGTCCTGCTGTCCACGCCGACGGTCACCGCGAGCGGGACCGCGTCCCACATCCAAGGTGCTGCCGCGACGGCGGTCGGCTCGACGCCGACTGTCTCCAATTCCGACGGTCAGGGCCTGGCGAGCGCCACCGTCGTCATCACGAATGGGACCGCGACTGATACACTGTCGGCGACCTCCACCGGCACCTCGATAACCGCGACCTATGTCGCGGGGACCGAGACCTTGACGCTGTCGGGTGCGGATACGCTCGCCGATTACCAGACCGTTCTGGACTCGGTGAAATTCAGCTCGACCGGCAGTGTTGGGGCTCGCTCGATCGACTGGACGGTGAACGACGGGATCGTAACGAGCCCGACCGCCACGAGCACGGTTCAAGTCGTCGCGCGCGAGACGGTCGTGGCCGGGGCGGCGGCCACCTTTACCGGTGGCGGGTCAGCGGTTCCGCTGGACGGCGGATTGACCGTCACCGACACGGCGAGTTCGACGCTGGCGAGTGCGACGGCAGTCATCGGAGGTTTCCGGACCGGCGACACGCTGACGGTCGGCACGCCGGGCGGCCTGACCGCCGGCTTCAACGGCGGCACATTGACGC
The DNA here is from genome assembly GCA_050010355.1 of Rhodopila sp. Lineage (GTDB taxonomy): Bacteria > Pseudomonadota > Alphaproteobacteria > Acetobacterales > Acetobacteraceae > Rhodopila. The sequence goes on along the minus strand of JBEKLE010000061.1, from coordinate 146 downwards.
TGAGCGGCGTCGCGAGCATCGCGGCCTATCAGACGGCTTTGGAATCGGTCGCCTACAGCACTGATCCGACCAACACGGACCCGACCGGGGGCGGCAGCCACACCAGCCGAACAATCTCCTGGTCGGTGGATGACGGAACGATCAGC